>JAKQOD010000652.1 GCA_029565465.1 Deltaproteobacteria bacterium
TGTACGCTTTGCCCGACACCAAGTTTTCGCAGCAAGCAGCCACCGCGTGCACTTCGTGTTCCGAGCCAAGCGTTGCAACGGCATCCATCGATGCGATCACGGCAGCGGCGCCCGACATGTCGACTTTCATGTCTTCCATGCCCGACGATGGCTTGAGCGAATAACCGCCGGAGTCAAACGTGACGCCCTTACCGATGAGCGCAATTTTCTTTTTGGCTTTTTTGGCTGGCGTGTATTTGATGTGAATGAAACGTGCTTCTTGATCCGAGCCTTGGCCAACCGCCAAGAACATGCCCATACCGAGCTCGGCGCACTTCTTTGGATTGAGCACCGTCACCGTCAGCGACTTGTGCTTTTTCGCCAGCGCTTCGGCTTCGTGCGCCAACGCCGTCGGCGTGATCACTGCAGCTGGTTCATTGATGTAGTTACGCGCAGTATTGATCGCGCTTGCCACCACGGTGCCGCGTTCGATTTGCGCAGCTGCGTGTTTGGCATCCGACGCGCTGATCTTGTGCGCTTTGGCTTCGACGAAGAAGTTGATGGTTTGCAACGAAGGCTTTTTCTTGGCGTCTTCCGAGGTCAAGTAGCGATCGAATTTGTAACCGCCAAGGTGCACACCTTCGGTTGCATGTTGCAGCGCTTTTTCGTCGCGCTTGCCACCGAGCGATGGCAACAAACAAGCAACGTTCACCGCGCTGACTTTGTTGCCGTACGCAGCGATGCACGCCGTGACGTCACGCAGTTGCGGCGATGAGAAATCGGCTTTGTTACCAAGGCCAACCACCAAGATACGTTTAGCTGGCAATTTGCCTGCAGTGTGCAACCCAAGCGTTTGCAGGCTTTTGCCTTCAAACCCTTCGGACGCCGCAGCTTCAAGCACCAAACCGCTGAGCGCAGCATTGAGCGCCTTTACGGTTGCGTCCTTCGCGGGGTCACCAAAACAGGTGACGGCGAGCACATCGCATTGAGTCTCAAGCAAATTTCCAGCGAGAAGGCGCAACTCCATGGGGGTAAATTCCTTTGTAAAGTTGAAGTGTTATAGGTGAGGATCCCCGGGATGTAAAGCCAACCGCAAACAAACCCAAGTGCCTACATTGACAGATCGACGCAGCGATCCTTAGAGTCAAAGTACAACAAAGCTCCGGGGGGAGTTTCAATATGCGGAATTCAGCGATGACGGCGCGTCCTGCTGCACGTAAGGCAGCTCAAGAAGTACCTGGTACCGGCACACCTCGCGCAAAGAAGACGTTGGCGGTGGCGGCGGTAACTCGAAAGTCTGAACCAATTATTGCGATGGTGGAGCGTAAATCGTCTCCTAACCTGCCGGGATTACAAAAGAAAGCCGGCGAACTGCCGACGCCTCTGGCAACTTTTACGTTCTAGTTTTCAGCTCACTTGGTACACCAACGCGTTGTGGCCTTTCATTTGGCCCAGCGCGTTGTTGGTTTTCGGACCATTTTCGGACAATCGCTTAACTAGCGGTGCCAATTAGAGTATTTCGCCCTCAGAACTGCCGACCGGCACCCCAAAAACTGAGCGCAACACGGTTCATCTGCCTACCTTTCCAGGCTACATTGGGGCCGATGGAAGTTTCGTATGTGCGTCATGCGCTTAGCAGTGCCGATGCTAAGGCGTATGCCGAATTTATGAGCAGCGCTCAGGCTGGTCACTATTTACAGGCACTCGCATGGGCACCTGTGGCCTGCCAACCTGGGGTTGGCCAACGCTACATCTTGTTTCGTGAACGCGGCAAACTCGTTGGCGCAGCTCGGCTATTGCGCCGCACCAATGGGTTACTGCGCTCCCCAGCAGCCGTCATTGAACGTGGCCCAGTAGTCCGCGATGTTAGCGATCTTGAACGTGTTTTGCCTGCACTGCTGCGTGTCACCAAGTGGCATGGCATCGACCAGCTTCGAATTCAGCCTTACTTCACGGGCAGTGACGGTGCCGCAGCGGCCGCCGTCGCATCACGCCATGGCTTTGAAGCATCCACCGATTTTCACGGCCCGCATACCTCAACCGTACGGCTCTCGCTCAACGAGCCGACCGCCGAGACCATCTTCAACAAACGCGAACACGCCGACCTTCGTCGTGAAGCACGCAAAGCTAAAAATGCAGGCCTCGTTGTTCGCCGTGGCACGCAACAAGACCTCGCTGCGGTCAGCGCACTGTATGCGACCATGATGGAAGCGCAAGGCGCCAACGACCGACCGCCTGCGTATTTCAATTCCTTTGCAACCTTGATCGCAACCGATGCTGTCGCGTTGTTCTTAGGCGAAAACGGCAACGAACTCGATAGTGCCGTGATGATTGCGCGCCACCACGGCCAAGCCACGTTTCACCTTGGCGCATCATCATCAACTCGTCGGACCTACGGCAAAACCTTGTTGCCATTGTGGGAAGCTGCCGAATGGGCGCATGGCCTAGGTGATAAATGGTTTGATCTTGGTGGCGTACCGTCGCCTCAGGACACGGATGCAAAACGCCAAAGCATTGCCAAATTCAAACATTATTTCGCGCGTGAAACCATTAGCCTGACACCTGTGTTGTCCGCTGGACCATCCAAGCTCAGCACTGCCTTGCGCGGTCTCAAACGCAAGCTGACGAAGTTGAGTAACTTCGGCAAAGTCAGCCTCATGTTGTTGGCCAGCTATATCTCGCCATTGACCGAACTCTGCGAGATTGCGTAACTCGCGTTTGCTTAAAAGAGTTTTTCGACCGGGCCTACGGGCAGATCAGAAAGCTGATTCGTGTTTCGGCCCAACTGCCGATTGAGGTTGGCCCCCCAACATTGGTTGCACAGGCCTGGCGCAAGCGACCCAATGGTAACTGGTGCAGTCACGATACGGTGTCCACCGCCTGCATCATCTCGATCGTCGACACCGCAGCACAAGTTCGAAACCTTCGGCGTTTTCGTCTAGCGCAACCAAGCCTCGCCCCGGCACAAAAAACGTTGCAGCGGCTCAACGATCCGCAGGCCAAAAATGCGCTGTTTGTCTTGGGTTTTGCGCTTGCGAATGTCAAACGCTACGCCGAAGCAATCGAACCCCTGGAACAGAGTTTGCGCGATGCAGCAACGATTAAAGACAGCGGCGCACGCAATACCGCGATGCTTGAATATGCACTTGCCCGCAGCCTGCGCGGCACCAAACGCGATCCCGCACGGGCAAAACAGCTCGCGCAATCCGCGCTGCGTAGCTTTCGCAGCCTGAAAATCCAAGACGAAGTGCGCGACGTTGAAGCGTTCCTGGCGCAGCCGTAGCCAAGCGGCTACGGCGTTGCGGGTGGCACAGCAGCGCTACCGCTTCCGGTGGCGGCACTGCCACTGCCCGTTGCCGCCTTGGCGCCGACGACGCCAGGGCCACGCGTGATCGGTGGCGACTCGGCCTTGGGCACCATTGACGGTGGCACGCATGCACCAAGTCCGTCGATGTCGTTGGCTTTAGCCCAACAGTTGCGCAACGACGCCGGCCACTTTTCTTCTTCGCATTTGGCAATGGCTTCGCTCAAATTGCCAAGGCCTTTGCCGATGCGGCTTACGTTTGCTGCAACTTCACTGCAGGTCGCTTCGTGCGGCTTTGCGGCGGTCTTTTTTTTGCAGCCAGCTGCCGTGCTCATGCACAGTCCGAATGCCAAGGAAGTTATCAACGTTGCTTTCATAACTACTTCTTCTTTCCCAACATGCCACGCACCAGCTTGCGTGCGCCAAGCGCAGTGCGCAGCATCGAGCGCGGTTTTGCCGGCTCACCATCGAGCACGCGGTCGCGTCGAAACGTTGGCAACGCACCCAACGATTTGGCCAATGCGAGCGCTAGTTGCAGCGGACTATCACCACGCGCTTCGACCGTTACGCGCTGACCAAGCGCTGCGTCTTCGAGCCCGCCACGCGCGATCGTGCGCGAACCGTCGCTGCGGATTTCCACTACCAGGCGAGCAACAACAGGCAACTCGTCGTCATCGACGCGGGTGACCCGTTCGAGTTCGAGCGAGTCGGTCGGCTCGCCGTACGGCGTCAGAGGTCGCTTCACCGGTTTATCGCTCACCTGCGTAGTGTTGCGTAGATCGCGATCCGCTGCAACCATGTAAGCCGCGGCTCACGTGCTACGCTGCCAGTCATGCAAGCGTCTCAACTCGTTGTACCAGCTATGTTTGCAAGCACCCTGCTCGGCGCTGCCGGTTGTGGCGAAAACGCGGTGCCGCTCGACGCCAACCGTCGTGATGCGCCCCGTGACGGTGCAGTTGTTGATGCGCGGCCAGCCGATGCAGCTACGGCCGACGCCGCGTTGTGTGCAGCGGGCACGTTCACGATGGACGGCACCCTAGACAACAGCGCGCGCGTGGTAGGCGGTGGCGTCACCACGTTGCGCCTCGCATTTGCGGTTTCTTCCGACGGCAAACTCTACGTTGCCACTGACGACGCCGGCGAAGGTAGCGACCATTTCATCGTGATATCGGCGACCGCACCAGGTGGCGCAACCCGCGCAGCACCGTTTGCCAAAGCCGGTACCGTCGCTGCTGGCTCGGGCCCGCTGTTGGCGCTCGCCGACGAAAATGACAATGATTTCGCAGGCTGGTTCCGCATGGAAGCAGGCGGCGGCGACACCGCGTTAACCGGCGCGAGCTATGTGCAAAGTACTGGCGCCAACGGCGGCGTGCTCGAAGGCGTCGTCGACCTTACGGCTGCATTTGGGGCAGTACCGACGACGATTTATCTAGCCGCAGTGCCATACGCAACTGCCGACGCTGGCGCCATGGTTAGCGCAGCGCAAACGCCGCAAGGTAATAGCGACGGCAGCGTTGATGCGATGGAGTACGTGGCCGTCAGTTTGACCTGCCGGTAGGGTGACGCGCCTACTTCATCCGGCAAAAACAACGACTCCATAGTTAGCGAGCTTTCGATCGACGCTGACGAGTGGCAAGCCTTCGAGTTCAGCTTGAGCCACCAACATGCGATCAAACGGATCACGATGGTGCATTGGCAACTTGCCTGCTCGTTCAGCGTGCGCAATTGAGATCGGCAGCTCCACAAAACCACTAGCCGCAATCCCTTCGGCGACGGTTTGCGGAATCGTAAGCTTGCCAAGTTGGGCTTTGATGCTGCATTCCCAGCCAGTTGCGGCACTCACGTAGACACGGTCGGCCCGCGCGATAAACATCCGCATGTTTTTCGAGAGTCGACGATCTGCAGCGCGCCACCACAGAAAAATGTGCGTGTCCAAAAGACATGAAGGGTTCATTGCTCGTCCTCCGCACTACCTTCAAAACCAGCCAGTAGCTCGGGTGACAATTCGTCATCAAAATCATCGGACATGCGGACCTTACCCTGCCAGCCTCCAGGCTTGCGTTTCACGGTAGGTGCAAGCGGCATCAGTCGAGCCATCGGCACACCATCTTTTGCGATGATGATCTCCTGCCCTTTCGCGGCTTGATCCACCAACGCAGACAACGAAGTTTTCGCTTGGTACAGGTTGTAGGTTTTGACCGTCATTCGGCAAGCGTACCATGCTTGACCAACTTGACCAACAACAATGTCGAACAGGTAGCGTCGTGTCAACGTGTCAAGCTATTCGGCGGCTACGCACGCTACTCGATGTCCTCGAAAGACAACATTCCATATTCAGTTGCTTGCGCCATCGAAGTCAAGCCTTCCAAAATCCTGGTTCAAACTCTAACCGTCGCAACACTTGAGGAAAGTCGACTTTGGCTCGCAGCCAAATAGTATCTTCGACGGGCGGCTTGCCAGCATACCCTGCAAACGGATACGGAAACCGATCCGCTACCTCGACAGTTTTGCGCCAGGTTTTGCATGGCTTAAACGTTTTGCCGCTAAACGTCGCAGTGCCAGCACTGAGCTTTACGGGATACACGTAAAAAGAAAATGTCGGCTTGCCCGTGTAGAGATGCAAAGCTTGGCGCAATTCTTCGAGCCACGCTTCCTGCGCATAACGAGCGCTGTCGTATACGCCGACCCACGGCTCGCTCGTCCCTTCGACATCCAACGCAATCGCTAGCCCCGGCGGCAAAACCGCGTAGCCAATCTCACCGGTACTTTTCACATCGTCGCTGACACCGGGCTCGCCGGGCTGCAACTCGCCATGTAGCGTCGACCAAAAACGCGTTAGGCCAGCAATCACTTCGTCGCGGTTGGCGGTCTGTACATATACGCCGCCCATGCGCAGCTTGCTGACGTCGCCGCCGAAACGCAGCATCGGCAATTTGCCAAGTTTGACTTCGCTCATACGCCAATATAACCGCGCCGGCCTCGTTACCGGCACCTATTCGTTATGCAAACGTCACAAGCGCGACCGACGATGCGCCATGCTTCTCCGAATTTCAGCGTGGCTCGCACCATTGCCTCTGTGCGCTGCATTAGCTTGTTCAAGCAGCCAGCCTGGCCACGGCGCGCACACGGCGCCGCCGGCGCGCTTGGTTGTGTTGATGGTGATTGACCAGCTGCCCGAATGGGCGTTTGAAGCAAAACAACCGCACTTCACAGGCATGTTGCGTTGGGCCGTCGACACCGGCACCTGGACCGTAGGCCAACATCCGTCGGCAGCAACGATGACGGCGCCGGGCCATTCGCTGCTTGGCACTGGCATGCCGCCTGCGTACAGCGGCATCATTGCGAATGAATGGTGGCACCGCGATCTGGGAAAGTCGCTCAAAAGTGTGGAAGCGCTCGACGGTGGACGTTCCACGATGTGGCTGCGCGTGCCTGGCATCGGCGACGCGATGGCGCGTGCCGTCCCTGCAGCCAAAGCCGTTTCGATCAGCCTCAAAGATCGCGCGGCGTTGCTGCCGCTGGGGCAAAGCGGCGGCACTGCCGTCTATTACGACTCACAAAAAGTAGCCTGGGCCAGCACCAAGCCAACATCCTGGGTGAATCAACTCAATCAAACCTCGCCGATTGCAGCGCGGCTTGACTACGAATGGACAGTCCGAAACCCGGACACGATTGCCACGCTGAGTGGCGGCCCTGACAACCAACCCGGTGAGCTTGGCGAAAAAGGTTTTGGCCCAACCTTTCCGCATCGTTTGCGCGACACCCAAGATCCTGCCGACGCTGTTTTCGCGACCCCGCTTGGCAACGAACTGGTGATCGAAGCCGCCGAAGCCGCGGTGGTCGCCGAGCGCCTCGGTGCCGACGATGTTACCGACTATCTTGTCGTTAGCTTCTCCGCCAACGACTACGTTGCGCATGGCTGGGGCCATGAATCGTGGGAAGCTTGGGATATCGCGCTGCGGCTCGATACTTCGCTGGCCGACTTCAAAGCGTTTCTCGACGCCAACGTCGGCCAAGATCGCTGGTCATTGATCGTGACATCCGATCACGGTGCGGCACCACTACCCGAACGCCGCGTCGCAGTGGGTCGAGTTGGGGCCCGCTATCCTTATCAAAAGATCATCGATGCAGCGCAAGCCGCAGCTACCGCCGCCTTAGGCCCCGGTGCGTGGGTCGCCGACGCGCGCTACCCAACGTTGTATCTGTCGGCGGCTGCGCTTGCGCTTCCTGCAACCAAACGGGCTGCCGCGCTGCAAACCATGCGTGCGGCAATCGCGCGGGTGCCTGGTATCGCAGCAGCGCATCTCACCTCAGACATCGCCGGCCATTGCGAGACGCGCAGCGGCGATGAGGCAGCCGTGTGTCTTGCGCTAGATTCCGAGCGCTCAGGCGAAATTGTATTTTTACCGTCGGAAGGCACGGTCCTGCACGAAAGTGATGAAGCGGTTGCCACCCATCACGGCTCGTTGTGGCCATACGATCGGTTGGTGCCGGTACTTCTCGTTGCACCAGGCTGGCGTCGCTCAGCCCTGCCCGCGCTGCCCGCGTCGTTGCGCCCAACCCGCAACATCGCAATGACCCAAATCGCCCCGACTGCTGCGATGTGGCTCGGCTTGCCTGGTGATGCCTTACGCAATCCTGCCGTGCCCGCTGGTTTGCTGCAAAGCGACCCGTTGCAGCCGAATTAGGATTTCGGAAACTTGATCTCAAACGCCGCACCGATGTTGCCATTACGATCGCCCATGGCAATCCAACGTTGCGCACCAGCGGCAACGCCACGCCACACCGGACCGGCAATCGTCATCGGTATCGCGGTTTCCAGTATCACACTGTCGCCATGGATCGCGCTGATATAAACCAGATGCGTACGTGGCGCAGCAGGGTCTGGTTTGGCGTCGTAGAAATACAACCAATTGGTATCGAGAGCAGCTGCGTAGTTCGCCAGTTTCGCGCGCGCAACCTTGCCACCTTTTATGCTGCATGAATTGCGCACACCTTCGACCGCCGTTGTCACCGCGCCAAGCCCCGTCCACGTCGCTGCGGCTTGACGCTCGCTGGCAGCCGCTGCGCGTTGCGCTTTGTTCGCTTTGTCGACGACAAACGTCAACAACGGCAGATCTTTCGCCAGTTGATACGACTTGCCGGGTTGCAACGCTTGGGTCGGTTGCACAAACTTGCCAAACATCGATTCGCCTAGCACTGCCAGCTTAATATCGGCACCTGTGCACGCTTTGGTTGCGTCACACGACGCCGACGTTTGCCGAAGCGTCAGCCCGGCGCCGTCGTCGATCATTGTCACGAAGAAGAATGGCTGCACATCCACCGTGCGCTGCAGCTTCGTGCCATCCGCGTACGGCGTGGCCATAAACGCCGCATGTGGCGGCCCCTCTGGTGGGTCACACGCCTGCGCCGTTTTGCTTTGCGCAAAGGTTGTTGCTGCCATGGCGAGGCAAAGCGCCGAGCTGAACTTCACTTGATTGGGTCGCATGTAACCTTCGACGCGCTGGCAATCCTCCAGGTCTACCCGCAGACCAGATAAAATGCGCCTCGCGGCGCATCAGCCCCTACGTCTGACTTGGATCCACCACGCGGCCCATGAACAGCACAAGGCCGGTTTTTTTGTCGACGATCATGAATAGGAAGGGATGATCGACTTGAAACTCTTTGTCAGGCAGCCGCATGGCGCTCCGGGTGCCCATGACAACCGCGGTTGCGGCTGCAGCTTCGGTGCCTTTCTCGTCAACTTTGACGAACGCTTTGTGCACCACGGACGTGATGAACAAGCGCTGCTTGGCATCTTTGTTCTTGCTGATGCCTTCGAAGTTGGCCACTTTTTCGTTGAACGCATCTTTCATTCCGAGTTTGATTAATGCTTCGTTCAACATCAGTGAACCTGTTGGGTTCACTTCAAACTTTGGCAAACTCAGCGATAGTTCTTCGGCTTTGAGATTCGCATTCCACGTTGCTATCTGCTTGGCTGAAAGCCCGGCTTCGAGGGCGGCAAGGCCATTAACAGCATCGGGCAAGATGATCCACATGGCGGTGTCGTCGCCACGATACGGCAATTCGAGCACCGAAGCTTTGCCGCTCTTGGTGGTGCGCAACGTGCCTTGCTGATGCATGGTGGCAACGTTTTTGGTCGTGGTTTTGTCGACGATGAACTTTTCGTCTCGGGTTTGTTCGCGCTTAAACGGATTCGCCCAATCGGCCAAAAAGTAGATTGCGTTTACAAGCACGAGCTTGGTGTTGGTGTCGATCGTGCCGCTGGCCAGCAAGTCTTTGATCCGCGATTCGGTTTGTTTGGCGACCCAGTCGTTGATGTGGGCGCGTTGCGCTTCAGCGTTCGAGAGAAAGTCCAACTTCTCCAGCGGTGCGCCAAACCCGGCATCCGTTAGGTTGAGAAACGAACGTTCGAACGCAAATGACTGCTCGCCGAATAAGCGATTGACCATGCGCAGTTTCAACTTGCGCGACGGGTCTTGCAGGCCGGAGGTCAATCTGCGCCAGCCTGCGGCCACCAAATTGGTGGCATCTTGCAAATGCAGGGCAGTGCGCATCTGCGCTTCAGTTTTGCCTTTGGCGCCGCTCCACGTCATTGCCAACGCACCCGTAAGGCTCGTCGGCGACATAGCGAGGTTGCCACGCGTCGCGCTCTGGGTTTTCCATAGATCGAGCGCAAACGCGTTGCTTGCGGTAGTGAGCCTCGCGGCCGCGGCGACGTCATCGATTGGCTCAACCATTTGCCCTGGCACCGGCCGCTCGCCGCCGTGCGGCGGTGGTGGCGCTGGCGCTGGCGTCGGCTTGACCTTAGGCATCACAGCAGGAAGTGTTTCCGGGCCAGGCCCAGGCGCCTCGGCGAACACCGAAGGCGCACCCAAAGGCAGACACAACGCACACGCTGTCGCAACGATCGTTCGAATTGGTTTCATGCGCCCATTGTAGCTGCCTCGGTCGCCGGATGCCGGACTAGTGTCCATTTTGTGACTGCGCAAACCATGCTTCGCTTGTTCAGAATTCCTGGCGTCAGCGCTTTTGCTTTGCTACGGCTTCGAGCTTCTTGCGCAACGCGATGACATCTTTGTTCCCGCGGTGCGATTCGAAATTCATCGCCACGTCTATGTAAGCGCGCGCTTCGTCGAGATATCTACGTTTGGCAACAAGTGCTTTGACGAGGTCGAGGTTGAGGCCGCCGGTGTTTAGATGAGCACAGCCAGTAACGGCCGCGGCTTTGGTGAGTGCCTCCGGAATCGCGGTCCATTTTTTGGCAGCGATCGCGCTCGTGCGGCAACGCTACACCATTCGTCGCAATAACGCGGCCGCTGCGCTATGGCTCTTCGCACTCGTGCTTGACGCCAGTGAACAATTTTTCAAATTCTTGTTCATCGAACGGCAAGTCTTCGACGAGGGCGTTGACGCAGTTGTGCCAGCCATAGTTGAGGATACTGGTGCGAGCCTGGTTTGCACCGTCGGGCGTCTTCGAGGCAGCAACAGCTTTTTGATATTCAACGTTGCCGCGCGGTTTTTCACCAGCGAGCCAAAAATCGATCGCGGCCTGGTCGCCGCCAAGCAACAAGTCGGCAAACTGTTTGCACTGCGGATACGACGGATTAGCTTTCAACCGTTGTGGATCAGTGCGGTATTCAATTTCTGAAATCGCCAAGTAGTAGCGCTGCTGGGCGGCATTGAGTTTGGCTGCGCGGTACTGCTCCCATGTGGGTTCAGCAACGATTTTAAGTTCGGTCACCGTTTTGCGCATCGCTTCGTATTCTTGATCAAGCGCAGCACGCGTGGTTTTACCGTCGAGGATTGGCACATAGCTCGCCTGCATCAACGCTTCGGTAGCCTTGAGCTCCGCTTCGGTATAGCGCCCGGTGTCATAGATGCCCTTGTAGTCGCAGAGCCCTAAGCCCCAACCGTATTTGCCTTTTTTGCCGCTCTTGGCACGCGGCGTTACCGTCGCTGCCACAAACGGCGTCAACACAATCGGCGTGATGACCGCCGCCGTTGAGGTTGGTGGTGTTGGCGGCGTTGGCCCAGGCGTCGGATCAACGACAGCCGAAGCCGTTCCAGTCGGTCCGGCGCCCGGACCTAAGGTCGAAGGTTTTGCGCTGCCACCACATGCGGCCGTGCCCATGATTGCGACGCTAAGCAGCGTGGCGCAGGTTACGAAACGACTCGTGAAATTCATTACCTACACGGTAGCACAACGACTGCGTGTTTTACCGATCCGGCCACACGCGGGCGATCGCACGAGCGAGGTCTGGCCGCGGCCCAATCTGCTGCTTGGTGTTGCCAGTTTGCGCGGTGCCCGTTGCGCGCAACACGTCACGCATCTGCACGGGCGTCATCGGCGCACCGTGCGCACGTGCCATGCTTTGCAGCAAAATTGCGGCGCCAGCGACGATCGGCGACGCGCTCGACGTGCCGGAAAACGCGTCGGTGTAATGTCGGTCGCCAGCTTCGCTACATTTTTGCAAATCACCATAATCCAACGTGGCCACGCCGCGGCCCCAGCCTTGCACATCAACCCGAGCGCCGTAGTTGGAGAAATCCAGCCGCGCACGGTCGGTAAATCCTTTGCGTGCAGGCCCACCGGCACCGACGACGATCGCGCCTGAGTCGCGCACGCGGCGATCGAATTTACCGCCATACGCTTTGTGTTCAAGATTTTCGCCGCCGTTGCCAGCCGCTTCGATCACGATCACGCCACGATCCGTTGCGGCGCGAATCACATCGTAAATGTCGTCCCAATATTCAACTGCAATGTAGTTGCGGCGCGGCCCCGCACCTTGCAGCTCAATCAACAGCACGTCGCCAGGTCGCAAAGCCATCTGCGCTGCGTTGATCGCATCGGCCACCGACGTGCCACCGATCGACGACGTGAACACGCGATCAACATCAGGCGCAATGCCAACGACCCCTTTGCCATTGTCGACACCCACCACTTCGCCGAGCACGGCAGTGCCATGCGCGCGCCAACCGCGATCGTCGATGCGTTCGCCACCGACGTGCGTGATGCGTTTCCCGTCGAGATCTTCGTGTGCTGGATTCCAATTGCCTTCGATATCGGCAAACCACACGCCAGCCCCACGCGAACCGCGTTGCCACGCAGCAGCCGCATCAATACCACCTGGCGCTGGAGCCAAATATCCTTGATACGACTCATACGATGGGGTTGCGATTGGACAACTTTCGCGTTGAACATCGCCGCCCATCGCATTCGGCACCGTCACAGCAAGCGCGATCGTCGGCGCCACAAATGCAGTCTCGACGGCAGGATCGGCCAGCAATGCCGCAACCATAGCCTCAGCTTCGTCAGCCGATGCATGCGTAACACGCCACCGTGCCCGTGCGTCGTGGACGTTGGCCGCAAGATGCAGCAACGGTGCGGTAGCTGCTAACAGCCCTATCGGCGAGCTTTCGCTCCGTAGTTTAAGATGAATTTCGACGCCATGCTGCATGACTGGACCGCTCGTCGGAGCATGTGCCGGCCCAGCTTGCTGCGGGCCAGCGGTGCGTGGCACCAATGTTAGCCCGACGCTGATGACCCCAACGGTTGCCATCATGAATCGCGGCAGCCATGGTGTCACCGCAAGCATTGTCGATTGTTTCATCAACGTTAAGCGTAGCACGGCGGCCGCCGCGCATTGCCGGCAGCAAAGTTGGACACGCTCCGTTTTTTTGTGACATGGCGGCCGGCGCTCACACAACAAATTATGAACAACCAACTTTTTGTTCGAGTACCGCGGTTGCCACTACCGAAGGCCAAAACTCGCAGCCAGCAATCCAGCCTAACCGCCCGCAATCATTCCAGAACTACAACACATCATCGTCCACGATTAATTTGCGACTTTGCTCCCGCCATTGTGACTACCGAATACATGGACCAGCAAAGCCTAGCTTCCGAGGATGCGCAGCCGCCCGCCCCCGGCCTACATTCGGTCGCATGCTTCACGGTGGCGCATGCCGCCCACCGAATCGTTGCCAGACTTGGCCACAACGTGGCCGTGCCACGCGAATTCACGTCGACCGCGGCCGCAGCGTTTTGGCAAACTGCGGCGCAAGCTGTAGGTGAAGAACTCGCCATCATCATCGCACAGGACTTGCCGCTCGGTTCGTTCGGCCGAGCTGGCTACCACACCATCAGCGTAGCCACGCTTGGCCAAGCGCTTAATCTACTCGGCAGACAATACATTTCGCAGATGGCGGCCGGCCTAGCGTTGCACGTGATTCCGGTTTCGAAAGACGCCGTCGACATTGTGGTGCGTAGCGTCGGTGCGTCGTGGTTGTCCGTGCATCTCGAAGAACTAGCCATCGCTGTGTTGCACCACCAGTTGTTAAACCTTGCGGCGCGTGTCAGCGCCGAACAAGTGACGTTGCGCCGTTCCGCGCCCACGCGCGTGTTGACCTCGCGCTGGCGCTCGCTGTTTGGCCTGCTGCCAACGTTTGGCCACCACCAGTCGGCGATCCGAATCACCAATGCAGCGCTGCTTGCGCCGTTGCGCACCGCCGATCCTGACGTTGCGCGGCGCATGTGCGACGACCAACAAAGCGAGAGCTCGCACCTACGGCAACGCGTATGCGGTCTTGTGCGAGCTCGTTTACAAAATCCTCCTAACGGCAACGAGCTGGCCGCAGCGCTGCGCCTGACGCCGCGTACCTTGCAACGCCGTTTGCAGCACGACCAAACGTCGATCCGCGATTTGATTTCGCAAACGCGCATCGAGGTGGCGTGTGACATGCTGAGCAACACTAGCGTCGCCATTCAAGACGTCGCCGTTGTCGTCGGGTTTGCGCAACCCGCGTCGTTTACGCGCGCATTTGTTGCAGCCACGGGGCAAACGCCACAGGGCTATCGTAAACGGTGGCCAAGCAGCAGCACCGCGCCGGCAAGTTCGCATGCTGTATGAGTTAGGCTGCACAGGGTGGGTGATGTGCACACATGCGCTCGGCAGCCAATCCGCTCACGAGCACCATGACTGACATGATATTTTGGAGCCATGCGGATCTGGGCACTGTTGCTAGTGGGTTTTTGTGGATGTGTACGCTCGCAACTCGGCACGTGTGATGACGTGCTGTGCCCGACCGACCTGGTCTGTGTGCCCACCACCAACCGTTGCGAAAACGCCAATAACGTTGCGGCTTGCCAAGCGCAAGCAGCCAACACCGCGTGTGTTTCAGAAACGGTTAGCGACGGCATCTGCATTGATGCCGTATGTCGGCCACGTGGCTGCGGCAACGGCGTTATCGAAGCCGACGAAGTTTGCGACGACGGCAACACCAACTCCGACGATGGCTGTGCCGCCGATTGCCGTTCGGACGAGCGCTGCGGCAACGGCGTGCTTGACCACGGCGAATATTGCGATTGTGGCGATAGCGCTGCGGCGCGCCCCGCTGGCTGCGTTGGCGCAAACTCCGACGACGTGGGCGCCCAATGTGACACCCGCTGCACCCGTTACTGTGGCGACGGCGCGATCACCGGCAGCGAAGATTGCGAACGCAATGTCGCCAGCACCAGCACATGTGCCGACTTTGGCTTTTATGCTGGCGAGTTGTCGTGCAGCCCGAGCTGTCGTTTTGAAACCGCGACGTGTGCCGGCCGCTGCGGAGATGGCGTTGTGCAGATCGACAACGGTGAAGAATGTGACCAAAACATACCCGACCAATCCTGCGTCGCGGTTGGGTTCGACTACGGTGCCATCGAATGCAACCCCCGTTGCTACGCCGACATCGCTTCGTTCTGCAAACGATTTGGCTGGCAACGGTTAGGCAACGGCTCAATCGATAACTTTTGGGCCTTCGGCTCGCGTCGCGTAATGTACGACGAAGTGCATAGCATGCTCACCGTGCATGCCAACGGCACGGATGAGGTCAGCGCCGGCGCACTGCAGATGGCACGCAACCAAAGCGCTGCAGTGGTTGCTACCGCAACAACGTTTCGCGTCTTCGATGCGGCTGGAGAGCATCCAGTTGCGATACCACCTAGCCTAGTTGGCTCGATCTACGAGGTCGCAATCGACAGCGCAAGCCGCGTGTCGGCGGTAGACAATGCGTGCGTACTGTATCGCCAAAACGGCGCAACCTGGACGACGTGGACGATCACTGCACCTGATTCGCCTGAACCAGCACCGCGCTTGCTTGGTTGTCGGGGCTTGGCCGCCGTGGGGCCCGATGATTTCGTCGTTGCCGCCGGCAGCCAAATCGTCGCCGTTCACACCGGAGCCGAAGGCCCCGTCGCAAGCAGCCTGATCCTTGCTGGCACGGCCCCTCAAGTTGGGAATGTTGCAAGCGATGGTTCGGTGATGGTGGCTGCGTATGACAGTGGCCCAGGCCCTAACTTCTATGCATACCGAGCCGGGCAGCTATCACAAGTTGCGTTCTTTACTTCCGCATCCGCGGCCAGCATCGAGGTTGTTGCGGGCCGCCGCCTGTTTGCCACAACCGAAAACGGCTTCGAAGGTGGCGTCTTAGCGTTGCTGCGAATCTTCGACGGTGATCAAACCTGGCAGCTCAACGCACCGCTGTCGATTCGGCTATTTTTGGCAGCTGACCAGAAGCTTTATGGCTATGGCAACGGGTTGTATGAAGCCGAGGAATTCATCGCGAGTGAGTCCTATTTTTTCAGCGAGCGTTCGGTACAGGGCCTCGCGTTGGGCTCGCACAACGAAGTTTACGTGGGCCTTGATGACTACGCGTTTGGCATTCCAACCCCAAGTCCGATCACAGGGCTCGCAGCACGCGGCGATCAGCGCTTCGTGATTAGCAATGGCCTCTTGGAGCACACGACGGCCAGCCCCCAGTGGCTTCCCGTGGCAGGGGTGCCAACTGATGTGTCGATGGTTCGACGTTCCAGCTCCAACCAAGTGTTTGCGGCAAATCGGTTGGCACTTTACATCTCAGAAACCGAAGGCGCGGCATTCATTTCGAATCGGCTGACCGCAGTGAGCGGCTGCTCGTCAACCCTGTGGGTCGAAGGTGCCGATTGGTACAACGTGTGGCAATGTCCAACATCAGTCGTTGTCCAAAAACACGTCAGCAACCGGTGGCAAACAATCGACACGGTGCCACGAACAGCCAACGACCAAGTCTCCTCAACGCAAGCGCCCGACGGCACGCTGCTGGTCCTAGCTGGACAGCAAATCTTTCGTTATGACCAAAGCGGAAGCGACCACTTCGACGCTCCAGCGATGGGCATCATCTCAGCACGCTCACGCGACGAAGTATTTCTGTTGCCGCATCGCAACCAGTTTGAGGATGATGCACTTTGGCGATGGCAGCAGGCACGCTGGACTCCGATTGACATCGATCGTCATGAGATCGCCGAACGCGACTACCTGCTTGCAACGCCGCTCGAAGTTGTGGTGGGCTCAGCGGTGTCAGGGCAATTCATTTTTCCCTCACAAGTAATTCGTTTGTTTCGCAGCAATCTGTGACGCACACCTAGCCTAACGCGCGTCCGCGCGGTATCAGCGCTGCGATGTCAGCGCCCAAACGCTCGTGGTTTCTGTGGGTCAAGCTGATCGGCACGGCCATTGGCGTCGCGTACATCGCGCGGTTGATCAACTTCGCGCAGTTGCGCGCCGTTATCGCAGGTATGTCCGCATGGACGGTTGTGGGTGCAATCACTGCTGTATTTGGCGGCCTCGTCGTTGGTGCGTTGCGCTGGCGCATCTTGTTGCACGCGTACGGCGCCGACAAACCGTTGCCGTTTGCTACCGCGTTGCGCCTAACGCTGATTGCGACGTTTTACAACAACTACGTACCCGGCGGCGTCACTGGCGATTTGCTGCGCGGCGTTGCGACCCGCGAATGCTTCGTCAATACCGGCACCACCAGCGCGATTGCAGTGGTCTTGGTCGAGCGCGCATTGGGGCTGTTCTCTGTCTTTGCGCTAGTTGGCCTTGGGCTCTTGTTCGCACGCGGCACGGCAGTCAACACCGACGGCATTGTGGTGTGGGTTGCGATCGGCATGGTCGGCGCCACTTGTTGCGTCGCAGCGTTGCCGTTTGCACGGCTGATCGGGCCCAAGCTGCCAGCGCCGTTGGCAAAGATCGCTGCGCGGTTGCCTGCCGTCTCATCGCTGCCGGGTTTTGCTGCCGCCGTCGGACTTTCGCTCATGAGCCAGCTCGCCGTTGCCATCGCCGGCTGGATCATCCTGCGCGATATCGCACCCGTCGCAACATTTCGCGGTGCCCTGCTCGTGGTGCCGCTTGCCGCCGCGACGGCTTACTTGCCGATTACGGTTGGCGGCACCGGCGCTCGCGAAGCCGTATTTGCCTCGATGTGCACTGGCTTGTTTGCCATGACCAACGATCAAAGCGTTGGCGCTTCGCTTGTGCTTTGGATTTCGATTCTCACGGTTGGCGCTATCGGCGGCCTATTGCAGCTCACCGGCCGCAAAGACGATATTGCCTAGCCGCCACGAATCAATTTTCACAACAGCAAACAGCTGGTCGCCACCGGTGAGCACCGCGTAACGGCCATCGAATGAAAGCGCAGTTTCGCACGCCGCCGCGTTTAGGCAATTACATGTGTCCCGGCGCTGGCAATGCAATCGGCACGGTCGGCTGCGCAAGGTCCGGTGCAGTGGGCACCGCTGGCTTTGGCGCGGCACTCGGCGCTGGCGCGGCACTCGGCGCTGGCGCGGCACCCGACGGCGCGGCGGCCACCACATAGCTATGCGTAATCTGAAAAATATCTTCTACCAACCGATCGGTTTTGCCATTGATCCAAGGCAACCAATCGGCACGGCTAGGATCCAGCGGCGTCAGCTTGACGGCATTGGCATCATGCATAAACGCGATCGGCGCAACCACGATACGGCTACCTTCGGCTTCATCACCCGCAGTGACGGCGAACGCAAGCTTGACGCTGCCTGGATGATGCGAATCATGGCGCAGCTGCGAACGCAAACCCTCCGGCGTGTACCAATGTGCTTCCGTAATAAACGTAGGCTCATTGTTCGGCCGCCACACCACCACGCGGTTTGGCGATTTGAGTGCGCGTGCCACCAATTCCAAAATATCGTCGGCAGCAAGCCTGTAATGTGCGCTGCGCATAACCGCTAACTCGCGCTGCGACGCGCCGCAACCAAGCAACGCCAGCGCCATCATCAAACCCATCCACAACCTGTTTCGCATGCGCGAAAACTAGAGCTCGCAGCCGCCAAAAACAATCCGTAACATTCTAATCCAGTCACGTGGTTGACAGGGAGTGACCAAGTTTCACCACAAACGTTCACCACGAATAAGGGAAAACCTTTACATAACATGCACCTAGCAAATGGTCCGACCTTTGCAAATTCCAGCAGCATATGAAAGCCTCGCGCGCCCTCACCGAAGTTAGTGTTGCTGCCAAACTTGCTGCTGCAGCTTTTGATGTCACTCGGCCAGTGCTCGCAAACTTGATCGTGACGCGACGCTGCAACCTAAGTTGTGGCTATTGCCACGAGTTCGATGCGGTTAGTCCACCAGTGCCGCTAGCAGACTTGACTGCGCGCATCGATCGCCTCGCTGAACTAGGCACCATTTTGGTGACGTTGACCGGCGGTGAATCGTTATTGCACCCCGATATTGTGCGTGTGGTTGCACACGTCAAACAACGCGGCATGGTGCCGCTGCTTAACACCAATGGTTTTCTGCTAACCAAGCAACACATCCTTGCGCTCAACGCCGCAGGCCTGCATGGCATGCAGATCAGCGTCGATAATGTCACACCAACGGCAGTGAGCAAAAAGTCGCTCAAGACGTTGTTGCCCAAGCTGAAGTTGCTGGCCAAACACGCCGAGTTTCGCGTGCGCGTGGCCAGCGTGCTGAACAACGATCGCCCCGCCGATGCGCTCGTCGTCGCCAAAACTGCGCTCGAACTTGGCCTCGAAACCAAAGCCATGTTGGCGCGTGACAGCCAAGGCGCATTGTTGCCAGTTGCCGACGAGACCGCAGCCGTCTACCGCGACATTCTCGCACTTGGGAAACGTAGTTCGAGTTACTTGAGCGAAGACTTTCAAAGCAAACTGTTGGCCGAAGGCAACTCGGCTTGGAAATGCCGCGCTGGTGCGCGCTACTTTCACGTGAGTGAAAACGGTGATGTGCATTTTTGCCCTGCACACGCCCATAAACCTGGCATCCCGATCTTGGCGCTGACGCCCGACCACATTCGCCAAGCTTTCTATACGCAAAAGCCATGTGCCGAGCGCTGCACCCAGCCGTACGCACATCAAATCAGTGCGCTCGATAAATTTCGTAGCCAACCGGGCCGCGTAACGTTGCCAGCCCGGCTGCCGGCACCAAAAGTGGTGCGGTTGCCAGTGGTTCAGTAAATCTCTGACTGGCCGAATATGTCGATGTCTACACACCGCGCTGGAGCCAACCAGCGCTGGCAAGTATAGGCGCCACCCGCGAAACGTCAGCGCTAAGCTCCTGACAATACGTCACTTTAAGCCGGCGATGGCTGGCCTCGGCGTTGCAATAAGCCAGCGCCATGAAACACCTTCGCGCTGCAGCCATCGTAGTTTCACTGACGTCCAGTTTAGTCGGCTGTGCAAGCGAACCTCCAGCGCCTGCCGTCTGCGACGAAGTTGCAGCACAGCTCGAAGGCTGCAATGCCGAACAATCCGCGGCACTGCTCGAAAGCTGCCGCGCCCAGCCTGAAGATGCATCGTTCGAAGCGCTTTCCACCGAAGAAATTGGCGCTGCTTGTCGTCCAGCCGACGATGGCAAAGCCGATGTGTACGCCAGCTTGACGGCAGTTTGTGTTGCAACCATGTACGGTCTCAAATGGACCATCACCGCGTTGTCGCCAACCACACAGCCGCTTAGCGACGATGTCAAAAAACAGTTGCGCCCAACCTTTGGCGCCTTGGTTGATAGCGCGCGCATCACCACCGGTGGCGTGTTGCCGCCTGGAATCAAGATTGGCGATCACCAACTTTCCGTCACGCCCGGCGCGATGACGTTCGGCAACAAGATCTTCATCGACAAAGAATGGGGCGCCACCATCAGCAAACGTGAATTGCTGCTGACCACCGTCCATGAAATGCAACACGTGCAACAAGTCGAACGCGCTGGCGGCTTCTTAGGCTTCGCCCGCGAATACTGCCGCGAAACGATCGCCGTTGACTTCGACTACTACGCCATTCCGCTCGAAATCAACGCAGCGTCGGTTGAAGACGTCGCACGGATCAATTTGCAAAAAGGCTGCACGACTGTGTTTTGCAAGTAGCCCGTTGCTACGGTTCGCCGTCCCAATAATCGAGCGCGTCGCCGCGGCGTTGCCGCAACGAGTGGCCATCGGCAAACGCCCCAAGCTTGTCAGAGTCAGGGTAGTAACAAATCTCTGGCCGCTCTTGCGTGCTGATCGAGAGATACTTCATTGGTGCGTCTGACGTATTGATAAACTGATGCGGATACGCTGGCCCCGGCGGAATAAACACCACATCGCCTGCGCGCACGGGCAACATTTCGCCAGCCACACGCAGCGAGCCTTGCCCCTCGAGAATCACAAACATTTCTTCTTGCGCCAAATGATAGTGATACGGGCAACTGCGTTTGCCTGGCGCCAACACGTCGTAGCCAGCGCCGAGCTTTTGCGCTGCGGTGCCGGCGGAAACTGCGCCGCTTGCCGAATCGTACAGTGGCGCCCTCGGCTCCCGCGCCAGCGCAACGTGGTCGACATTGCGGATCAACGCCGCGGCCAGGGTTGCGGCGTTCGCATGGGATGATGGCGTAACAACCGAAGAATCTATGCTCGACATACCGATTCGTAGCCTGAATCGCGCTCGCGACACAAGCCAGGCTTGTTAGCCTCGCGTGCAACAAGTCGAACGTGCTAGCGGCTGCTCCACTGTGCTTTACAAGTAGCGCGATTAGCGCTTTGCCAGCCCACGCAAAATATCAACGCGATTCGACGGCGCATCCGGCGCGAAAAAATCCGCTAACGTAGTCGCCGTGCGTCGCGGTCGAGACAAAAACGCCACGGGCCACTCAGTGATCCGCTCGGCCTTCACATGGATGAATTGACCTGGCTCGGGCTCCGAAATGTATTCGCGCTGCAAAATCAACGCGAGCGGTTCGCCAGCGCCGCGGGTAGCCTGCGAAAAAGCTAACGCCTCCTCGTAGGTCGCGAAGGCACAGTAGTAGTCATCGCCGTCGCCATGGCACCACACGCGATACTCCAACACCGCGTCCCAGACATAGCCACCGCCGGCTTTGGCCAATGCTGGATATTTGCCAACTTTACGGCGATTAAGCACAACCGGATATTCTGCCATTTTATTGCTCATTCAAACTCCGTTAGGAAACGGCAACCGTGCCGCAGCAACGTGTGCCCGTGCCAGCGGCAGCAAGTTACACAAGTGATCGAGCGCGGCTGCATCGGCTAGCCATTTGGCAGCAGCAGTGTGGTCGCCTAGCGCAGCGTAGTTCATGGCTACATACGCAGCGATATCGGCGCGCTCGTCGGCGCGAGTAGCCTCAGCAAAGGTTGGCAAGAGCAAATCAAGAGCGGCACTCGATTGACCTTGCCAGCCCAGAATTGCACCGTGGGTGCGGCGGGCATGGCGTTTGTCTGGCAGTGCGGCCAGCGCTTGCGCAATCAACGTGGCGGCTTCGTCGCGCTGCGCTTCGTTTTGTTGCTGAAACAAAACCCCTGCAAGCAGGCATTGCACCTCGGCGCGCAACTGAGGTGGCGCATCAGATGCCAGCACCTGGCGAAAACACTGTTCTGCCAGAACATGATCGTTGGCGCATTCAGCAACCACGCCACGAGCGTACTTCAAGAACTGGTCGTTTGGTGCTGCACGCAATGCGTCGTCGACGAGCGCTGCCGCCATGCCGAACGCCTTCTGCTCGGTTGCGTGGTTGATGGCAATGATCAGCCCTGACTGGCTCAGATCGTTGAGGTCGACGTCGTCCATGCGTGCATACGCGATGACTTTGTCGATGTCGGAATACGGCGCGCGTTTGCCCAGCACGTTGAATGGCGAAAGCGACACAAGCAGCGTGAGTGCGTTGGCCCAAACCAGATTCGCCCACAACGCTGGCCCCGCGAGCATATCGTTGCCGGGCAGCCAATCACTCACCGGCGATTGGTTCATTTTCACTGACGCTAACCAGAGCCCAGCAGTAGCCGCCGGCCCTGCTAGGTACGTAATAACAAGGCGCCAACGTAAGCCAGTGCGCTTCGGCGACCACCAATGCGTCGTGCTGTATACGGGTACGCCGAAGATTATTACCGGGACTGTACCCACTCGGAACTTACGCCACTGTGGCCCAGCGCCAACTTCAATCAACGCCAGTCGAATACCGACGAGCCGACCGACGGCATAGTGAGCAAATTCATGCACTGTTATTGCGGCCAGCATCGCCAACACGCCCAGCGGCGCGTTCCACCAACTGCTCGGATGTACTGGCCCTCCACGCAACGACACGCCTGCGACCAGTATCAAGGGCACCAGCAGCAGCAACAGTGGCCAAACAATCTTCCTCATCCCGCGCGCACCTTACCGGTCCACCGCCTTTAACACAGCAGCACGCGTGGCCATTTTGCCTACATCCAGGCACGTACGGCGCGGCATTTGATCGATTGCACCGCTGCGCCGCAACGCCTACCATCACAACATGGGGCAATCACACTGGTTCGCAGTGCTTGGTATCGGCTTGGCTATTAGCTGTTCGAAGCAAGCCAACAATGGCGCTGACGGCAATCCCAGCGATCCTGATGGCGCAAGCAATCTGTCCGACGCCCGGACCGATGCACCGGTGCAAGCGTCGGCGGGCTGTGGCAAGCCGGCAACGTCGGGCTATCAGTGCTTCGACGAAACGTTCGAAGGCGCGCCTCGGCGGTGGTGCATGTTTGTGCCACCTGGTTACGACCCAAACAAACCACACAGCTTAATGCTGGGTTTGCATGGTTGCGGTGGCTCGCCCGAAGGTGTGCATGGCAACGCTGCTGCGCCCCAAGAGATTTACGCTGCTGCGGACTTTGTGTTTGTGTATCCCAAATCGCTCGGCGATTGTTGGGAGTACAACAATCCCAATAGCTCCGATTTTCATTTCGTGAAACATGCAATCGCCACTGCGTCAGGCCAACTCTGCGTCGACCAAGCACGCACGTTCGCGCACGGCATGAGCTCCGGCGGCATGATGGCAAGCAAAGTGCTTTGCCAAAACATCGTTAAGGGCTCTGCAGCGATCTCACTCAACGAAGCGTGCAGCACGCAGCCTCGCCCCGTGTGGCTCTACGGCGGCACCAGTGACTCGTACTACGATAGTTACATTGCACCCGGCCGCGACGGTTGGATCCGCACCAACGGCTGCAGCGCAACGACGCAACCGTTAGGCACCGGGCCCTGCGTCGAATATCAAGGATGCCGCGCGCGAACCGTCTGGTGCTCCGATGCGCGTGGCCATGTCTGGCCGCGCGAACCGTGGGCGGCCGAAGGCATCATGGATTTTTTCCGCTCGTTGTGAATAGCGTCGACGTTGAATATCGTTCGACTGCGCGACAACAGCGCGACGGCAGCTGCAAACGTGTTGGTTTCACGCCACCAACGAAGCATAGCTTGATGTTTGGCGGTGCAGCCGAAAGCACCGTGCTCAAAGCGCAGCGGACTGCATCGTTGAGGTAATTGCCCGTACCACCGCCAACGACGCGCCGTCGCGCCTGGTCGTCCGGGCGGCTGTTCAAGCCACGGGCATGATGACGTGGGTGATTGCAACCCACGATTGCGAGGTTCGTAGCAGCGACGAGCAGGCCGACATTGCCCGCTTAGCACTACGCTACGTTGAACGAGCCGCCCGGCAAACGTTGGCATAATTGTCAGCTCTTGCATCGCAAAGCGTTAGAAAATCATCGCAGCGGCGCTGCTAACACTTCGCAAATCACGCTCTGCCTCATCAAATTAGGTAGTTACACCGCGGCACGACTGTTGCTTTTGTCTTCGTGCAACTATGAAACACCTATCATTGCTTGTGGGTTCGAGCATGTTCGCGTTGAGCCAAGGTTGTGTCGTCAACGATACCGGACCACAAACCCTCGATTGCAGCGCACCCGACGGACCACGCGTGGTGTTGACTCAACTCGACGGCACCACCCGCGAGTTGCCCGAGATTGCCGCCGCAACCTCCGCGGCGACTGCGACTACCGTCGATCTTAGCGATGCAGCAGGCACCTTGCGTGTTTGTCCGGGTAAGTACCATGTCAACCTGCACAACATTCAACAAACGCTCACCATCGAAGGCCTTGGCACTGAGCGCAGCGACACCGAACTAGTTGGCGATGCCACTCGCAATGCAACCTATGGCGAACGCGCGGTGCTGCAACTCGGTGGTGACACGGCTTCGTTGCTGTTGAAGAATCTGGTCATTCGCGACGGCATTTCCCCGTGGGGTGGTGGAATTTCATCGCGCAAACCTGGCCAACGCGTGGCCGTTGATAATGTGCTGTTTCAAGACAACACGTCAGTGGGCTCAGGCCAAGCACTCGGAGGTGCGATTTTCGCTGCCGGCGAGCTGACCGTCACGAACTCCAACTTTGTGCACAATGAAACCTATGACGGGGGCGGCGCCATCTACGCACTGGGGCCGCTCAACATCGGCCAATCATCCTTTTCGCAGAACCGTTCGCGCACTGGCGGTGCGGTGCTTGCGGTTCACGGTCCAGTCGAAATTCTCGACACGGAGTTCACTGACAACCATGCGTACGACGGTGGCGGTGCCCTCGAAATCGATGACGCCAGCGCAGCGTTGCACAACGTGCTAGCAGTCCACAATCGGGCCGACCACTACGGCGGCGCGCTCGCTGCGTGGGGTAGCAAGCTGGCGATCAGCAACAGCACCCTGAATGCCAACACCGCCATGGCTGGTGGCGCGCTGTATTTCGCGGGCGTCACGGCCATGATTGTCGACGGCGGCATCGACAACAACACGGCAAACAGCCTGGTCTATGGCTTCGATAACTGGCGTGGCGGTGCGATGTATGCAACCGCCAGCGATGTTTCCTTCACGCGCACAAGCATCGCCGCCAACGCAGGCGGCAACGGTTTTGCGTTTTACCTCACCAACGAAGGCGCCGTGCCCATCAGTATTGGCGCAACCAAAGTTACCCTCGACAATTGCGACTTCGGCTTGAACCAAGCGCCTGGCCAGCTCCCTGACGTTCGCTCCGGTGCGGTTGCAAATCGCCAAACCGAGCCGAGCTTGTTCACCCCCAACATGACCCCAACCAACACCGTGATCAGCTTCAGTTGCGATGCCCGCGCATGTTCGCAGACCAAATGAAGCACGCTAAAACGTCATGCCAACGCCAACCGTGATGCCTTTCGAGTCGTTGCTGCGCTTGAGGTTCTTCATCAGAATGTCGGCGTCGCTAGCATCGAGTTCGCGGGTAAAGGACTCCGCGTAGACTTCGACGAAGCGTGCGGTCTTCGGTGCGCCCAGCCGCCACCAAGCAGAGGCGCGGTACACGGTCTTGCGCAAATAATCCGACGACACCGCGACTGGCGACCAAATCGCAAGGACTTCGATGTCGAGCTTGTCAGGGATAACCACCAACGCTACCCGCGGCTTGGCGTACGCGTACGAATGGATGTTGCCCCATGCCACGCCAAATGAATTCCCGATGCGAATCGAGCCCGGCTGACCGCGCCCAATGTTGAGCAACGTCATCGGAAAGCCCATCGTAACCGCCACTTCGCCGGGGCCGGTGCGCAAGTAGATACCACCTTCGATGCCGTGATAGTTGCCGTATAGCGAGGGCATTCCGAGATACGCACCTTCGACGGCGGCGGCAAAGCCGGTTTTGGTTTCAGCCACGCCCATGTCATTGAAACCATCGGCGCTGATGATCCCCACGTTCACATGCGCACGGTGATACGAACCAAGCCCTTTGGCGCGGTTGTATTGCTCACTCCGAAAGGGGCGCGCCGGTTCAGGCTTTTTGACTTCAGGAGGTGGAGGCGTTGGAGGTACCGGCGTTGGCGGCGGCGTGGCCGGCACTGGCGGAGTCGGCGCGGGATCGGTCGCGGGTGGAGGCGTGGGCGTTGTTGGTGCTGTCGGTGCTGTTGTCGCCGGCGTTGTCGGTGCTGTTGTCGGCGGCGTTGGGCTCACCGGCGCTGTTGCCGGCGGCGTTGGGCTCACCGGCGCGTCACCGGGATTTGCGGCCCCAGCACCGGCCACGCTGACACACCATGTTGCCGCGGTTGCCGCCACCGCAACAGCCAAGCGTATTCCTGTTGATCGTTCGTTGGAATTCTTCATGGTGGCCTTTTAAAACCGCAGTCCTGCCGATACCCAATACCCAGGCTTCGACACCTTGCCAACGTTGGGCATTGTTAGCCCACCCATCAACGACACTCGACCAAACAGCGCAACCTGTGCTGCCGCGGTCAGCGGATGCCGTCGCACCAAATATTCCATGCGACCGTCGCTGGTCATCTTCGTTGCAGGGTCGTCGCTGTACGCCATCCAGTTCCAGTCGACCTGCAGCATCGTGCGCACTTTGCTAAAAGCGTACTGCAACCGGAACGGCATGCCGATGTACTCGTAGCCAACCACGGAATTGACGCCGTCCTTGACCACGTTCGAATCGACGTTGCCAATGCCAAAGCCACTTTCGAAGGCCCAGCTTTTGCCGCCAGTGCCAAGATAGAAGTTCATCTTGTAGCCCGATGCATCGCCACGGCCAAATCGGTCGCGCGAGAATACTTGCAGCTCAAAGTCGGCATTTCTCGTCGAGAAAACGCCATCGATCGCATTATTCGCCGACGCCCGCATCGCGGCTTTTTCCTCTTCCGAGTAATACGTCGTGCGAGTTTCGGTAATGATGTAATCGCTGGTGACCGTGGTACGCGTTTCTACCGATTTCGGCCCCGACTGCGCCAACGCGGAGCTGACCGCAATCACCAACCCTGCCGTTGCGCGCGTTACCAAGCCGTTACGGTCGCGCCAATACAGCCCCTGCACATTCGGCGTCAGCCCCATTTCGGGCAATGAAAATTCGCCGGTGCCGGCGTACGCGATACCGCCAAGCTCCTCAGTGTACCCATTGATGAGCACATCGCCGTCTTCGAACACGCCTTGCGCAGCTGCGTCGCGCGGCAACGCCGCCAACAGCAGCCACATAATCACAGCAACCCCGATTGCCCGCATATCCTTCCATTAGATGGAACTTTGGGTCAGCTGTAAACGGCGGCGGTCACAAATTCTCGCACTACCGCTGCGACATTTGTGTGCGCTGCGTTGTGTGCAGGTTCCCTACGCTGTGCCTTTCGTGGTTACGTGCGCCGCGTGCATCCCAAGATCATGGCAGTTGAAGGCGCCCCCGGCGTTGGCAAATCGACGCTTGCAGCAAGCCTTGTCGGTGCAACGGTGATTCCTGAAGTCAATCTGCTGTTTGCGCGCCCTCAACCTGAGCCGGCCGATTGGTACAACGATCGCCAAACCGCGCGCTGGGAGATGGCAGCACTCGCAGCGGCGCGTAATGAATTCGTGATCCTCGACGGCGACCCGTTGCAACCGGTGTGGTTCAATCGAATGTTTGGCAACAGTGGCGCAAGCTGGCGCGATGCGTGGCAGTTTTTTCACGCTCGCATCATCGCTGGTCGCATGGCGCTACCCACGCACTACATCATCGCACACGTCGACGAAGCGACCCGCAACGCACGGCTGCTTGCACGTGAACGTGCGCGCGGCCTCGGCGACGAACGAGCGCAACGCAAAGTTGAACGCTATCGAACCTTTGCCGATACGCAGCTACCCTATTGGCGCGCACTGGCGGCGCAGTTTCCTGGCTGGGTGCATTTCGTCGAAACGACTGACATCGCCAACGCAACTGCAACGTTGCGCGAACTCATAGCTCGCGCCGAAGCAAAACCACCGGCCGCTCTCGATGCTATGGCGTTTATCGAAGCCTGGCTCAGCAACGTGATCGTCGCCTAGAATCTAGATGCTTCATCAGCTACGATCATGCAATGAAGCTCGCCGTCTCGTTGCTGGTTGGAGCGTTGATATGGGCTACGTCGGCGCACGCCGACACCGAAATCAACGGCTGGGCACGTTGGAAACGTGCGACAGCGCCCGATGCTAGCGCCGAGCTGCCACGCAAAGTGCAAACCGGCAGCGTGCGCAATGGCCACATGGAAGGCCATTGGACCGCGCAAGATAAATATTATCGCGGCGAAGGCGATCTCAAAGCCGGCAACGGAGCGTGGCAAAGTTTTTACATCGACGGCAAAGTGCTCGCGCGTGGCAACATCAAAAACGATCTACCCGAAGGTCCGTGGACATTGTTTCATCGCAATGGCCAAGTGGCCGCGACGGGAAACTTTAAACAAGGCGTGCGCGACGGCGCTTGGACATTTTTCTTCGACGACGAAGCCCACACCAAGCTTGCCGCCGGCACCTTCAAAAAAGGCGCGCTCGTCGGCGTTTGGCAACACTTTGGCCCCAAAGGCGAGCTGATCGCGACCACCGAAGTGCGCACACCCAAAGGTTGGCGCGGCAATGGTCATTTACTCACGGTCTCGAATCTGCCCGCCGGCATGCACCGGCAAGTGCACCAAGACGAATACAAAGACGACGCGCGCCGACTCGAAACTCTGTGGACGGATCAAGAACGCATCTACGTCTTCGAATATGAAGATCCCAAACCCGAAGAGCGCACCATCTATATTGATCAAGACGGTTACCGCCTACGCAAACGCGCCAAAGGCTGGACGGCAGCGGCGTGTAGTTGGGATGCCAGCGAAAAACAAACTGCGCGCAAAGGCGACTTGGTCGCGTTTCACGCCAGCATAACGACGGCGCCTGGCCAAAGCGAAGCGCCGCAACGATACTGCGACAAAGAAGTTACCGTCGCCGCCGAGCGCAGCGCGCGGATCGAAGCGTTAGTCGCCGCCGCCGATGCCGATCGCATTCCGCCGCCTGAATTCATGCGCGACTACGTTCTATCCGGTTTTGAAACCGCCGCTAAAGCCGCCGAGCGCAAAGCCAGCGTTCCCGACATGGTGCAAATTCTCGACAACGCGATGGGCGTCGACATCGAAATTGCCCACATCGATCAGCCGTTCATTCGCTTGTTTGCGACGCTGCCCGGCTATCAGATGCGCGACTAGGGGGTAAGGCAGATCGTCTCGCCGGTAAGCGTCCACATGCCCAGATCATCCTGCAGCCAAACCAAATGTAGTGCGTTGCCATCGAGCGCCGAGTAGATGATTGAAGATTTGGTTACCCTTGGCGCCGTGTAACGCGTGCGGCCCACCGTACCGTTGGGCGCAATTTCGATCACTCGAAAAGGAAAATCGCCTTTGGTCTGATACGCGAACACAAAATTGCTCGCGGTTGCCACGACGGCGGCAGCGGTCGGGTCATCCTCGAGGTTGAACAGTCGCGGTACGCCGTTGACTGAAACACCAGCTTCGCCAGCAACGCCGCTGAACTTCACATAACCCACGGCATTGCCCACTTTCGCCGTCGACGTCACGTGGCCACCCGTGCCCATATAGAATGGGCTCTTGGGCCCTGCACCCGTGGCTGTCATCGCAAATGTGTTGTACGTCGCAGCCGAAGTGTAGTCGTACGTTAGCGCAAACAACCCATCACCGTCGAAGCCAAACGCATCAACCTGCGCTAGCAGCAAGTCGCGATCGCCACCTGGATTCGTGTTTTGAACCAAGCGTGCTTCGGTGCCACCAAGTACTTTGGCAAACGCGTTGTAGGTAAAATAGGTGTCATTTGCTTCAACCCGCATCTCTGACCAGCCCAGCGCAAACTGCTTGGTGCTGCGCAAGTAACCCAGCCGCGGCTCGTTGGCCTCGACCGAATTGAGGCCAAACGTCGCCCGCGTTTGCACGGTGGCGGGCATCGTCACAGTGCCATCGCTAGCAAATTGGCTAACCGCCACTTGCGTCAACCGCGGCGCCGCATCGTCGAGGCGGACCTGATTCCATGCCACTGCAATGTTGCCTCCACCCTGCGCAAGTGCAACTCGCGGTGGGGTTTCGCCACTGTTAGTGTAGCCTGCTGCGCCTGCTTGCTTCTGCCATTGCTGCCCGTTGGCATCGCGCGCCGTTACGTCGATCGCATACGTGTCGTTGGCGCCGCGCACGGTTGCGACAAGCAAGCGGTTGCCGTCAAAGGTGGCAGCAATACTGTTGTCCCAGCTGTGTTGATACATCGAAGCATTGAACGTCACCTTCTGCGCAACGCATGCCGCGGTCGAACCGTCGGTGCCGCCATCGTTGGTAGCCTGATTGCCGTCGCTGCCGCACGCGCTCCAAAGGCCAATGCTACCGCTCAACACAACGATGCCTCGTTTGCAAAGTCTCATGGCGAGGAGTTACCACAACCAATGAGCACTGTAAGCTGTGTAAAAATAGCGCAACGAGTAACCCTTGGTTCACAGCCGCTGTGCAAGCTGACGAGGCGCAGCGAAACTACAACGCGTGGCAGCACGAAGGACCGCAGCCCCGACGCTGGTATGGCACTTGCACAGTCGCGGCTGGTGCAAGTTCGTCTATCCGTCTACTCGATCATTGCGTTAGGCCTCGCTGCGTGCGGCAACACTGACTCAAACTCAACTGCGCCCGACGCTGCGGTAAGCGGCTCCGATGCCGCAACGCCTGCCACCGCGCTTGGCACCGTTGAATTCTCCGTCGAAGAAATTGCGCGGGTGTCCCAGGTCGATGCAGTTTTCTATGCACAACAACCGTCATGCACCAACGAAGTGATCGGTAAATGCCAGATCCGCACGTGCCCAACCCTGCCAACGCCAGTGTCTGCTGGCAAGCTACAGCTGTCGTGGACCGATTTCCAAGGTCCGCAAATGCAGTCGCTCGTTGCCGGCCCGCAAGGCAACTACTTCATGCACGTCACCGGTGCTGCGCTTTGGAAACCCAACACCAATGTCACCATCAGTGGCCCTGGCGACATTGTGCCAGCGTTTTCCGTTGCTGCGACCATGCCGCCTGGGTTTCAAATGGGTTTCGAAGATGGCATTTATCAAGCGCAACCATTTCGCGTTGCCGTCACCGCACTCGGCGCTACTGATTGGGAAATCCTGATCTCGCAAGCCACGACGCGTATTACCTGCACCTACGACGCGACGATGCGCGACGTGCAAGTGCCGGTCGCCGTGCTGGCAAAACTAGTGAAAGACAAGTTCGCTCATATTGCCGTGCGTGCAGTGCGCACCACGACGGTACGAGCCGGCGCGTATGACATCGTTGTACGCACTGTACAAGAAGGGGTTGAGCCCTGGGATCGAGTTGTGCAGTAGCAACTCAGCTCGCTACGTTTGCCCGCGGCATGCGTTTGGGATTGGCGGTTGCGACTAAGGCGCCCATCAGTGCACGGTCGTCAGCGAAAACCAGCTGCTCGGCCTCGCTGCTACCGAAGCCAGTGATTTGCAAAATGCGATTCGGCGATTCCCGATACGCCGAGGCGTCGCGCGGGTGGCGCGGCTTATGCTCGTCGAGGATCCACGTCACAACGCCGCTAACCCACAATAAGTCGCCATCTTTGACGGTGGTTTCACGTTCCAGCGCCAAGTTAGGCGCGTGAGTTTCGACCCAAACCGTGTGCCATGCCAACGCGTCGGCATTCTGCGGCAACGCGATTTGCACCATGCCGGCATCGTCAAACAAGTAGAAGTGCGTCGCAGCGACATAGCTTACCTCACTACGGCTAGTGCCGCTGCTGAGCTCCATCTTCATGCCGCGCGCCGCAACACACGCCACCCCAAAATGCGGCGACTGCACAGTTGGGACGGCGAACACTTGGCCGTAGAGCTCGACGCGTTGCCCGTCTACTGCGTCGCGGGTTTGACTCGCAATGGTTGCAGCTGCCGGCAGTGCGGCAGGCATTCGCGACTTCGCTTGCAGCCGCGCGACTGCGCCAGCCACTGCAACGATCGCTACCAGCGCGAAGATCCACATGCATGCAACGTACGAAAAAGCCGCAGCGACAACAATGCGCGAGCGCGCAGATTAGCTCAACATCGCGGTAACGCGAGCGCGCTGTTCGTCGGACAGGCCAGTCAACAAGCTACCAGCGCCGATCTGAAGTTTGCCGTTCCAAGCATTGCCGTCGAGCCAACGATAAATTTCGCGGCGATCAGTAGGGCTTGCCATCGACCACAATTCGACTGCCAACGCTACGCTGGCATCATCGTGGCTACCAACCAACAGTCGCTGCATCAAATAGTAGCGATAGTCGATCGGAAACTCGCGCAGGTTCGCGGGGTTGGCTTCGCGCATCAACAACACGCTTTGCCGCGTGTCGGCGCCGAGGTTGTTGCCGATGGTGGCAAGATTGTGTTTGTGCATTGCCGACACATCGCGTTTCACCTCAGCATTTTGGCCGTTGCGCCCGGGAGTTGCCACATTGCTGCTCCCTTCGATGCCTGGCAACCACATTTGTTGCGTAAGCCCCGCACGCACCCGCACATTCCAAAGCGTCGCGAGGTCGATCAACAATTTCTCGCCGCTCGTGCCAGCGCCAACGCTGCAACCATCTAAGACCACTTCGGCATTGGCAGCAAAATGCGGCGCCAATTTTGCCAACTCGGCACGATCCGCTGCTGTCATCTCGTCGTTCATGGCGGCCCGCGTACCTACGCGTTGCGAACCGGCATGCCCGTGCCCAATAAACGTCAACTTATCAATCTTGCGCCCGTTCGCCCGCGCTAGCACGCCTTGCACCATTTCAGCAAACGTACCCGCCGATCGCCCCGGCGCAGGCGCAACTGCACCGGGATTGAGCAAGCGTTCAAGCGCCATGATGCCGTCATCACCATTGGAAACAAACGTAATCGACACTTTTTGCGTCGGCGTCATCGCGCCAACGATGCGTTGCACCACGCTATGGCCAAATTGCGCTTGCGCCCAGCTCACCAGTTGATTGGTGTTGGTTGAAAATGCCTCAACCAAGTCTTGGAAGCGTGACTCGTTGACCAGCTTGGTCGCATGCTGCGCCAGGCTAGGTGACATCGCCGGCGCCGCAGCGGCTGCATGTGCAGGCTCGGCGTTGTGTGCAGCCGTGGCTGCAGCGGCATCTCGGTCGATACGTTCCACGGCCTATCAGCTTACGGCGAGAGCAACGAAAGGGTCAAGCCGAACTTGTTCGACATCGCGACAAAGCCCCGAAGCTTCCGCTCGGGGCTACGCCGTGCAAACAATGTTAGTGGTTAGTACGTTTGCATCGTTGCAAACACTTGGGCACCGACGGTGAACACCACGGCAGCACCTTGATTGCCTGGCAGCGGCGTCACAATCGGCGAGCCACCGTTTGGACTGAGGCTACGCGGTGCCGCAAACGTTGTAGTGCCTACCGGCAGCTTATCAAGCTGCACACCACCGCCGTTGAGCTGTGATGCAACAAACGCGTTGCCAGCGGCGTCGGCTGCGACCGTGCGGGTTTGTGCAGTGCTAACGGCAGGCAATCCCACCACGCGAGTCGATGTTGTTGGGTTCGCAGCTGGAATTACATAGATGCTATCTGCATCGCCGGAAGCACCCAAGTTGGTGCCAACGGCGTAGATGACGCCAGCGCCGATTGCCCAATCCGAGTAGTACTCCTGACCGGGTGGGTTAACTTCGCTTGCGAATGTCACACCATTGTCCGCGCTTTTGCGAATATGAAAGCCTGGCGTGTCAGTAGCGACAACGACGGTACCTTCGACGATATCAAACATCACGTCGAAGAACGCAATTGATATCCCAACGTTGGTTAACACGAAGGGACCAACACCTGCGGTTTGGTTGCGTGCAACGGCCACCCCACCTGACACCGAAAAGCCGATGTACACATCATCGTTGAAGGCCGCCAGCGACAAGCCCGACGAGGTCGATACAGCAGTGCCAATCAATGCTGACGCGCCCCAAGTAACGCCGCCGTCGGTCGTGATGCGCAGATACACGTCACCCGTGTTCAACTGTACCGCAGCATACGCACGACCACTGCCACCCGCCGAGATGGCGACCTGCGCCACCGTAACTGGCGCATTTGGCAACGCGGCTGAGAGGTCAAACGGCGCCGAGAATGACACCCCGCGATCACGGCTAACCACGGCGTGCGCGCTAGTGCCGCACTGCATCACCGCATAAACGATGCCGCTACCGTCGACCGCTACTTTGCGTGCGGCGTTAGCGACTGACGTGGTACAGGACAACGCACCGCTGATCAGCACTGGCGTTGTGGTGACAAACGGCGCCGTCTTACAGGTGTTGTCACAACCGTCGGTATTCACCGTGTTGCCGTCGTCGCATTGCTCACCAAGCGGGAATTGCACCAACCCGTCGCCGCAACGCTCAATTTTGCAGCTATGGCCGCAACCGTCATCGTCGGCGGTGTTGGCATCATCGCATTCTTCACCTGCCTGCAACACACCGTCGCCACAAACTGGCAAGGCACACGAATTCGAACAGGCGTCATTGTTGACCAGGTTACCGTCGTCACACGCTTCGATGCCGGCTCGGACAAAACCGTCGCCGCAGGTTGCGGCTACACACGTTGCTAGACAGGCGTCGGTATTGTTGGTGTTACCGTCGTCGCACGTTTCAACGCCAGCACGCGTGAAGCCGTCGCCGCACGCTGCCGCTGCGCAGGTGTTTAGGCACGCGTCGGTATTGTTGGTGTTGCCGTCGTCGCACGTTTCAACGCCAGCACGCGTGAAACCGTCGCCGCAAGCTGCCGCGACACACGTGTTCAAGCACGCGTCAGTATTGCTACCGTTGCCGTCGTCGCACGTTTCAACGCCAGCGCGCGTGAAACCGTCGCCGCACGCTGCTGCTGCACAGGTGTTTAGGCACGCGTCGGTATTGTTGGTGTTGCCGTCGTCACACGCTTCGATGCCCGCGCGCGTAAAACCGTCGCCGCAGGCGGCTGCGACACACGTTGCTAAACAAGCGTCGGTGTTGCTGGTGTTACCGTCGTCGCAAGCTTCGATGCCCGCGCGGGTAAACCCATCGCCACAGGAAGCGGCCACACACGTCGTGAGGCAAGCATCGGTGTTGTCGCCGTTGCCGTCGTCGCAAGCTTCGACACCTGCTTGCACAAAGCCATCGCTGCAAGCTGCAGCAATACAGTTGTTCAGGCAAGCATCGGTGTTGTCGGTATTGCGGTCATCACACTGCTCCGCACCCTCGACAACGCCATCGCCACACGTCAACACGTTTGCAATGGTGATCGTCGCCGTCGCGACGGCAGATTCTCGGTCGCCGTCGGAAACTTTGTACGTAAACGTATCAGTGCCAAAGTAAAAGTCGCTCGGCGTGTACGTAAGATTTGGCGCCACGCCGGCAAGGGTGCCGTGCTCAGGAGGCGTCACCACGGTGAACGTCAGCGTAGTGTTATCGATGTCGGTACCAACCAACGGTACCAATACGCCTTGGTTTTCATTGGTGCTTGCGCTAACCGCCGACGCCACTGGCGCGTCGTTTACAGGCGTTACTGTTACAGCCACCGGAACATCTACCGAGCGACCGCCATCGTCGATCGTCACTGTAAAGCTATCGGCACCATTGTAGTTCGCAGTTGGTCGGTACTGAAACGTTGGGCCAGCGCCGCTGATCTCGCCGTGCGCTGGTGACGAAGCAGTAAAGGTCAACGCCACGTTTGGTGGTGCAACGGCGTGCGGGTTGATAGCCACGCTGCCGTCTTCCGCTACCGTTACCGAAACCGATTCATCCGCTTTGAGTTCTGAGGGATTATTGTCGCCACACGAAACCACGGCGGTGGTGCTGCTGCATAATAGAGCGAGCCCCATCCTTGTCATCCAAACTTTTTTTACCATTCTGCCCAGGATACCGACCGGGAGCTAAACGCAGCAACTCTCCGCCGACATCTTTTGCGAAATTTTTCGATTACATTAGGCGACACTGTACGCCATGTAATCCGGCGGCGAAGCTGACTAACGGTATCAGCGCGCCCAGTACGCTTCTTCGTCGAGGCCGTCTTCGCGCTCGGGCAAGCCGCGCGTGAGCCGCGGCGCTGACTGAATCAGCACTTGGTAGCTCACCCGGTTGGCGTAGCGGCACACTTGGCTCATCGACGAGTACGTCAAAAAATCACGGGTGTGCTTCGACGAGTTCGGCACGCGGTTGCGGTGATAGCGGTTGGCCACCAAGTCGTGTAGCAACGCGGCAAGCGCAGCGTCGCCTGCCCCGTTGGTGCTAGTGATGCGGGCTGGGCCACCGTGATACGGCGCAATGTGGGCGTAGACTTTGGTCGGCGTCGTGCACGCAGCGCGCCGCATCGGCCGGCTAAATTCGTAGCGATTGAACTCGGCGATCGCGCCCGGCAGCAACGGATAGCGGGTTTCGCGTTTCACTTCGTCGTCGGTGTACCCAGCCATGTACAAGCCAGCCGGGCCAGCGGTGCACAGCACCATATCTGCCCATTCAAGCGTGCGTTCACATGCCAGCAGCGGGTCGGACTCGCCAGTCAGCGCTTCGGCTTCTTCTTCGTTCATCGCCACCACGTTGACGTGCGCAGCGATGAACTCACGCCAAAACTCCGGCCGCTCGGCGATCAAAAAACGTGTGCCAAGCGTCAGCACCACCGGCACGTTGTTGGCTTTGGCCAACTCAATCGCTCGCAGCGTTGCATCCGGCATTGGTTGGCCAGCATCGCAGCGCAGCAAGTAAGCAGACAGCACTAGTGCACTGGCCTCGTCGAAAACCTTCGCTGGAATGCTTTCGGCACGCAGCTCGTTCATCTTGCCGGCGCAGATTGCAAACGTGCGTTCACCGTCGGGCGTCACCAGCGCAAAGCAGCGGCCAATCGGACCGTCTACTGGTTGCAAATGATCAAGATTCACCCGCGACGACGTGTTCGATAAATAACGATAGCCCGACGTGCCCAAGCGAATCTCTTCGCTCATCACCCCCAGCAAGATCGACGCGTCGTCGGCAAGCAAGCTGTAGTTGTGCAGCGTATTGCCAACCGTGCCGCCAGCGAATTCATACGCGATCAATTTGTTCGTCAGCAGTTCGTTGTACAGCGCTGCGGCTCGCGCATCGCCAATCACCGTCGACGCGCCCTTCGGCAGCTCATACCGCGCCAACAATTCATCTGGCACTCGCGCATCGATATCCACCAACGTTTGGTCGATCCCCACGATGTGCGTCGGCGCCGATGGCACATCCAACCCACTCGCAACGAACAACGGATCACGCGCTTGAACCGGAAAATAGTGCTTGTGCTTACGGCGTCCTGGAAATCTCACAGCGGGCCTCTGCGCCCCAGCTTACCAAACTGCACGGCGACAACTGTGATCTTGTGCCCACTAAGCTGCAGCGTGGAGTGATTTTCATATGGTTCGTAAGGCAATCCGATTGCACTGGCGACCCAGCTACGCGATACCGACGCAATGAGCAGTTTTCTGCCAAACGCACCTATCGCGGCTCGCATCTTAAAAGCGCTTCGAGCGCAACAATCCGCCAAGGTCATCGACTTTTCTGCGTTCAAGCGCGGTCGAGAACAAGCGGAGATGCTCGATCAGTCGATGGTTACGCCCACCGAACTTGAGGGATTCTACCCGGGGCATGCGATGTATATCGTCGCGCAAAATTGGGCGTCCATCATGATGGAAACATTAACGGCAATGGAAGAAGCCGCAAAATTCGCAGCGCTGATCGGTGCCGCTGACGAAGCTTATATGCCGCAAGGCCCACCCATGAGCCCGATTACGACTTCATGTTTTTCTATGTGGGCGGCGTTTGACGCTGCAGTTGGCCTACGCAATGAAACGCTCGGCAGTATTATCCTCCACCTAGGTCAGCACCTGGGAGTCGATGGCACGACGCTTCGGTTGGTTGGCGCCATGCAAGACTCGGCGATGCGAGTGTATAGCGCCATCAGTGTCGACATGGACGTGGTTAGGCTTCTCGACATTCTCTCCGGGCAAGAACTTGATGCATACTGTTCAGCTGGCCGCCGAATTCAGCAACGCGAACTTTGGCTGGTACGCGTGTTACCGCCCGCCCGCGACGGCGAGCTCGCCATCGCGATGACAACGCCTTACGTTCTGCAAAACGCCGATGCCCCCGCCTGGCGTGCTTACTTCCAGCGCGCGCTTGGCGCCGCGGCAGCAACACCTGCCAAAACCCAAGCCGCACTAAAGTTTCGAATCGATTGGCTTGAATACATCTTCGCTGCCTATGCAAGTCACAGTGATAGCGAGGTGTACCTAACAGGAATACCTGATCAACCAGCAAGCTTGCCGCACTACAGCGACTGCCATCCACTCGCACGATTTGGCCGCGGTCCGAAGAAGAAATAGGCCAGCGGCCAAGCGCACCTGCGTCGCTTCCGTCTACCAAGTTGGCCTGAATCTCCATGGTTTTTGGCCGTACGTTGGCCTATTCTTGGACTGCTCATCATGCCGGCCTTTCTCGAAGAAATTTCAATTCGCGGCTACAAGTCGATTCGCGAGTTGCAGTCCTTCAAAATGCTGGAGGGCCTGAACGTCCTCATCGGCGCCAATGGTTCGGGGAAGACCAACTTCATCCGGTTTTTTGAGTTGCTTGGCAACATCATCGATCCGAACAAAGGACTGCAGAACTACGTTCGCGCGCGCGGCGGCGCAGATGCCTTGTTGTTTCGCGGGATGAAGGTGACGCCAACCCTCAGTGCGAGTCTGAAGATTGCACGAAACAGCTACAATTTTACGCTCAAGGCCGCCGACGATCGTTCGCTCTTCTTTGAAAAAGAAGCCGCTCCGTTTGATGGGCCGATGTATGGCGTGACGAGTAACAATTTTGGCGGCGGTCACCTCGAAAGCAAGCTTGTACAGCGCGACAGTCCTTCAGCCAGCGAACTTTGGATCAGGACGACTCTCGCGCGTTGGCGTGTCCATCATTTCCACGACACGTCACCGGCGGCTGCGGTGATGGGGCGATGCAATATTGTAGATTCTGCCTCTTTGCAAGATAACGCCGGGAACCTCGCGGCTTTTTTGCTCGACATCGAAAAAAATCATCCCGCGCATTTTGCTCGCATCGTTGAAACGGTGCGGCAAGTGGCACCGTTCTTCGGCAGGTTTGAGCTGCGAGATGTGGGCGCTGGCCAAACTCAGTTGTTGTGGAAAGATCGCTACTCGGACCTAATCTATTATCCGCACCAATTATCCGATGGCACGCTTCGTTACATCTGCTTAGCAACGCTGCTGCTGCAACCGAATCCACCCGAGATGTTGGTTATCGACGAACCTGAGCTGGGCCTGCACCCTTTTGCGATCAAGCTGCTGGCTAGCCTGCTGCAAGAAACCGCCCAAACGTGTCAACTCATCGTCTCGACGCAATCGTCGCTTTTGCTGGATGAGTTGGCTCCAGAACAAGTCATCGTCGTTAACCAACAAGATGGCGAATCAACATTTCAGCGGCAAGATCCAGCACGACTGGCGGCGTGGTTGCAAGAGTACACGCTCGGTCAACTTTGGGAAAAGAATGAGTTGGGTGGGCTGCCTTGAATAGCGAGTGGGTTCGACTCTATGTCACGGTGGAAGGCCCCACCGAAAAGAAGTTTGCCGATGAAACCTTGTGCCCTCACTTGGCGCTTTTTTCCATCGATCTTCGCCCGCGCATCGTGATCACGAACCGCAAGCTGGGCGCCCGCGGCGGCGGCCAATACTATGAAACGATTCAAGGCGACCTCGCGCGGCTGATGCGTGAAGACGCTAGCAGTAAAGCGCGCTTTTCAACCATGGTCGATTTGTATGCACTTCCGCTTCACTTTCCTGGCAAGGCCGACGCGGAGCGCATGACCGAAGCGGTAACGAAGGTTGAACACTTGGAGGCTGCTTGGGCGACAGCCGTCGCAGACCGCCGATTTATTCCGTTCATCCAGCTTCATGAATTCGAAGCGCTGCTTTATTGCGATTTAGCGGAGCTAGAAAAGCGCATCGAAAACGCCACCGCTGGCATCACCGCGCTCCGTCGAGAAGTTGGCCACTTGGCGCCGGAGGCGATCAACGAAGGCCCTACTACTGCACCGAGTAAGCGCATCATTCGCCATGTGCCTGCTTATCAATTCAACAAGCCACGTGTTGGGGCCCCCGCCGCATCCGCAATCGGTCTTTCCGTGCTGCGCCAGAAGTGCCCACATTTCAGTCAATGGATCACAAAGCTTGAGAACCTAGGTTCGCCGATCCAGGCGTAGCAACGGCGAGCGCAACTGTCCGGACTTTCCGGATAGTTCGAACCAAAGGAAATTGCACGGGTTCTTATTAGGTGGTGCCCATCAACGAGCATCCTGCGAATTGTGCAAGCACCACTTGCACAATTAGGCGGCAGGCGTGCGTCGGAGGGGCTCATCGGCTATCGCGCAGCGAGTACAGAGACGGTGTTAACCGCTCTTCAGTATGTTCCAAAATGGAACCTACTGCCGGAAACGCATTGCGGTGACAACAACACCGACGGTCGCCAACCCAAGCCGGCAACTATTAGGAATTTCCGAATAGTTCGAACCATGGCATTGCCCGATTTGGGGGGCATCATGCGATTGCCCTCGATGGCGGTTGCTCGCCCGTCGACAACCGCCTATCGTTGAAGTGATGGACAAACGGGGGCTTTCTGAACGGGACATTTGTACCAAGTTCATTACGCCTGCGTTGGAGCGAGCGGGTTGGGACGTGCACACCCAGCTACGTGAAGAAGTAAATCTTACCGATGGCCGCATCATCGTGCGCGGTAAGCTCGTCACGCGCGGCAAGAACAAGCGCGCCGACTATGTGTTGTATTGGAAGCCGGGCATTCCGCTAGCGGTGGTAGAAGCCAAGGACAACACGCATCCAATCTCGGCCGGCATTCAGCAAGCACTTGAATACGCAGATATGCTCAACGTGCCGTTTGCGATTTCATCCAACGGCGATGGCTTTGTGTTGCACGATCGCAGCGGCCAAGCCGCCAAGATGGAAACCTCGCTCGCGCTTGATGAGTTCCCAAGCCCCGACGAGTTGTGGCTACGCTACCGGCGTTGGAAAGGCCTCGAAACCGTCGACGCGCCCGCACTTACGCAGGACTACTATTCCGACGGCAGTGGCAAAAGCCCACGTTACTATCAGATGAACGCCATCAACCGCGTGATTGAAGCGGTGGCAAGCGGTCAAGATCGCTTGCTGCTTGTGATGGCCACCGGCACCGGCAAAACCTACACCGCGTTTCAAATCATCTGGCGCCTTTGGAAATCCGGCACTAAAAAACGCATCCTGTTTCTCGCTGATCGCAACATCTTGGTTGATCAAACCCGCACCAACGACTTCAAGCCGTTTGGTGGCAGCATGACCAAGATCACCAACGCCAAAGCTGATCCGTCGTTCGAGATCTATCTCGCGATCTATCAAGCCATCACTGGCAACGACATCAAAGAAGATCTGTTTCGGCAATTTTCGCCAACGTTCTTCGACCTCATTATCGTCGACGAATGTCATCGCGGCAGCGCCAAAGACGACTCGGCGTGGCGCGATGTGCTGACCTATTTTTCAGCGGCAACCCAACTGGGCCTCACGGCAACGCCCAAAGAGACCACCAGCATTTCAACCAGCAACTACTTCGGCGAACCGGTGTACACCTACTCGCTGCGCCAAGGCATCGACGACGGTTACTTAGCGCCCTACAAAGTTGTGCGGGTTGACCTCGACAAAGACCTCACCGGTTGGCGTCCCGAAGTTGGCAAAACCGACAAGTTCGGCGAAGAAATCGCCGACCGCGTTTACAACCAGCGCGACTTTGACCGCAACATCGTGCTTGAAAAGCGCACCGAGCTGGTCGCCAAAAAAGTCACGCAGTTTCTACGCGAAACCAACCCGATGGATAAGACCATCGTGTTTTGCGAAGACATCGACCACGCTGCGCGCATGCGCCAAGAGTTGGTCAATGCCAATCCAACTCACTGCGCTAAAAACAAAAAGTACGTGATGCAAATCACCGGCGACAACGAAGAAGGCAAAGCCGAGCTCGACAACTTCATCATGCCTGAATCGCTGTATCCGGTGATCGCCACCACCAGCAAGCTGATGACCACCGGCGTCGACGCCAAAACCTGCAAAGTCATTGTGCTCGATCAGACCATCAAATCGATGACTGAGTTCAAACAGATCATCGGCCGCGGCACTCGCGTCGAAGAAGACTACGGCAAGCTGTACTTCACGATCATCGATTTTCGCAAAGCCACCGAGCTGTTCGCTGACCCAGATTTCGACGGCGACCCCGTTGTGGTTTACCAGCCGCCAGTAGACGGAACGCTTGCACCACCCGACGAAGTGCGCGACGCCGATGGCAATCTAATTACAGATCCTGAACTACTTGCCCAAGCGCTGGCCGAACGCGAAGCGGCACAGGCTGCAGGAGCACAAACTGCGCTCGCTGGCTCGTCCGACGCCAGCACCTACACCGGCGAACTCAATCGGGATACCCCGGCCCGCCGCGTGCGGTACATCATCAACGATGTCGAAGTGTCGATCGCGGCCGAGCGCGTGCAGTACTACGGCAACGATGGCCGGCTGATCACTGAATCGTTGCGCGACTATTCAAAGAAAACGATTCGCATGCGCTACGCCTCGCTCGATTCGTTCCTCAAAACCTGGACCGCGTCCGACCGAAAACAAGCCATCATCGACGAGCTGCGCGAGCAAGGCGTGTTCTTCGACGAAATCGCTGACCAAGTGGGTAAAGACTACGCGCCATTTGACTTGGTTTGCCACGTAGCCTTCGACCAACCGCCGCTAACTCGGCGTGAGCGAGCCAACAACGTGCGCAAGCGCAACTACTTCACCAAATACGGCGACGCCGCCCGCGCCGTGCTCGAAGCCTTGCTCACCAAGTTTGCCAATGAAAACATGGACGAACTCGACAACATGGCCGTCCTCAAGATCAACCCGCTCGCCGCCATGGGCACGCCAGTCGAACTGGTCAAACGCTTCGGCACCAAGGCCCAATATCTCGAAGCCATCGCCGAGCTGCAGCTGCAGTTGTTCACAGCGTAGGCGCACGAGCGAGAATCAGCTTTCGAAGATGGCGCGTCGATCGAAGGCGCAGTAAGCTTCGGCCGTGGTCTGGAACGCACCCGATAGGCACATTGAGACGTTTGTGCGCAACCCATTGATTCTTGTGGTTGCCGAGGCAAAGTTCGAACCGCTCCTCAAATTGGATCATCGAATTGCCGATATTCAAGATGCGCTGCGTGGCGCATTTCCGCGGTATCAGCGCGCTCCCATCAAAATGGTAGACCTTGCCCCCGATGGAATGCTTTCGGTTTTGGACGGAACGGTCCACACCTTCACTTCGTCTGATAGCGCCACTACTTTGAATTTGAGCAACAATTCACTCTCGCTTCAAACCCGCGACTATCGCGACCGTGCGTTATTTGCCGAAGCCCTAAAAACCGGTTGGGTCGCCTTAAACGCGGCAATGCCTGGGGTCGTGCCAACTCGGCTTGGGCTTCGATATATGAATGAGTTGGTCCTCTCGACCATCGCAACGGATCTGAATCGTCAATTGACCTGGTCTGATTTGCTCAACGACTCATTGCTTGCTAGACCGTTGGGACACGCTCCGAGCGCTGTAGTGCAATCCGAAATACGAGATACTACGGCCAAAGGGGGCAACCTCACGTTCCGCTTCGCTAATCTACCGGATGGGAAATTTCGTTTAGATTACGATCGGTTCGACGAAGGGGCCTTTGAGCCAAACGATTTGTTTGCAAAGCTCTCGCACTTCGCAGACGATATCTACGTGCTGTTCATGGCTAGCATCACCAGTGGCATGCTAGATTGGATGAAGAAGACATGACGTTACGTGGGCAACAATTGGGCGAACAAGTTGTTCAGGCACGCTGGATGTCGGCGCAGGACACCTCCGTGCCGCTTACCAACACGCAAGTTGCACAGTTCGCAAGTGGCACCGGCGTGAGTTGCTTTCATCACGACTTGATTGCAGTGCCAGCGTTCCTTCGAAAAATCGCAGCGGTTCTCCCGGTGAACGAAGAAGCGGATCGAGCGCTTAACGCTGAGCTTAGCCGCGTCTACGCAAACTTTCCGATTCGTAAAATAGTTCGCCGCTAGGTATCGATTTCATGCCGGCGACAAACGAGCGATGGCCACCGGTCTATGATGAAAACGATCTCGAAGGCGCAATCGCTAGCGCACTGCGCCAGATCGGCAAAACGTTCTTCGAACCAACATTGCTCGATGGCTGGTGTCAAGGCGATATCGTCGGTCTAGCTGGAGCCGTGCCGATCGTTGGCCCGAACGGTGAAGTTAGTGTGCTCGACGTACCCTCATCATATTGGCTATTGCTTGGCAACAGTTGCGATCTCGACAGATCGCTCGACGAAGTGGCCTGGGCACCCGCCATTCCGCTGCTGCCATGCTCGCTGTTATCGCCACAACGCATAGCCACCATGCAAAGCTATCAAACAGTACGCACGTTTTTTGTGCAGAGTTGGGGCGCGGAAACGGGCGACGCGTATGGCGATTTCACACTTATGGCGTCCGTTTCGAGACAGTGGCTTTTGCAACAAAAGCCCGTCGCGCGACTGCGCCAGGCAAGCTGGACACTGCTGAACGCGTGCTTGGTGCGCTACCTGGCCCGCAGCGACGGGCGCAATGACTAGCACGGCCACACGACTGTAGCCGCCAACCGTAGCGGGGCTGGGCGTTTTTTGCGTAAGCTGCGCGGCATGTCACTCGGTACAACGATCAAAGGCATCCAAGACATCATGCGCAAAGACGCGGGTGTCGACGGCGACGCGCAGCGGATCAGCCAATTGGTGTGGATGATCTTTCTCAAGGTGTTTGACGACCTTGAAGAGCAGCGCGAACTCGAAGGCGATTACAAGTCGCCGATTCCGCAGAAGCTGCGCTGGCGCAATTGGGCCAAAGATGCCGAAGGCATCACGGGTGACGCGCTGGCGGACTTCATCAACAACGACTTGTTCAAAACGCTCAAAGAGCTACCGGCCACCGGCAAAAATGCCGCGCTTGCAGGCGTTGTGCGCGGCGTGTTTGAAGATGCGTTCAACTACATGAAGTCGGGCACGCTGATTCGCCAAGTGGTGAACAAGCTCAACGAGATTGATTTCAATCGCTCGTCAGACCGCCACGAGTTTGGCGATGTCTACGAAAAGCTGCTGTCTGACCTGCAAAACGCAGGTAATGCTGGCGAGTTTTATACGCCGCGCGCAGTGACCCAATTCATCGTTGACCAAGTGGACCCGCAGCTCGGCGAAAAGATCCTCGACCCAGCCTGTGGCACCGGTGGCTTTTTGACCTGTGCCATCGAGCACGTGCGCGGCAAATACGTCAAAACCGCAAAGCAGGAAACCACCCTGCAAGACAGCATCTTTGGCGTCGAGAAAAAGCCGCTACCGCACTTGTTGTGCGTGACCAACATGATGTTCCACGGCATCGAAGTGCCGTCGCAGATTCGCCACGACAACACGCTGGCGCGGCCACTGCGTGACTACGGCGCCAAAGACAAAGTGGATGTCATTATTACCAATCCGCCGTTTGGTGGCATGGAAGAAGACGGCATCGAAAACAATTTCCCCGCCGCGTTTCGCACGCGCGAGACTGCCGACTTGTTCTTGGTGTTGCTCATCACCTTGCTCAAGCCCGGCGGCCGCGCCGCCCTGGTCTTGCCCGATGGCACGCTGTTTGGTGAAGGCATCAAAACCCGCATCAAAGAAAAGCTCCTCGAAGAATGTAACTTGCACACCATTGTGCGGCTGCCTAAAGGCGTGTTTGCGCCTTACACCGGCATCAAAACCAACTTGTTGTTCTTCACCAAAGGTGAGCCAACCAAACACGTTTGGTTCTACGAACACCCGTACCCTGCTGGCGCCAAAAGCTATTCCAAAACCAAGCCCATGCGCATCGATGAGTTTGCGCCCGAGAAAAAGTGGTGGAACAAGCGCAAAGAATCCGACCAAGCCTGGAAAGTTAGCCTCGCCGACATCCAAGCCCGAGGCTACAACCTCGATTGCAAAAACCCACGCGCCGTCGAAGAAGGCGCTGGCGATCCCGACGAGCTTTTGGCTCAGTATCAACTGGCGGTCGCCGAGGCTGCGAAAGTCAGGGAGATGCTGAAGGAGGAATTGCGGAAGGCGATTGAGGGAGGTGGGAAGTGAGCTCGATCGATGCCTTCATCGACTTGATAGCGCAGAGCAACGACGTTTCCATTGTTCGGCGGGCAATGCACGACATTGCGATACTAGGACGCCTGACAAATGACGCAGACGCACAACGGCCGATCGCCACGCAAGGCAGTGCAGGCGACCCCGCAATTCCTGAAGACTGGCAGTGGAGTGTGCTCGAAGACGTTACAACCCGTGTGCATTACGGCTACACCGCGTCGGCGTCACGAACTAAGTCCGACGCAAAAATGCTGCGCATCACCGATATTCAAGATGACCGCGTTAATTGGGACACCGTTCCATACTGCGATATCGATGCAGAACGCGCGGAAAATTATTCGCTCGAGAACGGCGACCTGCTTATCGCAAGAACTGGCGGTACGATAGGCAAGACGTACCTAGCGGAAGGCATCGATTGCCGCGCGGTCTTTGCCTCGTATTTAATTCGCGCCACGCCGAACCATCGTGTGTTGCCGCGGTTTTTGAAGGCCTATACCTCAACGTCGCTATACTGGCAGCAGCTCTACGCTGGAGCCGCCGGGACTGGCCAACCTAACGTAAATGCTTCCACGCTAAAAAAGCTACGCATCCCCCTGCCGCCGCTTGCCGAGCAGAAGCGCATCGTGGCCAAAGTCGATCAGCTCATGGCCTTGTGCGATGAATTAGAAGCAAAACAAAACGCACAGCGCCAACTCGGCACTCGCCTCACCCGCTCCGCCCTCGACGCCCTCACAACAGCCACCACCCCCGACGAATTCACCACCGCCTGGCACCGAATTTGGCAGAACTTTGAAACGTTTGTAGCGAAACCCTCCGACGTTAATATTCTGCGTACACTAATTTTGTCATTGGCCGCATCAGGCAAGTTGATAGTCACCCCCAACCAAAGCAAACGTACGACACTGACGCCAGGATTGGCTTTTTCAATTCCGGATCACTGGCAGTGGACCACGGTTGGCAACGCCGGAGAATTAAAGCTGGGGAGGCAGCGTGCGCCAAGCAATCACCACGGCTCAAATATGGTGCCGTATCTGCGGGTCGCAAACGTCCATGAAAACCGATTGGCGCTCGATGATATTTTGGAAATGCACTTTGAGCCAGAAGAGGCGAAGAGATTTGAACTCAAGCCCATGGATGTTCTCCTAAATGAAGGTCAAAGCTACGAACTGATTGGTCGGCCTGCGCTCTATCGAGGAGAAATCCCCGGAGCATGCTTTCAAAACACCCTCATCAGATTCCGCGCACATGAAAACGTGGACCCGGAGTTCGCGCTTATCGTTTTTCGTGCCTATTTGCGAATTGGGAGATTCATGAAAGAAGCGCAACAAACGACCAACATCGCGCACCTCAGCGCGGGACGATTGGCGGCGATCGAATTCCCGTTGCCGACTCTTATGGAGCAGCGTGCAATCGTGGCCAAAGTTGCTCACCTAGCAAACATCTGCGACGAGCTCGAGGCAAAGTTGCAAAGCACAGAAGAAAAGGGCGGGAAACTAGCTGCCGCGCTCGTTCAGCAACTAGTTGTATAGCGCCAAATGTAGTGGCTATTAGCGCATTGGTGACGCGTGCGCTCATGGCGTTGCAGGTTTAACAATATCGATCAGACAGACCGACACCCTGTAGTTACTATTCTTCAATTGTCGTGCCGCGTTCTTCAATACTACACGACTAAAGAACGGCAGCAATCTCGACAGTTTTGTCGTCGATGTGTGCCGTGCAATGATAGCGTACACAACTTCAAATTCGGTCGTATCAATCGCTTGCACAAACGCGTCATCGAACTGCGTTGGCAAGAGCCCGCGCACCTTGGAACGAAAGCTCTCGTCCTCTTGCATACTAGTAGCCGACAGCAATCCCTGCTGGAACAGGTGACTCAACGTACTCGATGACGTACCGCGTTTGACATGAATCATTTCCCTTGATGGCGAGTAGAGATCGCAAAACTCAAGCCTACTTCTGCCCCCGCCGTACACGATCGATCGCGCATCAGCGCACTGGTATCCAAGCTCTTTCTCGATTCGCTTATTGTACTTACCTTCAACTTCTTTGTGTTTAGCCGACGGCAGCGGTTTCTTTACCAATAGTTTATCGACGGCCTTGTTTACCTTTTGCACAAAGTTGCGCTCTACTTCGAACCACGTGCCGTTCGACAAAATAGACGTATTCACGTCGTCGCTAATTTCGCAATGCAACGATTTATACAGCGACCATTTCTTCACACAGTCACCATTGCCATCGAAGCCATAAAGATGGCGGCGCTTGAGAAATGCAACGCTAGTCTTGCTGGAGTCAGCCTCCAGCTCCTGCAGCAGGTCGTCGATTGAAGGATCAGCGCTTAACGTCGTGGGTGGCTGGTCAAACGCAAAGCCCTCAATCTCCTTCCAATTGATCACTTCTGGTGGCCCAAGCCACATACCTTTCGTCTCTCGGTCGTTGAGTTTGGCAATCAACTCCGCGTCAAGCGATTCGATTTTTTGGGGATCGAGCACTTCCGAAATCTGATCAATACCATCGAACTTTTCTTTATATGCTTCCGATTCGAATTGCTGCAGATATAGGCCCAGCAGGAGCGGCAAACTCGATAGCTCCGTGCGGGCACGAATAGCCAGCGGGCCCTTGCCCACCATAAACACGCCTAACTTTGGATCCGCCGGTTGGCCGCTAATTGCACGTACGACTTCTTGCTCGTAATCGATACCAAACTGACGGATTGGCCCGTGTTGAACGGACTGAGTTTGTTTGTGATTCGCAATTGCTTCCATGGATGTCACATTCACTGATCGAATGGCCGCTTCGGCGATCGAGTTCAGTGTCACGCGAAGCCCAAATTTCTCCTCGGCAACATCTTCACTTAGCAGCGTCCAGCCGTAACCAAACGTAACCGCGAACCATCGCCCAGAGTTTTTCACCAATAGGACCGCAGAGTGACTACGATTTTTCAGCGTTGGGAACTTTAGAACATACGGTTTGAACATCGCCGCCCATGACGGCTCCCTGTCTGCTGCGAGCGCCATATACAACGTACCGATATAATGCTCGCCATCCACTACATCCATCTTCTTCAGGCCAGCTTGGCCTTTTAGGATGTGCTTGGGGTCAGTACCCTGCTTCACCAAATGAATCGTTAAACCAACCAGCGGCAGCTTCTTCTTCGACATTGCAAATCCTCCTGTGCCCGCGCGGGAATGTTGGCCCCGCCCCAAAAGGAGCCTACCAAAGCCGCCACGCGAAGTGTTTGAACTGATTCACGATGCGACCACGCATGGACGAAGGCAATGTTCAGACGTGAACGTGAGATCTTCCCACGGCGCCACCAGGATATTTCGCTTGCTAGACCCGCAAATAGGATGAGAGGGTTTGGCGTGGCCAACGGGTTGCCAAAGATTGGGCGTCGCCTGGATTCGCTGCCAGTTAGGCTCGCGTGGGTGCGAGATCTCGAATTCTTTGAGGGTGCAATTCTGTCGGAACACCAAGCACCGAATGGTGACGTTTACTTGATGAAATGGTGCGCACAAACCGGTGGCACCACGCGATGGTTAGCAACGCAAGCTGAAGCAGGCGCGATTTCCGCGTATCTCGACGGAAAACGAAGCATGTTTGATTTGTTGAATACAGACGGCGGATTCTTGGTGGATCAAGTCGACAATCAGATTGTCGCGGTTTGGTCGGTCGGCCTGGCGGAGATTCCAGAAGCATACCTACCTACACGAAACGCAATGCACGATCCAACACTGCGGCCGGTGCAACTGTAACGCCCATGGCGCAAGGCTCAGGCATCGAATGGACGGAGTCCACGTGGAATCCGGTGACGGGCTGCAACAAAATCAGCCCGGGCTGCAAGCATTGTTATGCGGAGCGGATGTCGGAGCGGCTGCAAGCGATGGGGCAGCCGAACTATCGCAATGGGTTTGCGCTGACGCTGCAACCGAAGATGCTGGAGCTACCGCTAGGTTGGAAAAAGCCACAGCGGATCTTTGTGAACTCGATGAGCGACTTGTTTCACAAAGCGGTGCCAGAGGCGTACATCCAACAGGTGTTTGATGTGATGCGGCGCGCGTATTGGCACCAGTTTCAAGTGTTGACGAAACGAGCGGAACGAGTGGCGGCGCTGGATGCGCACATTGATTGGCCAGCAAATGTCTGGATGGGCGTAAGCGTGGAAAATGCGGACTACGTTGACCGCATTGAGGCGTTGCGGTCGACGCGGGCGCACGTGAAGTTTCTCTCGATCGAACCTTTGCTGGGGCCGCTGCCCAAGCTCAAGCTGCGGGGCATTCACTGGGTGATCGTCGGCGGCGAATCAGGGCCCGGTGCACGGCCAATGCAGCCCGAGTGGGTTGCGGGTATTCGCGAGCAATGCATCAAAGCCAACGTGGCGTTTTTCTTTAAGCAGTGGGGCGGCACCAACAAGAAAAAGGCTGGCCGGTTGCTTGAAGGCAGAACGTGGGACGAAATGCCGACGAGCCCAGCGGTGGCGAGCATGTCCGGCAACGATGTGGATCGAAGGCCGCTGCCCAACCGCGCGCGCCGCACAGTGCGGCTGGCGATGGCGCAGGATTGATTCGTCGACGGTATTGCTTTGGCGGAACGCCACTCGCGGCGCCGGGCTTACAAGAATTTCAAAACGCTTGCATGGCGGTTTGTGAAAATGCGAGGGTGTGGGCATGAGTCGGCCAGCGACGGTACTTTTTGAACGGCAGCGCCAAGCGTTGTTGTTGCTCGAAGCGTTGGGTGGCGAAGTTGGCAATGTCGATTTTCAAAAGTTGCTGTTTTTGTACTGCCAAGAAAACAGCGCGACGGCACCGTATGAGTTTGTGCCGTACAAGTTTGGAGCGTTTTCGTTCACTAGCTACGCCGACCGGCGAAAGTTGGTCGAGGGGGAATTGCTAGATGCAGATGATTCGCAATGGCGGCTAACCGAAGCCGGCCGCACGGCCTTGAAGCGCACGGATAAGTCGGCAGCGACGGCATTTGCACAGCGGCATCGCAGTATGCGTGGCGACGCGTTGGTAGCTGCAACGTACCGACAGTTTCCGTACTATGCCACGCGCAGTGAAATCGCTGCGCGGGTGCTCGACGGCGACCGGGTGGCGCTGCAGAACATCGAACGTGCAGCGCCAAGCCCGAAGGCCACGATCGGCCGAGTCTGCACGATTGGCTACGAAGGCCGCACGCTTGAAAACTATCTAAATGCGCTGCTGGCTGCTGGCGTGACGCTGTTGTGCGACGTGCGGCGCAATCCGATTAGTCGCAAATATGGGTTTTCCAAGAGCACGTTGGCCAATGGCTGCGCCGGCGTAGGGATCCGTTATGAACACTTGCGCGAGCTTGGCATCGACTCAGAGCAACGCCAAAGCTTGGTGACGCAAGCCGACTACGATGCGCTGTTTGCCGACTACGAGCGACACAGCTTGCCGCTGCAACGATCGTCGCTGCAGCAAATCGTGGCGTGGCTCAAGGCAGGCCAGCGTGTCGCACTGACGTGTTATGAGTCTTTGCCGCAACAGTGCCATCGGCATTGTGTGGCGGAGACACTGGAAGCAGAAATGGGCAAAAGGTTTACTGCACTGCATTTGTAGAACTGCAACATCAACGAGGGAGTGGGTATGGTGGAGGTCAAGCAAGAGCGCATTCTTGTTACGGTAAAGACGTATCCGACGCTGTCGCGCAAATACGGCGAAACGGTATGCACCGCTGGCGTGCGCGAAGATGGCACGTGGGTACGGATGTATCCGGTGCCGTTTCGGCGCATGGACGAGGAGCAGCAATATAAGAAATATGATTGGCTGCAGTGTCGGGTGGTGCGTAGCAGCACAGACCCGCGGCCCGAAACGTATCGGCCGGTTGATGAGCGCGAGCTTGTGGCAGTCGATCATGTTGGCACCGACAACAATTGGCGCGAGCGGCGGCGATTGCTGTTGCAGACGGCGCCGGTTTACGATCGCTTGGATGAACTGATTGCTGGCGCTAAGGCGAATGAGATTTCGCTCGCGGTGTTTCGACCAACCCGTGTGACTGGGTTTATCTGGAGCAAGAAGAACGCGACTGGGACCCGCAGCGATTGCGGCAAATGCGCGAAACCACCAACCAGCATGACCTATTCGCCGACAACTCGTGGCGAGAGACGTTTAGGGTCGTACGGAAATTACCCTACAGCTTTTCGTATCGTTTTGAAGATGCGATGGGCAAAGCGAGCGAGCTGCAAATTCTCGATTGGGAAGCCGGCGCGCTGTATTGGAAGTGCTTGAAGATGACCAGTGGCGACGAAGCAAAAGCGCTGGCCAAAGTGAAACAGAAATATTTCGAGGAGTTCCTCAAAAAAGACCTGCACTTTTACCTGGGCACTACGCAACAGTTTCATTTACGCGGCCCAAACCCGTGGGTGATCATCGGTGTGTTGCCGATACCGCATACGGTTACTGAGCCGCAAATGGCGTTGTTCTGAGCGCAATGTCGTGAGCGGGCTGAAGCGCGTTGCGAAAGGCCCGATTCGGCGACAATGTCACTTCGGCGGACCGCCACGCGGCGCTTGCTTCCTTGTACCGGTGCACCGGGCGCCACCGCATGCGCGGGACCGGCCGCATTCAACAATGTTCGATTTGTTGTAACATTTGGGGCCCAACGTCGCTCTGCTTCATTGTGACCCCATACTTGACCAAACTAGCTGAGCCCCACAACGCCACAGATCTTGAGCTGGTCGCAGCTGTATGCGCAGGTGACCGCGTTGTGTTCGAAAAGTTGGTACAACAGCACAACCAACGGCTCTATCGCGTAGTTCGCGCGGTCCTGCGCAGCGACAACGATGCAGAGGACGCACTCCAACAAACCTGGTTGGTGATCTATAGAAACTTGGCAAGCTTTCGCGGTGAGGCCGCTTTTTCCACATGGGCCACACGCATCGCAGCGCGCACCGCGATTGCGTTAGCACACAAAATCCCCGCGATCGCAGAGGTGGAGGACATGGTTGATGCCCGCGAAACACCCGAAGCAATGACGGCGCGTTACCAGCTAGGCAGCTTGTTCGAAAAGCTCCTTGCGCAACTACCGCAAGGGCACCGAGAGGTGTTGGTGCTGCGCGACGTGATGGAAATGGACACGGCAGAAACTGCCATCTGTTTGCAGATTTCCGAAGCAGCAGTCAGAGTCAGGCTCCATCGTGCGCGCGCCGACATCGCTGCGCTATTGACTACCAGTTTAGCGCATGACGCCCAAGCTGTATATGCGTTTGACGGTGCACGTTGTGCTCGCATCACTGCGTTTGTCATGCGCGCCGTCGAATCTTTGTAACAGTTCGGCGCAACGCCCGCTCTACTGTGCATGCGATACATTATGTTTCCTATTCTAATAAGCTCGATGGTTTCCTGCGCGAGCACTCCAACAGCCAATCCGAGCCCCGCAATCACGCACACCAATGACGGTGCGCTAGCCCAAATTGACCAAGGCAAAAAGCTCTACGTTCAATACTGCGCAGGCTGCCATGGCAATGGCGGCGAGGGCACGGCAAAAGCTCCGCCCGTTGTTGGGGCCGGCGCCTTCCCTTTGGTGGCAGCAACCGATGCCAAGCGGAATGTCCCATTCCATACAGCCGCTGATGTGTTTACGTGGACCGTTAAGCACATGCCCGCAGATGCGCCAGGCTCGCTGTCGACGGAGCAATACTTGGCGATCTTCGCGTTTGATCTAACCGCCAATGGTGTGAAACTTTCGGCTCCACTCGATGCGGCAAAAGCAGCGGCGATCGTTTTGCACCCCTAGTTCAGGTGATACATGACTATCGCTAACAATCCTAAGGCGCTCGCTTTGTTTGAAACCGCCTATGAAACGTTGCTAAGTGGCATGAGTGAACTAGGCTTCAACATTACTGATGCAAACTTCGATGGTACAGCCAAGCGGGCAGCAAAAGGTTTTCACGCGTTGGTGCTAGATCAATCGCAGACGAGTGTTGCGATCGATGAAATGTTGGCGACTTGTTTTCCAGCGAAATTTCGAGACATGGTGGTATCGAAACACAATGTTGCATTTGGCTTATGCCCACATCATCTGTTGCCAGTGATCTACAAAATTTCGGTCGCCTACTTGCCGCAGCAACGCGTAATAGGTCTCTCCAAGATTTCGCGCTTGGTACGCATGCTGGCGCGCGCGCCAGTGTTGCAAGAAGACCTGACCGAGGATCTGGCGAATCTATTCCATACCCGATTGGCGAGCGATGGGTCTGCGGTTTTCGTTGAAGGAATGCATTTATGTATGGCGGCGCGCGGAGTTGGCGCACATGAGGCGCGGCTATCGACAACCGCGGTCCGTGGGAAGCTGGCCGAGCCGGCTTTGCGCCAAGAGTTTATGAAACTCGCGACGACGGTACCTTAGATGATCTACTAGCTCGGCGTTGGTAAGCCACGACCGCGCCAAGCGTAGCAAGCTCATTCAACGAAGGAACATGCTAGCGTGCGGACAATGAAGCGCTTTTTGCTGTTGCTGTTCGTATTGCTGTTGGAGCCAGGTTGTAAGAACGCAAAATTGCTACAGACAGCGGCGCCCCCTGCTACGCCAGTGACGGACGCACGTACGGTAGACCCTTGGTCGATTCCCGACGCGTTCATGCGAACTGAAATGTTCGAGGTTGCGCGCAGCAGGTTTACGACCAAAATATTGCAGCAAAAAAAAAAGAATCAAGCGGTTGATGTGCCACCGCCGCACACGCTGCAACAAATTTCTTACCGTGGGCCTCTCGGGGAAATGGCCGCGTACGTAAGCCCGGATCCGAACGATGGACGCAAGCATCCCGCGATTATTTGGCTCATCGGCGGTTTTTCAACAAGCATCAGCAAAGAAGCGTGGATGAAATCGCCACCGAGCAACGACCAATCAGCGGCAGCGTTTTGGCGCGCTGGCGTAATCACCATGTACCCATCGATGCGCGGCGGGAATAAGAATCCTGGCTACAAAGAGAATTTGTACGGCGAAGTCGACGACGTTGGCGCGGCCTACCAAAAACTTGCAGCTTTGCCGTATGTTGATGCTAATCGAATCTTCCTCGGGGGCCACAGCGTGGGCGGCACCCTCGCGCTGCTTGTGGCCGAAGCCTATCCACATTTCCGAGCGACGTTTGCGTTTGGAGCTGCGGAGCGTTTCCGCGACTGGGGGCCCGACAATGCTGGCTTTGATTTCGGCGATGCCACGGAACATCTGATGCGAGCGCCGATCGAATGGCTGCATAGTTTGCGAAGTCCAACCTACATTGCTGAAGGTGAAGGTGGCAACGGCAGCGCAATCAGCTCCTTTACATCGCAAAATCGAAATCCGTTGGTACACACGCTGCTCTTGAAAGACCACGATCACGTAACGTATTTGTTTCGAGCCATGACGTTTCTTGCAAACAAAATTCTCGCCGACTCCGGCACGGGTGCGTTCAGCTTCGATATCGCCGAACTTGGCGTTGCCGTCGCACCGTAGGAATGAGTGGGTCCCTTCACATCACTGGTGGCTCATTGCGCTCGGCGATCATTTCCAGGATGTCGGCGACTAGTTGGAAGGTTGCGGGGTCGTCGCTGGTGCGAAGGGTTTCGAAGCTAGGACGCAGGGCTTCGATGGCGTCCCACACCAAGCCACGCAGTTTTACGTTGCCGGTCGGGCGCTCAACATATTCGTGATCAGGGTCAGGATCAAAGGACAGCATATCGACCAGCACTTCAAGGGTTGCTCGGCGTACAGGTTGGCTGGTACCGACGAGCAGCTTACCGATATGCGGAATCACCAGCAGCGCTACCGGAAAGTAGCTGCCGCAGTGGTTGTTACCAACGGCGTAGAGCATGGCAGAACAAACATTGTTCAGATCGGCTTCAGTACACTGCGCCAATTGCTCAAGCGCGCGTGCAACCGTAGCGCTATTGTTCCATGACGGTTGCGGAGCGGCGGCGAAGGCAGCCCGATCAGCGTCGGTGAGCTCCGTTGTCACTTCACCCAAACATTTGCATCAGCATCAATGGAACGCAGTGCGGCGGCGGTGTCGCGGAGCATGCCGGCTGCGCTGGCGATGGGGGTTTTGGCGCGGCAGGCTTGGCGAAGGGCGTTGACGCCTTGCACGGCGAGGGCTCCGACGGCATGGAGGCGGGTGACATCGGCACCGACGTCGCCTTCTTTGGCTTTGCGATCGTTGTAGTTGACCAACGCGGTGGCTGCCGGCGAAAGCGCACCGACGCTGAGGCAAACTTCGGGCTCGGCTTTGTTGGCGTTGTCGTCGACGAGAGCGACAAAGGTTGCAATCACAGGCACGCGCAGGGTTTTGCCGCCGGAGCCACCAGAGGCAGCGATCGTGTTCGTCGTCGCCGGCTTGCCGGCGCCCACTGAGGCTGGCCCCGTGTTCGTCGGCGCTGCCGGCGCTTGACCAAAGGGATTGCGCACGCCCGACGCAGACTTGCTCGGCGGTGCGCCACCTGTAGCCGAGGCCGCAGCCGGTGCCGAAGTAGAGCCTGCTTGATCAAAGGGATTGCGAATGCCAGAGCTTGGCTTGCTTGGCGGTGCGCAGCCTGTCGCCGGAGCCGCAGCCGGTGCTGAAGCTTGATCAAAGGGATTGCGCACGCCCGACGCAGATTTGCTTGGCGTAGCGCAGCCAGCCGCTGGGTCCGCAGCTGGCTTCACCGGTGTGCTGGTGGACGCAGAACCCGCAAATGCAGCAACCGGAACCGCTACAACGAAGACGCTGGTCAAGAACTTGGTGAGCATGCGCAGAGTGAAGCATATCGCGGAGTACGACGCTGGGTAAAACGACCAAGCGCGCGTTAGAGGCTGCGACAATCTGCCATGTAGCTACGGCGCACAGGTATACGCGCCGAGATCGCCGAAGGTGTCAACAGCGAAGCCGCCCCACTCAATGGTCGGATCAAACGCATCGGTCCGGTTGTTATCGCCGATGGTGAACGCGCATTTGCGGCGCAGTGTGTGATTCAGCGTGGTCACGCCGCCGGTGCCCCAGCCCTGCGCAGGCGCTTCACCAACGCGGCCGATAGCGTCGATGGTGACACCGCCACATTGCAGCTCCACTACATCGTCGCCGTTGAAGTTGATCACTGACGCATTGATCAGATCACAATTCGCGCCGATGGCGGTGCCGACTGACGCGGTGCACGCAACGAACACATCGTGTGCTGCGATCGTTTGCGTCAACGCCAGCGAAGTCGGGGTGATCGCACCGTTGGAATACAACCGCAGCGAACAGCCAGTGAGATTCACGGGCGTGTTAAACGGATTGGCAATTTCAACAGCCTTGTTGGTGCTGCTGCCTTCAACGTACTCGCTAAAGAACAGGGTCTCGGCGCGGCAGACTGCGTTGCAGCCGTCGAATGCCGTACCATTGCCGTCGTCGCAGGTTTCGCCGCGCGAAGCTTGGGTCACGCCGTCGCCGCACGCGTTGGTTCGTATCTCGCAAATGCGGCCAACCACGCCAGCGTCGTCGCACGCGATGTCGTTCCACTCGCCGTTGCTGACCAACTGCAAACAATCCTGTTCGATCACGCCACCGCCATTGTCAGGCTGACCAGGCATAAAATTGCTAAAGCCAAACGTTTCGCCAGTCAGCCAAGCAAACACACCTTCCGTGGTCGCGTCGGTGCCGCCGATCCACGGCGTTTGCGCTGGGTTTTGCACCGCGGCAACCAGCGCTTGCTCAGTTGCGTTGTTGACCGTCACCAAGTGGCCACCACTCGCAGCACACGCGTTGCTGGCGGCTGCAAACGTAGTGACTTCATCGTCGAACGACACGTAACAGTCGCCGCTGTTGGCATCGCCTGCAAAGCGATCGCCACCGACCAGCAGCGGATTGCTGGCGTTGCACACTTGAACCACAACGCACGATGAAGAGCAGCCATCGGTATTGTTGCTGTTGCCATCGTCGCACCGCTCCAGCCCGGTTAGTACAAAACCATCGCCGCACGTCGCTGCTGCGCAGGTGTTCAAACAGGCATCGGTGTTGCTGGCATTCGCGTCGTCGCAGGTTTCGACGCCGGCGTTCACAAAACCATCGCCGCAGCTCGCTGCGGTGCAGGTGACCAAACACGCATCAGTATTGCTGCTATTACCATCGTCACACCCTTCCACACCAGCGTGCACAAAGCCGTCGCCGCACGTCGCTGGTTGACACGTGGTAGGGCACGCATCGGTGTTGTCGCCGTTGCCGTCGTCGCACAGTTCCACCCCAGCTTGCGCAAACCCGTCGCCGCACGTCGCAGCGGCGCACGTCGTCAAACAGGCGTCGGTATTGCTGGCATTCGCGTCGTCGCAGGCTTCGACGCCAACTTGGACAAAGCCGTCGCCGCACGCGGCTACAACACACGTGTTCAGGCAGGTGTCCGTGTTGCTGGTGTTGGCATCGTCGCAGGCTTCCGTGCCAGCACGTACAAAGCCGTCACCACAGCGCGCAGCTTGACAAGTGCCCGGACAGGCATCTGTGTTGTCACCATTGCCGTCGTCGCACGCTTCCACGCCCGCACGCACAAAACCGTCACCGCAGGCCGCCGCCGCGTACGTCGTCAAACACGCATCGGTATTGTCGGCATTGGCGTCGTCACACGCTTCGGTGCCGGTACGCACAAAACCGTCGCCGCAGGTCGCAACCGCGCACGTGGTCAAACACGCATCGGTATTGCTCGCATTGCCGTCGTCGCACGCTTCCACGCCGCCACGTACAAAACCGTCACCGCAAGCCGCCGCCGCGCAGGTCGTCAAACACGCATCGGTATTGCTCGCATTGCCGTCGTCACATGCTTCCACGCCGGCACGCACAAAACCGTCACCGCAGACCGCCGCCGCGCACGTGGTCAAACACGCATCGGTGTTGTCGGCATTGCCGTCGTCACACGCCTCGGTGCCTACTTGCACAAAGCCGTCGCCACACGCTGCGACTGCACACGTGGTCAAACACGCATCGGTATTGTCGGCATTGCCATCGTCGCAGGCTTCCGTACCGGCGCGCACAAAGCCGTCGCCACACGCTGCGACTTCGCACGTACTCAAGCACGCATCGGTATTGCTGCCATTGCCGTCGTCACACGCTTCCACGCCAACACGCACAAAGCCGTCGCCGCAGGTCGCGGCCGCACAGGTGATCAAGCAACCGTCGGTATTGTCGGCATTGCCATCGTCACAAGCTTCCATGCCAGCACGTACAAAGCCGTCGCCACACGTTGCTGGCATACACGTCGTCAGACACGCATCGGTATTGTTGGCATTGCCGTCGTCGCACCGCTCGCCGGCTTGCAACACGCCATCGCCACACGTTGCGGCTATGCAGTTATTCCGACAAGCATCATTGTCGATTTGATTGCCGTCATCGCAACCTTCGCCGGTTGCCACAACGCCATCGCCGCAGCTCGCAGGCACGCAGCTATTGCGACACGCGTCGGCATCAACCCGATTGCCATCGTCACATTGTTCGCCAACTTGCACCACACCGTCGCCGCACACCGACGGTTTGCAAGCATTGCTACACTTGTCAACATCGACTTGATTGCCGTCGTCGCATTGCTCGACGCCAGCGAGCACAATGCCGTCACCACAGCGCGCTTGTTTACAACCATTGGTGCAGCCATCGGTGTCAATCGCGTTGCCATCGTCGCATTGCTCTGTGCCGGTCGCCTCACCGTCGCCGCAGTCTTGCGCCACCGGCGCAGGACCGCAGCCCCAAAACAAGAAGGTGCAACACCAAAGCGCAAGCGCATGGGCAACGTATTTCATAGGCCATTCCCTACCATTGAATGAAACCTAGCAACCACCATTTTTCGGCATTTTGGCGGCGCGCCTGCAGCCTGCAACCACCGTCGCTACCGTTTGTCGCCCCTCAACCCGGCGCATGTTCAAAGCTCGGCTGTCCGCGTTCCGGACGTGTCAACGCGCCGCTGGGTGTTCAATCAACTCACCAGGCTTGGGCGGCGATTGCGGATCTGCAGGTTGACACGCAAATGTTGCTGCATATTGGCTATGGCGCATCATCACGCCGTCGGGCGCGCCGCTGCATATTTGCAACTGCATGTAGTCGTAGATTTCCCGCGGCGACGAACTCTCCATCGACCACGTAGTGCCGTCAACATCGGTGACCGAGCACACGATCCGCTTAGCACTCGAGCTGTGCAACGAGGCGCCCGAGCCACCGCCGTCGCAAATGCGGCCATCGTAACGCTGGGTTGCTTCGCCGCGTAGCGTGATCGTTGCTTTGCGGCTGTCGGTCAACGCGAATTCGACCTGCGACGGTGCAATGCCAAGTTGCACCTGCAGCGTTTGTTCACGTTTTTTCACTGGGGCAGCGGCGTTGCTGACAACCACGCGCATGGCGTAGTCACCGACGGGCAGGTACTGGTAATACATAGCTTCGCCTGCGCGGTATGGATAAACGCCACCTTTGAGCGCACCGACACAATGCGCTGGCCAACGATAACAATCGTCCTTGTCGACGAACGGAGCGTTCGGCGTGAAGGTGACCTCGATTGCGTAGCCAGCTGGCACAACCTGCAGCGGCGCGAGCATCATGGTTGCAAGTGGCGTGGCTATGCTGTGCTGATGTACGGGCGGGACATGCGTTGCGCAGGCGATGGTAGCCAAGCTAGCCAACGCCGTGATTCGTGCGACCATCACTGCACATTACCAGGTTAGCGCGCAAGCCATCGTCACCGACGCTAGTTTGTTCAGGTACCAGCGCACGCAGGCAACGTGGCACACGCCAGC
>JAKQOD010000700.1 GCA_029565465.1 Deltaproteobacteria bacterium
CTGCGCACCGAGGCCAGCATTGCGACGCCGACCCGATCTTCTTCGGCGCCCGCGCCGGGGGCCAGCAAAGCGGCAATGCTTAACAAGCGCTGGGCTGCGCCAAATTGTTCCCTTCGCACCAGCACGCGTGCGGTGCCACGCAACATTGGCGCAAGCACCAAGATGCACGCAGCGCCACCAATCCCAATGGCGCCCGCTACCGGCACCCCGCCGAGGCCGATGCCTGCAGCGGCCGCACAGCCAAGCAACATGAAGCCATGTTGTACTCGGCCGCGCCGCGCGAAGTATTGCCCCCAGTAACCGGCAATACCGACGACGCACCAAAGCAGCGTGGCAAAATCCATCTACGTTAGGTCGCTGCTTCGACGAAAGCGCCGATCTTACGGAATTTTTGGTAGCGGCTGTCCTGCAGCGCACGCGGTGACAGCGCCGTTAGCTCTTTCAGGTGGCGTTTGATTGCAATCCGCATTTTGGCGGCGGTGAGCGCCGCATCGCGATGAGCGCCACCCGAAGCTTCAGGAATGATTTCGTCACAAACGCCCAACGCCGCGATATCCGGCGCAGTAAGCTTGAGCTGCGCGGCAGCGTCGGGAATCTTGCTTGCGTCGCGCCATAAAATGGATGCGCAGCCCTCAGGCGAAATCACCGAGTAGGTCGCGTATTCTAACATCAGCACGCGATCGGCAACGCCGAGTGCCAAGGCGCCACCCGAACCACCTTCGCCAATGACGATCGAAATTACTGGGCATTCCAGACTTGCCATCACTTGCAGTGCTTTGGCGATGGCTTCGGCTTGGCCACGCTCTTCTGCACCAAGCCCCGGATACGCGCCTGGCGTGTCGATAAAACAAATAATCGGGCGCCGGTAGCGCGACGCCAGCCGCATCAGCCGAGTGGCTTTACGATAGCCTTCGGGCCGCGCCATCCCAAAGTTACGATGGAGGTTTTCTTTGGTGTTGCGACCTTTTTGGTGGCCCAGCACCATGACTTCCCACTCGTCAAACTGGGCAATGCCACCAACGATTGCGGGATCGTCGCGGAAGCTACGATCGCCGTGCAATTCGACAAAATTGTCCATCAACAAGCGAATGTAATCGAGCATGTACGGCCGACCAGGATGGCGCGACAACTGCACCTTTTGCTGGGCGGTCAAGTCGGCAAAAATCTCTTTTTGCAGCTTGCGGGCTTTGAGCTCCAACTTGCGGATTTCCGACGAAAAATCGACGGTATCAGTGGATAGTGTGCGCAGATCACTGATCTTGCGCTCAAGTTCGATCATGGGGCGCTCGAACTCGAGCACCATCCGCTCTGAAATCACGGGGTCAGCCATAGTGCCTAGGCAGTGACGTACCGCTTGAGCGCGTCCAGGTCAACAGCCTCAGCACGTTGGTGCCAAACAACGCTGGCATCGGGCCGGTACCATGACAATTGACGCCGCGCGTAACGACGCGAATTGCGCTGTACCAAGGCTATGGTGGTGGCGAGATCTTGCACCCCGTCGAGATGGCTGTGGACCTCAGCGTATCCAATTGCTTGCTGCGATCGCAGGGGTGGACGAAAACCTTGAGCCCGCAAGGCTTCGACTTCGGTCAGCAACCCTTGGGCAAACATGGCTTCGACCCGAGCATCAATGCGGTGATAGAGCGTCTCGCGCTCAGGTGCTAGGCCAAGCAGCATGTGAGGATACCGCGCTGGCACCTTGCGATGATCATGGGTTGCCTGATGCACGCTCATCTGCACGCCGGTTAGCGCAAACACTTCGAGCGCGCGCACCAAACGTTTATGATCGTTGACCTCGATCTTGGCTGCCATCGGCGGGTCGACGCGCGTCAGCTCGGCATGCAACGCTTCGGCACCTTCGTCGGCGATGCGTTGGTAGAGTGCCGCACGCAACGCCGGATCTGCACCTGGCCCTTCGAACACGCCCAGCAGCAGCGTCCGGACATACAGCCCAGTGCCACCACAAACGATGACGGCTCGGCCGCGCCCAGCGATGTCAGCGATCGCTGCTTCGGCGAGTTCGACAAAACGCACGGCGGTCATTTCGTTGTCAGGGTCGGCCACATCAAGCAGGTGATGCGGCACGTCGGCACGTTGAGCTGCACTGATCTTGCCCGTGCCGATATCCATGCCGCGATAGACTTGTTGCGAGTCGGCGGAAACCACTTCGCCATTGAGTTCGCGCGCCAAGGTCAGCGCCAAATCAGTCTTGCCGGCGCCCGTTGGCCCAACCACGATGAGTAGCCGCGGTTTCATGTGCGACCAAACCGCCGCGCCAACTCATCAACGCTGATGCGCAGCAACGCCGGCCGACCGTGCGGGCAATACGCTCGAAAATCGACGCCGTCCATGCTAGCCAACAGGGCTTCAACTTCACTGGGCTGCAAGCGGTCGCCGGCGCGCACCACCGAGTGGCAAGCAATGGTTGATAATGCGTGATCGAGCCGTGCTTCAACCGCGCGCGATGCGCCTTTGGCCAGCCATTCATCGAGCAATTCTCGCAACACCGCGGCAGGGTCGGCGTGCCGCAACTCCGCCGGCACCGCTTTAATCGCAATGGCAGTCACACCAAAAACGTCAACGTCGTAACCGATCTGCGCCAACACAGGCTGGGTTTCAGTTACCAATGCGACATGTGCCAACGAAACCTCAATCGTCGTCGGTAACAACATCCGCTGCATCGCCACCGCTTGCTGCTGCGACCGCTCTTTGAGGCGGCCAAACGCTACCCGCTCATGCGCGGCGTGTTGATCGATTAACACCAATTCGCCATCGGCTTCACACACCAAGTACGTGAGATCCAATTGGCCGAGGTAGCGCAGCTGCGCGAAAAACCCTGACGCAGCGAGGGGCGTGGCAGGCACCCCGGCAGAGCGCAGCGCCGGCGCGGAGATGGCATCGAAGGTTTCGGGTGGGAACAAGCTGCTTGGCGCATCAGCCGCCGGCGCGCTTGCCACGCTTGGCGCTGGTGGCTTGTCGAGCGTGGCGTTGGTGGTGCCAGCAACACGCGCATCAAAAGGCCATGCCGCCTGTGGTGCATAGTCACGCGCGCGTGCGCCGCGGCTATCGCCGCTCGCAATTTGCGCTGCAAAGCGTTGCGCTAACGGCGACGCGGCGCCCGCCGAGGCAACCGGCACCGGCGCACGCACGGGTGGCAGCGTCGACACGGTTGATAGTGAAGTCAACGCCGCAGGCTGGCGTGGTGCACCGAGCGTGACCCACGGTGACTTTGCGATCGCCATGCGCAGCACTTGGCGCACCGCAGCTTGGACGCCTGCCGCGTCCGAAAAGCGGACTTCAGCCTTTTGCGGATGCACGTTGTAGTCGACGGTGCCGGGAACGGGCTCAACGAACAACACGGCAACCGGATAGCGGCCACGAGGAATCAACTCACCGTATGCCATTGTTACCGCATGCAACAAACCACGATCACGAATCGCGCGGCGATCCATGAACAGCTGCACTCCACGCGCCGTGGTTTGCGACAACTCCGGCGGCGCCAGGAGCGCGAGCACGCGAATGCCATCCTGCACACCTTCGGCCACTAACATTTGGCTTGCGATTCGCCCCGGCAGCAACGCTGCCACCCGCTGCGCCAAATCATGGGTCGCTGGCACATCAAGCGCGGTGCGACCGTCGTGGCGCAAGCGAAAATGCACGTGTGGATGAGCCATCGCTGCCCGTGTCACAGCGTCGGTAATGTGCGCCGCTTCGGTGGCTTGCCCTTTGAGAAACTTTTGCCTTGCTGGCACATTCCACAGCAAATCGGCGACTTCGACCCGGGTGCCAACCGGCGCCCCAGCTTCGTCGAGTTGCGGCGGCTCTCCACCGGTAATTCGCAGGCGGGTGGCCGCATCGGCCGCGGCGGTCCGGCTCGTCAAAACAAAACGACTGACGCTGGCAATAGTAGGCAGCGCTTCGCCTCGAAAACCTTTGGTCAACAGCACCGTCAAATCGTCCACGCTGCGAATCTTGCTGGTGGCGTGGCGTTGCACCGCCAAGGGCACATCCACCGGCGCGATCCCGCTACCATCATCGATGACCCGAATCAGCGTACGGCCGCCCTGCTCGACTTCGACGGTAATCGTGCGTGCACCGGCATCCAACGCATTATCGACCAGCTCTTTGACCACCGAAGCGGGCCGCTCGATCACTTCGCCTGCTGCGATTTGATCGACCACATGGTCGGGCAGCACAGTGATAGTCGGCGCAGATGACACCCCATAGATATAGCAGCCGTCGCTGCTTGCAGGGTACCGCAGCGGCCAGATCCGTTGCTTCTGCTCGCTACCTCAACTAAGGTCGGCGCATGGCGGGTTCTAAACGCGTAGTCGCCGTTACTGGCGCCTGTACCTTTTTAGGTACCGAGCTGTTGCGTGGTCTCGAAGAAGACCCAACCTGCACCAAGATTTTGGCGTTGGACATTCGGCCACCGGCCATGGGCCCAGGCTCGAAAATCGAACACATCAAAGTCGACTTGACCCAACCCACCGTCGACAGCGAACTCGCAACCTTGTTGCAAAGCCGCAACGTCGACACCGTGGTGCACGGTGCGTATCTTTCGCATCCAACCCATGCCAGCGAGTGGGCCCACGAACTTGAAGACGTGGGCACGATGCATGTGCTCAACGCTTGCGCGGCTGTGCCACCGCGCCGTTT
>JAKQOD010000724.1 GCA_029565465.1 Deltaproteobacteria bacterium
TGTCCGTGTCCGTGTCCGTGATTGTGTCCGTGTTCCTGTCCGTGGCCGTGGCCATGGCACTGTCCGTGGCCGTGTTCCTGTCTGTACCCGTGTTCTCCGTCTCGAGCAACCCGACCGTATGCGTTCTCAGTTGAAGCGCCAAGCCGCCCATCCGGCAAGGCGGAGTGAGAACCGGACCGGAACGTACTCACGTACGTGAGGACCGGAAGCGGAACGACAACGCAGCCCGATGGGCGGATCGGCGCTTCTCACTACGATCCTCCGGTCTCCTCATTATCGTCGACGCCTTGTTTCCAATCGCACTCCGCACACCGCAACGTAACGCCGCGTTTGGTCTCACGCTTGAGCACAAACTTTTGGTTGCAGACCGGGCACGGTTGCGGAATTGGCTTGTCCCACGCAACGAAGTCACATTGTTTTTTAGCCCAGTTCGAGCAACCGTAAAACGGCTTGCCGCGTCGCGAACGCTTCTCGGCCAAAAAGCCACCACAGCCCGGCTTCGGACATTTAACGCCGAGCGAAATCGGCTTGGTGGTTTTACAATCTGGATAGCGTGTGCAAGCCAAGAACGTCCCGAAACGACCGCGCTTGATCGCCATCGGGGCTTGGCAGTTTTCGCAAATCTCGTCGGTGGTTTGCGCTGGCACAATGTCGTACGTGCCATCGAGGTTTTTCACCACTTCTTTGGTGTTACGACATTCGGGATAACCTTGGCATGCCAAGAAGGTGCCGTTGCGGCCCCACTTGATCACCATGGGCTTTTGGCATTTTTCACAAACGAAGTCGGTCGGAATTTCTTCCCGCTTCACATCGCGCATCTCGGTGGTTGCTTTGTCGAGCTCCAACTTAAATGGCGTGTAGAAACCGCCCAGCAACTTGCGCCAGTCGACGGTGCCTTCTTCAACCTTGTCGAGGTCGGCTTCCATCTTGGCGGTAAAGTCCGAGTTTACAATTTCAGGGAACGACTCAACCAGCAAGCCATTGACCAAGATGCCTAGTTCGCTGGGGAAAAAGCGGGCTTCTTTTTTCTCCACGTAACCGCGATCAACGATCGTCGACATAATCGACGCGTAGGTCGACGGGCGACCAATGCCGCGCTCTTCGAGTTCCTTGACCAGCGAGGCTTCCGAAAACCGCGGCGGCGGCTGCGTGAAGTGCTGTTCGGGCCGAATCGACGTCAATTGCACGGCATCGCCAATGGCCAACGGCGGCAACAAACGGTCGGCGGCATCAGCGGCTTCGGCTTTGGCGTCATCGCTCTCAGCTACTTCGTACACTTTGGTGTAACCCGCGAACTTCATGATCTGACCAGTGGCGCGCAACACTGCGCGGCCGCGATCCATATCGACCGTGGTCTGGTCGTACACGGCAGGCACCATCTGCGAGGCCACAAAGCGTTGCCAAATCAGCGTGTAGAGTTTCACCAACTCAACGCCTTCGGGGTTGCTTTCCAACGCTCGTGCCAACCGCTCAGGCGTCCACTCCATCAACGTTGGACGGATGGCTTCGTGGGCGTCTTGCGCACGATCTTTGGTTTTGTAGACGTTTGGCTCAGCTGGCAAATAGTCGGCACCATAGGTGGCACCGATGTGTTCACGCACAGCAGCCAACGCAGCGTCCGAGACCCGCGTTGAGTCGGTACGCATATACGTGATGAGACCAGTTGGACCCTCAGCGCCAAGCTCCACACCTTCGTACAACCGCTGCGCCAACGCCATGGTGCGCTTGGCGGTGTAACGATATTTGCGGGCCGCGTCTTGTTGCAGCTTCGACGTGATAAACGGCGGCTGCGCTTTTTTGCGCCGCTCTTTCTTTTCAACCGACGAAACTACCGCGCCGCCGCCACGCAGTTCGGTAGCCATCTCGTTGGCTTGGTCTGCGGTTTTCGGTTCGGCTTTTTCGCCGAGCCAACGCCACATCTTGGCTTCAAACGGTGGTGGTTCTTTGGCTTGGCAGGTGACATCCACCGACCAGTATTCTTCGGGAATAAACGCCGCAATTTCGGTTTCGCGTTCGCACACCAAACGCACGGCCACCGATTGCACCCGCCCGGCCGACAAGCCGCGTTGCACTTTGTTCCATAGAATTGGGCTGATCGAAAAGCCCACCAACCGGTCCAAGATGCGCCGCGCTTGCTGCGCGTTGGTCTTGTCTAAGTCAACTGCACGTGGCGCAGCCAACGCTTCGTTGACACCGGTCTTGGTAATTTCACGAATCAACACGCGTTGCACGTTGTCGTTCACATCGGCAATTTCATTGGCGATGTGCCACGCGATCGCTTCACCTTCGCGGTCGGGGTCGGATGCGAGGTAAACCCGTTCAACTTCCCGCGCCGCTTTTCGAATCTCAGCGACAACTTTCTTTTTGCCGTCGATGACTTCGTAGTGCGGTTCAAAATTGTTTTCGATATCGACGCCGTCTTTTTTGCGCAGGTCTTTGACGTGACCAACCGAAGCTTTGACGATGTACGCCGCGCCCAAGTACTTGCCGATGGTGCGTGCTTTGGCAGGGGATTCCACCACCACCAAGGCCGAGCCCGGCTTACGTTTTTTCGGTTTCGCGGCTTTTACTTCGGCTTCAATCTCAGCCGCTTCAGCAGCGTCTTGTTGCTTCTTGAGTTTCTTGGCAGACTTGATCGCTGCCGCTTTGCTCTTGGCAGTCACCGGCGCATTTGGATCAACAACCGCGGCAGCCTTCGGCGCCTTCGCTGGCTTGGCCGCTTTAGCCGCCTTTACGGCAGCGTCTGCTTTGGCGGCTTTGCTTGCGCTCGCTTTGCTTGGCTTTGCTGACTTGGCGGCGGCCTTAGCAGGGGCTTTGGCTTTGCTTGCCTTGGCTTTGCCGTCGGCAGCAGTTGCGGCTGCGACCACAGCCGCAGGTGCTTCCACCTTACGGCGTTTCGATTTTTCTTCTACGTTTGAAGTATTGTTGGCCACGGCGTCCTCGTTAGGTGCTCAAGTTGCAGAAGAAAACGATGTTGGCCGGATGAACCGGCGCCCCGGCAACATCACCACGTGTGGCGTGCCATCGAGTTGAGCAAGCGCGCGCAACGCTTGCGAAAGCGAGAGCCCAGCGCGGTGTGCTAACGCACTTTCGTCACATGGCTCATCATTGAGTGCGGCGACCACGCGCACGCACTGTTCATTTGGCAGCTCGGGTACGGCCAGCGCGCGGACGTTGCCGGCCAGCGCCGCCACCACATCGTCGACCGATTCGGCAACGTGCGCCGCGCCCGAAGCCAGCAAGCTGTCGCAACCCGGCGAGCCAGGCATGGCCAAAACGCGGCGGCCAAGCTCGCGACCGTATCGCGCGGTCGACAATGACCCCGAACGCAGTTGGGCTTCCACCACGACGACAACATCGGCCAACGCAGCGATCAAACGGTTGCGCGAAACGAAATAGCTGCGCACCGGCGATGCGTCATCGTCGAACGTGCTGATGACCGCGCCACCCGCCGTGACGATTTGGTTGAACAGGTCGACATGGCGGGCCGGATACCAGTGCGTGATGCCACTGCCAAGCACCACCACGGTATGGCCAAGCGCGCCGCGATGGGCCGCGCCGTCGATCCCTAATGCGCCCCCCGACACCACGGTGATGCCAAGGCCGGCCAGCGCTTCAGCGAGGGCGCCGGCGGCTTTCATGGATGAGGTGCTTGCAGCCCGAGACCCAACGATGGCCACGGTTGCAGTTGCCTGCAGCGCTGCCACATTGCCCTGCACAGCGACCCTAAGTGGGGCGCCATGCATGCCCTGCCATCGCCTTGGATAGGCAGAATCGCTGGGCTGGATGTGGCTAACTGGGTGCACAGAAGCCAAGCAATTAGCGACCTTGAGCGACTTCGTCAAGTCCGTGTCGCAGCATTCTAATAAAATCAGCCAGTTAGGACCTGCAATTTTTTAAGCCCCCACCGCCTCTCATTATATATGGGCCGGCTTTGCTGGAAAATGTTGCCGGCCGGTCACTTGGCCGCTTGCATCATCACTTGGTCGCCAACGCCCATTTCTTGGACGGCCAGAGTCACCAAGCCAATCGAGACCTTTTTACCCACATCTACGATCACAATTTCACCGATCGCACGTGCTGGAAAGCGGGTGTCGTTCTGGCCAACCCCATCGCCTGGACGCATCTGTTGGATCAGTGCATCGCCACGCCGCACTACGAACATGCGGTTACCGACTTCAAGCCCGGAACTCACGCCCAAGTCGACAAAGACGACCTCGCCTTGGCCAATGAGCTGGGTCCGCGTAACGATGGCCACAATATTCCCCGCTGCATCGACCTTCGGCGCCAGTGCTGGTGTCGTCATCAACTGCCGCTTCAGTTCACCCACCCGTGCGCCGCGTTCGATTTCTTCGAAAGCTTCGGTAATGACACCACGCGCGCGTTTGTCTTTTTTCACACTGACGATTTCGAGCGTGCCCAAAATACGCACGTAGGCGCCCACCGCCTTGCCTTTGGCGCTGTTTACTTTTTCGCCTGGCACGTAGATCGAGTAACGATCGCCGACCTTGGGTGTCTTACGAGTGTCATAGGTTAAGAACACAGCATCGCCGCCTGAGAGCAACGCCTTTTCATCAACCGAGCCATCGATCCGAATCGACGTATCGATGGAGTCTTGATCAACAAACGCATTTTGCCGCAGCTCGACGCTAAAGTTGCGGGCAGGCGCCGGCCGCGTGTCATCGGGTGGCAGCGCGGCTGCCATGCGTGCGTCAGGGGTTGGCGCCACTGCACTAGCGAACATGCCGCGCGGCAACAGCCGCACCAAGTCGCCCGGGTAAATCCAATGCGGATTGGAAATCTGCGGATTAAACGACCACACCTTCGGCCATTGCCATGGATCGTTAAAGTAATACCAACAGATATCCCACAAGGTATCGCCAGTTCGCACCACGTGTAGTTCGGGCGTAGGACCATGGTTTTGCACCGCGTCGCCGTAGTGGTAGCTGCCACCGCCACTCGACGCGCCGTTGGAGCTGCCCATCGGAATGACTTTGGTACCACCAACAACGCCGTCTTGTGCCATCGCACTGTTAACGGTTGCCACCGTCGACATCGTCAACGCGACCACCAATGAACGAGTTACAATCGAGAGTTTCACTTGGTCTCCAGTCGTTTCGCAGCCAACACCGCGGGTTCAGATTTTGGATAAAGGCGCATCAATTCGGCCAACACCGTGTCGCCTTTTTCGGCTTGCCCCATCGCATAGTAACAATAACCAACTTTCAGCATCGCGTCGGGCACTTTGTTGCCTTGCGGGAATTTCTCGACGGTGGTGCGGAACTCGGCGACCGCGTGGGGATAATCTTTTTGATCGTAGAATGCCTCGCCTAACCAATACTGCGCATTGTCGGCATAGTCGTGGTTCGGATTTTCGACCAGAAATTCGCGCAACATCGCAATCGACTCGGCATGGCTGCCGCGTTTGAGCAGCGCTACCGCATCGCGGTATTTGGCGACATTGGTTTCGGCTCGGTCAGGAGCCCGCACGGTGGCGCTTGGCCGCAACGGGGCGCGCACCCGTGCCGTGCGTTCGCGGCTGCGTGGGCGCTCATCGGCAACGGTTACCACGCGGCGCGGCCGCGTCATCGTTGCAACCGGTGGCGCCAGTGTGACGGGCTCGGACTCTGCAGCCAAGGCTTCATCAACATATACGATTTCGCTACCGTTATCGTCGGTACCGACAACGTGCTCACCCAAGCGGTTGCCACTGGTTTCATACGTTGCAGGTTCCCGCCCCAAATCACTGTCACCGGGCGGCGCAACCACTTCAACCTGCAGTGCCGGCATCGATTCGTTGCTTGCCGTTGCAGCCGGCGTCAGCATCGGCGCACCATGCTCGGCGGCGCGTTGGTCGCGCAGCATCGCCATCTGTTTTTCCAGATCGCGTAAGCGCCGGTCTTTTTCGCGTCGCTCCAAGCGCAATTCTTCGACGGTTCGCGTCAGTTGTTGGTTATCGCTGCGCGCCTTGGCCAACGGCGAAGCGCAGCCACTGGCCGCGAGTGCGAGGCCAAGCGCTAGAGCCCAACTCGAGCGAAAACTGGTTTGCATAAAATGATCGTAGGACCACCTCTAGCAAGAACGCAAAAAAACCGGCCGACTTTTGCCTACATCGGCGCACATAAACAGCACTTCGATAAGCGGTTATTTACCGTGGGTTAGCTTTTCGACCAAGGCAACATAGTTCGCTTGGGCTTGGGCTTGGCTTTGCCCCTTCTTGCCGGCCCAGGCGTCGAACTTTGCGCGACCTTTGATGTCCAGCATGCCTGGACGCGAGCCGCTCACATCGCCTGCGGTGCCTTGTTTGTACAAAGCGTAGAGTTCCAGCAATGCATCGTTGCCAAGCGAGGTGACTGATTTAATTTTGATTTGGGCGGCTGCAAACGCCGCAGCGGTTTCCGACATGCGGGCAAGGTACCATCAAACCGCTACGCCAACACCGCGCCAAAGCGCAGATAGCCTTCCGGCACGATTGGCCTGGCGCCGCAGCTGCAACCAACGTTGGGCTGCCCGTGTCTCTCCTTTGTACGCCCAACGCTAATTGAATGCGAATCGTCATTATGAAACGACACTACGAGAAATGCTTTGCGACATGCAGTGATGAATTTCGCAGGCACGTTAAACTCGGTCTTACACGTTGGACCTGGGGCGTGCAGATTGGCTTGGCGCTAACGCTCGTTGCATGCGTAGCCGCGCGGCCGCATGCGGGGAAAAGCACAGGCACGGGCACAGGCTCGGGCTCAGGCACAGGCACGGGCACAGGCACAGGCAC
>JAKQOD010000751.1 GCA_029565465.1 Deltaproteobacteria bacterium
GCCGGCGACATTAGCAGCACCTAATGTGGCGCCGAGTCCAAGCAGCGTGGTTGCGCTCAACCAGGTGCTACCGATGTGTGGCTGTTTGCGCATGGTCGTACATGCCAACGTTAGCACATGCACATTGCGGCGGCGAGCCAGGTGCCACGCTGCTGCGGTTACGCTTTGCTGCGTTAGCCCCGCAACGGCGTCTTTGCTGCATGTTAGCGTGACATTCCAATGACGTTCCCCACTGCCAAATTTCAAGAAGTCTTGTTTCGCGGCCGCAAGGTCCCTGCAGCATTAGTTAGTTGCGTTGAACAGCCAGCCATCGCTGCGTTGCTTGCCGAACATGGCTTTCGCTGGATCAACCCCGAGGAATTGCCATCGCTACTGACCAATGAATATTTGTCAGAAAGCGAGCGCGCCAATCCCGACATTGCAAGCAATGTCGCAGCGACCGAGGTGATCATGGCCAAGATTGCTTGGTTTTGGGAAGACGACGACGGCAATCTCATCGGCTATTGGCTTGGCGATGACCCTGAGCTGCCGGCGACGCCAATCATCGTTGGCTACGATACCGAAGGCCAGTTCTCGTGCGAAGGCGCCGTCAGCCTTGGCGATTTGATTACGTACAAGCGGTCGTTCGCCGAAGACGACCGCTATGAAGAGCTCGCAAGCGAGTGCAATGCTGCCGGCCTCACGGTTACCGTTCCGACCCTGCGCGCGTTCTACAAAGTCACATGCGCAATTAATCCCAACGCCATGCGCGAAGCCGGTTACTACGCCGAGCGCGTCAAACGCGGATTGTCCGGCAAGGCCTAAGCGAGCGACAGCGCTACGTCGTCGCAGGAGTGGCTGCGGAGGCGCTAATGCGAATGATCATGATGCACGTCGGGTGCGTGCTCATGATCGTGTTCGGTGGTGTGGTGGGTGTGAAAGTGGCTGTGGGCGCCAACTACGGGCGTGTCATGGCTATGGGTGTGATGCTCGTCGTCGTGGCGGTGCATGTGGTCGTGGGCAAGCGCGTCGTGACGATGCGCGTGGCGATGCTTTTCGGTTACGTGCAAGACCACGCCGGATACAAAGAGCCCCGCGGCGGCCACAATCCATCCCGTGATCGCACGATCGCCAAACGCAAAAGCGAGTGCAGCGCCAACAAACGGCGCCATCGCAAAGATCGAGCCTGTGCGACCAGCGCCGATATTGCGTTGCGCAAGCAAATATAGCCGCAAGCTCAAGCCATACCCGGTGGCACCACACGCAAGCAGGATCAAAAGTGCGCGCGTCGCCGGCCATGGCTCATGCGCCAGTGTCGCTCCGACGACGGTGAGCAAGGCGCCTATCGTGCCTTTGGCTGCGACCACATACAGCGGATTGCGCTCGGCGAGCGGCCGCATGAGGGTGTTATCTGCCGCCCAGGCTAGCGTCGCTGCAACCACGGCAAGTAGTCCGGTCAGTTCCCATGTTTGGCTTTGCCACGCGTCGATCGATAGCATCGCGCCGCCAAGTGCCATCAATGCGACTGCAAACGCAACGCGCCGCCCAATGGGTTCGCGAAAAAATGCGCGCGCAAGCAATACCGTGAAAACGGCTTCGAGGTTGAGCAGCAACGAGCCAACGGCAGCGCCGGAACGCTGCAACCCCCAAGCAAGCAGCGTTGGTGCAAGCGCCCCACCGATGGTCGCAATTGCGATGATGCGCAGCAGGTCGTTGCGTTGCAGACTGCCACCGGCGCTCGGCGCGCGACGAAC
>JAKQOD010000753.1 GCA_029565465.1 Deltaproteobacteria bacterium
TACAAACTAACCGCTGACAGCGACCCCGCCGTGATCAAGCTGGCACCTGGTGCCGCCGTTACCGTGACGGTTACTGATGAAGACAACCACGCTATCAGCAATGCGAGCGTAAGCCTGGCGGATATCAATGCACGCAAAGAGCTCACCGACAAAGACGGCAAAGCCACGCTGCACGCCGTGCCACCTGGCTGGGTCGCAGTTGAAGCCAGCGCCGACGGCTTCGCGCCCAACGGCCGTTATGCCTCGATCGCGATCAGCAAGGAACCAACCGAAATCGCGATTGCCCTCAAAAAAGGTGTGCCGGTCGCCGGCCGCGTCGTCGACGAAGCTGGCAAGCCAATCAAAGACGCACATGTCACGCCGCGCTCCCCACGCGCGTGGGGCGGCTTCAACAGTTGGCAAAATGTCGTCACCGATGACAAAGGCGTGTGGAAAATCGCAGCGCTTGCACCTGGCACCTATACGTTTGCAGCCAACGACGGCGACCATGCACCGTCGGATTCGAAACAAACCACCATCGGCACCCGTGCCACCGAAGGCGTCGAGATTGTCATGAAAGCCGGCGGTGTCATGGGCGGCACGGTGCTCAGCACCGACGGCAAAGCTGTGCCGTACGCAACTGTGCGCATCGCGCGCGCCGAGCCTGGCAATCAGCAAGGCTTTGGCGGTGCCCTACGCCAAACGGTGGCCGACGACAAAGGCGTGTTTTTCATCAAAGGCTTGCCACGTGAGAAACTGCAGATTCGGGCTGAGTCAGATGCCGCTGCGAGCAAGTTAGTGCCGGTCGACCTGGCCACGGCAGCGCAAGCCAAAGATCTCAAAGTGACCCTCGACGTAACCGGCACCATCAATGGCATCGTGGTTGACGAAACCGGACAACCGGTGGCGGAAGCCGCCGTCAACGCGACGGTTGATTTCATGGGCGGCGGCGACATCGCAGCAGCCTCGCTTAGTGGCTTTTCTACTGCAACCACCGACGGCGGCGGTGCCTTTACCATTCGGGGCTTGCCCGACGGCAAATACAAAGTGTGGGCGCAGCGCCCAGGCTCGGGGACCGAAGAATGGGGCCAACATGGTGTTGCTGCCAAAACCGGCGACAAAGGGGTGCGCGTTGTGCTTGCAGCGCCTGGCACCATCACCGGCAAGATCGTCATCGATGGCTTAAACAAAGCGCCCAAGTTCGCCTTGGTAAGCGAAGGTTGGTCACCCGCAGTGCCAACCCGCGACGGCACGTTTGAACTAAAAAATATCAACCCTGGCAAACATGACTTGTGGATACGCGGTAGCGAGTTTGCGCAATTCGTCAAACACGATATCGAAGTAACGCCTGGCAAGACCACCGACGTTGGGACCATCACGTTGCCACGTGGCCGCAAGATTTTTGGCCGCGTCGTCGATGGCAAAGGCCGCCCGGTGGAAGGTGCACGCGTCAAACTCGGCATGATGTTGATCGATGCTGGTGGTGACGACGCATCGACCAAAGCGATGGAAGATCAAGCCGGCATTCGCAGCGCCAATACCGACGCCAACGGCGAGTATTCGATCATCGGGGTACCAACCAAGGCCACGCGCGCGGCGGCCTCGCACGCTGAGCAAGGCGCCTCGCTGGCCGTCGACGTCCCGGCAGGCGAAGCAGACATTCGCGACATCAACTTTACCCTGCAAGGGTTCGGCTCGCTAGCCGGCAAAGTGATGCTCAAAGGCAGCCCACTAGCCAACACCGGCGTTTCAGTATCGCCCAAAGGCGGCACTGCCGTGATGGCGCAAACCGACGCCAACGGCGATTTTGTTGTTGAGCGCGTACCTGAAGGCACGGTTGTCATCACGGTCTTGCGCAGCAAGATGATGGAAATGCGCACGTTTACGTCAGAAGCGAAGATCGTTGCCGGCCAACGTGCCACCGCGACCATCAACCTGCAAGTCGGCTCGATTACCGCCGAAGTGCAGATCGCCGCGTTGCCAGGCGCCAAAGTCGATGCAGCCCAAGTCTTCATGTTCCAAGGCGTCGCCGCCGCTAAAACCGGGGGCGATCTGATGAAGAACTTCTTCGGCGGCAGCAGCAGCGGGCCCGGTGGCGGCATGAAATTTTGGCTCGGCAAAACCGCACCATTTCCAACCTTCGAAGAACTGCAAGCCGGCAACTATTCGATCTGCGCAGTCCCGATCACCGGCGACATGAGCGACACCACGTTCATGATGCGCATCCAAGAAAACGTCGAGACGATCAAAGTTTATTGTAAACAAGTCACGGTTGCACCGCAGCCGGCAAAGCAGGTTTTCGTCGACGAATTGCCGTCGATGGAGCCACTGCCGGCAGCGAAATAGTACGCTTACGCCAAGCCAAGAATCTGGCTAGTCCGCGCACGCGCCGCTTTGCAACGTGCAACGTCAGCACCCACTGGCTGCACGTAGGACGGCATCATGGCAGCCAAGCGAGTTTGCCACTCGCTGCTGGCCATCTCCTCAGGGAAGCAGCGTTGCAGCACTTCCAACATGATGGCCACCGACGTCGACGCGCCCGGCGAAGCACCGAGCAGCGCCGCCAACGAACCATCCTTGGTTGAAATCACTTCAGTACCAAACTCCAGCACGCCGCCAACGTCGCGCCCACGTTTGATCACTTGCACACGTTGCCCAGCAATCGCAAGTTCCCAATCTTCAGCGCGGGCCTCGGGCAGATATTCGCGCAGCGCTTCGATGCGGTCTTCGTGCGAAAGCGTCACTTGTGCCACCAAGTAACGCGTCAGTTCAAGGTTGTTCCACCCAGCGCTCAACATCGGAAACATGTTGTCCCATTCGACCGACGCTGGCAGGTCAAAGTACGAGCCGTTTTTGAGAAACTTGGTCGAAAAGCCAGCGAATGGGCCGAACAGCAAGCGCTTTTCGCCGTCGATAATGCGGGTATCCAAATGCGGCACCGACATCGGCGGCGCGCCAACGCTTGCTTTGCCATACACCTTGCCGTGATGCTCGGCAATCACACGTGGGTTGTTGCACACCAGCCACTGCCCGCTGATCGGAAAACCACCGTATCCGTCGGCTTCGACCACCTTTGCTTTATCAAGCAAAGGCAATGCACCACCGCCAGCGCCAATAAACACAAACGGCGCGGTCAAGTTAACTTCATGGCCGTCGGGTTCGCCGTCAGTATTTTGATCGCGCAAGTCGCGTGCAATCAAATGCCAGGCAGTGTGGCCGTGCGCATCGGTCACGCGTTCTAGATCCGTGATGTCATGCTCCATGTGAAAGTGCATGCCGCGCAACCGTTCGAGCCGATGAAACAACGCTCGCGTCAACGCACCAAAGTTTACATCGGTGCCGCATTCCATCCGCGTCGCTGCCACTGCTTGCTGCGGATCGCGCCCGCGCATCACCAGCGGCATCCATTGCATCAGCGTCGCGGGGTCGTTTGAAAACACCATGTCGCTGAATTGGGGATGCTGCAACATGGCAGCAAAGCGGTCGCGCAAATACTCACAATTGTTGTCCCACACAAAGCTCATGTGCGGCACGCGTCGGATGAAGTCAGCAGCACTCGACAAGCTGCCGCGTTCGACCAAAAACGCCCACAGCTCTTTGCTGATTTCAAAATTGTTCGCAATCTTGAGCGCTTTCTTCACGTCGATGGTGCCATCCGCACCCGTGGGCGTGTAGTTCAATTCACAAAACGCCGAATGGCCAGTACCCGCGTTGTTCCATGCATCAGAACTTTCCAAGCCGTACCCCCGCAAGCGCTCGACGACGCAGATGCGCAACGACGGCTGCAACTCTTTGAGCAGCGTGGCTAACGTCGCGCTCATGATGCCAGCGCCAACCAAAATCACATCAAACGTTGCGTTATCAAAACTTTGCATGCCGATGCGGCACTATAGCCAAATTCCCGCGGCGCGCGCGCTGGTGCGAATGCAACTACATGCAACTACCGACGGTATCGTACGCACCAACCGGTTGGCCGATTGACGGCGCTTACGGACGTCGGTAACCTGGAGTCATGAAATTTTTGATTGTGGCGGCACTAGGGGTAAGTGCTGTCGGATGTGTTGGCGATGCGCCCGTCACCAACGACGCGCCGAAATCAGACGCGCCGTCTGCTGATGCACCTGCCAACGTTGACGCATCGGCGGGCGATCCCAGCTTGGCGCGAGCACCACGCACCTGCACAACGCTTGTCAATGATGCCGCCATCACTGCGCAGTTTGGGCCAGTGTGGAAGCCGCACCGCTTCGTGCCCGGCGGCACCGCCGATATTCAAGAACACAATTTGTGCGCCAGCACCGCCGGCCCCGTGCTTGGTGTGATCAGCAAATACACCGGCACCGTGGTGGCACCAGGGCAAGCACCCTCCATTGGCATCGCGCGGGTCAATCCGGTCGCGCCGCCGTTCTCG
>JAKQOD010000757.1 GCA_029565465.1 Deltaproteobacteria bacterium
GCCGGCGAAAATGCGATCCCCTTGCCGCGATTTGCCATGATCCTCGACGGCGCGTTGCGAGGCTTATCGGCGGCGCACCGTGCCGGCATTGTGCATCGTGATCTCAAGCCGGAAAACATTTTCATTGCTTCCAACGACGACGGCGAAGTACCGAAGTTGCTTGACTTTGGCATCGCGCGGGTCAAAACACGCGAATCGGATCTGACCCATTCGGGTGCGATCATGGGCACGCCTGGCTATATGGCACCGGAACAAGTCAGCGGCGAACGCGGCAACATCGGGCCATGGACCGATACGTATGCCATGGGTGTAATCGGGTACGAAATGTTGACTGGGGTGGCTCCCTTTGCTGGCGATACGATGAGCGAAATCTTGATGCGTATCGTCGAGCGCCGCTTTACGCCGCTGCCCGATATTCGACCGGGCCTGCCAGCCGAACTCTATGGCTTGATCGACCAATGTTTGCAAACCGATGCAAGCAAGCGCCCGCCAAACGCCGATGCGATGCGCGAATTGCTACGCAGCATCGGGTTGTTAACGACTGGTAGCATGCAAGTACCTAAGTTTGTACCGCCCGCGAAAAAAGTAGTCGGCAGTGGCGCCGCTGGTGCGCTCGACACCCTCGACGCTGATGCGGCGGGCACTGCCGCGACGGTCACCCCGGCCCCGGTCACCCCGGCCCGGCTTGGCGCAGCGCCCGCCATCGCACCGGTAAGCCCAACCATTCCGGTCACGGTGAAGCCGGCCGCGCAAGCGCCAGCTCCTGTACCGAAGGCTCGACGGACTGGCGCGTTCGTTGCTGCTGGGGTGGCGTTGCTAACGTGCGGCGCAGGTGTGCTGCTGTGGCAACGCGCGCGCAGTTCGCCAAGCAGCAGCAGCGATGCGCGCCTGGTAGCAACGTTGCCCGACGCGGTGCCAGTCGCAGCCGATGCAGCAGCCCCAACCAGCCCGGACGCTTCTGAAAAGGCTTTGCCAGCCGAGCTGGCCGCATTTGCCCAAGGCGATTGGCGGCGCACCTGGCAGGTGTTTGCAGCCGGCGAATACACCATCGGCCAAGCGGGTATCAAGGGTGTGCCAGGGTTGGCGCGCGCGGTCGTTGACGTCAAAAGTTTTGCGATCATGCCCACCGAGTTGACGCGCCAGCGCTTGTTACAGTCCGCCAGCTTGGATGGCGAGACGCGAACGGCATTGCAAGGCCCAGCGCTCACTGTCAACGATGCGCCTGATGCGCCCATTCGCGGATTCACCGCAGCCCAAGCCGAAGCCGCGTGCGCCAGCCTGGGAGCGCGCTTGCCAACCGAACTTGAATGGGAAGTGGCCGCACGCACCACCCCAAACGATCCCAAACGTGCCGTGCTGCTCAATCAACTAACCCCGGACCAACCCGATTGTTCGACACTCGGCTTATGCAACATGCTGGGCTCGCTGGCCGAGTGGACGAGCACTGCGTGGCCAGGTACGCCCAGCGCACGTGTGGTCCGCGGTGCGTCGGTGAGCGTGGGCGCAGGTGCCGGTTGGTACGCTAGCATTCATGCCCGCACCAAAGTGCCAGCAACCAGCGCCGATATCGAAGTTGGCTTTCGCTGCGTCTTGCCGCTATCCAGCAGCGGATCGTAGTAACTTTGTTGGTGTGCTGAACTCGAACAGACACCTACGCCTCGTGCTGAGCGTCGCCACCGTGCTGCTTTTGTGGCTTCGCCTATCGCCCGCCTACGCGATCGATCGGCAATGTGGCCGCAACCAGTTTTGGAATCCAACCCAAGGAGCCTGCGTCAAGAAGCCGACGCGCAAGCTTTCGACCGACGACAAATGGCACCGTGCGATTGACATTCTCGAAGGCAAAGCTGGCAAAACGCCAGCCGGCGAAGCGCTCAAACTCTTGGAAACCGGTTGCAGCGACAACCATGCGCCGTCCTGTGAGACGTTGGCGTTTTTGTATGCACGTGGCCGCAGCGTCGGCCAAGATTTGGCGCAGGCCGCGATTCTTTACGACAAAGCCTGTGCGCTCGGCTCGCTTGATGGCTGTGTTGCGGCGGCGCAGCTCGCGATGCGTAACAACCATCCCGACGTGGCACGAAAAAACTATGGGCTCGCGTGCGAACGTGGTGCGGGTGCGGCATGCGCGCGTGGCGCCGAGATGGCGGACCAAGGTGCCGGTGGTGGGGCCGACCCTGCCGAAGCCAAGCGCTTGTTTAGCGCTGCGTTTGCCATTTTCTCAACCCAGTGTCCAGCCGTGAATACAGCGTGTGCCCACCTTGGTTTGTTGTACTTCAAAGGCCACGGCGTGACCACCGATAAAAACAAAGCGTATCAAGCGTGGGTCCAAGGTTGTAGCGCGGGCTCAGGTGATGCTTGCTACTTCCAAGGCGTCGCCCTCGAAGAAGGCATCGGGATTGCCAATGATAAAGACGCCGCGTTGGCGTACTTCGATCGGGCGTGCGTGCAGTACGACCATGCTGGCGCCTGCACCACCCACGCGCAACGGTTGGCGGTGCGTGGAATGAATATCCCGATCGCACTGTACCAAGCGCAACGCGCGTGCGAGCTCGACGACAGCGAGTGTGGTACCTCGGCCGCTTTTTATGCCAGTGGCATGGGCGTGGCCGTCGATAATACCAAAGCCAACGAGCTATTTGCCAAAGCCTGCGAACGCAGCGAAACGCATGCGTGCGTGCAACTTGGTGACCGCCGCCGCGATGGCCTAGGCGGCCCAGCCGACGCTACCGCAGCTGTCAAAGCCTTCGACCGTGCCTGTGCAGCCGGCGACGCCACGGGTTGCGCGCGCGCCGCGCAAGTGCTGGCCAAGAGCACCGCCACCACCGCCACCGCATTTCGCTTTGCCGACCTCGCGTGTGACCGCAATAACGGCGCAGGCTGCACGCTGGCATCCGAGTTGGCAGCATCTGGGAAACACGGCAAGCCGGCCGACGTGGAACGCGCATTTCGTTTAGCCGTCCGCGGTTGTGCACAAAATTATCCCGCGGCATGCGCGATGGTCGGCGAAGCGTACGAAAAAGGCGTTGGCGTTGAACGAGATGCAAGCCACGCACTGGAGCACTATCGCAAAGCTTGTGAAGGCGATGCCACCACGCTCAAAGCGTCAGCGTGCGAAGCGCTCGCACGTTTGCTTTGGGACAGCCCCGATGTACACAAAGAACCCGCCGAAGCGTTGAGCTTCGCCATTCGCGCGTGCCTGTACAGCCAAGGCGAGGCATGTAGCTTGTTGCCGGTCTACGCCGTTGAGGCCAAACCCGACGACGAAACCAAACGCAAAGCGATGGCCGCACTAGCGCAGGCTTGCCATGATCACACCGAGCAAGCCTGCGTTTTGCAAGGTGACCAGCTCGCGCAAGGTGGCGTGTTTGCCGAAAAAGCGCCCAAAGCGGCGTTCGACATTTATGCCCAAAGCTGCAGCCGCAAGTATGTGCGCGCGTGTGATCGCCAAGCCGCCGCCTACGCCAACGGATTTGGGGTGGCAACGGATGTGAGCCAAGCCACTACGATGTGGAAAGAACTGTGCG
>JAKQOD010000758.1 GCA_029565465.1 Deltaproteobacteria bacterium
GTGCGTCGGGTAGCGGCCAACTTGCCAGCAACAAGGGCAGCGCCAGCCTGGCGAGTGCGACGCGCATCGCAACACCGTAGCAAATCACTTGCAACGCACGCAAGTGACGACGGGCTGCCTACTTGGCGCTGGTGGTCGGCAAGCCTGGAATGCCCAACGCACCTGCTTTGATCTGCATCGACGACGCTGCGAGTTCTGCTGCTGTAAGTGGTTGGTATTCGCCGCCGAGATGGGCCGACAAGAACGCTTCGACCACGCCGAGGAATGCGAGGTTGTTCTCTGGCCGCGCAAAGCCGTGGCCTTCGTCGGGAAACAGCGCATACGAAACTGGCCGGTTGGCCTTCTGCATGGCAGCCACGATTTGCTCGGACTCAGCTTGTTTCACTCGTGGGTCGTTGGCGCCTTGGCCGATGAGCAATGGGCGCACGATTTTGTCGGCGTGGGTTAGCGGCGACACCGCAAGCAACGCTTTGCGGCCTTCGTCGGTTTCGTGGTCGCCGACGCGTTGTTTGAATTGTGCCATCAGCGGTGCCCAGTACGCCGGAATCGACTTCATCAAGGTGATCAAGTTCGATGGTCCGACGATATCAACCCCGCACTTGAACTGTTCCGGCGTCAGCGTGAGCCCGGCTAGCGTGGCGTAGCCACCGTAGCTGCCACCAACGATACACACGTTGTCTGCGCGGGTCACGCCGTTGTCGACGGCGTATTGCACAGCGTCGAGCAAATCGTTGTGCATGGCTTTGCCCCACGCGCCGTTGCCAGCGTTGATGAAAGCTTTGCCAAATCCGGTCGAACCGCGGAAGTTGACGGCCAGCACGGCGTAGCCACGATTGGCAAGCAGCTGATGGATGGCATTGTAGCCGTATTCATCCCGCGCCCACGGGCCGCCATGCACCATCAGTACCATCGGCACTGGTGCGTTGGCGCGGCCATCGCCGTCTGGGTCGGCGCTGCGTGGCAGCGTGAGATAGCTGACCAACTTTTTGCCGTCGCGCGCCTTGATGACGTGCGAGCTCATCGGTGCGAGCTGGATGGCATCAAGCTCGGGCCGCGCGCTGAATAGGAACGTTTGTTTCTGGGTTGCACGATTCCATAAAAAGTAGCGCGCTGGCTGGGTTGCCGACGACGCGGTGACGAGCCACAGCTTGTCGTCGACGGTGCGGCTGCCTATACTCCATGCATCAGGTGCGAAGGCTTGGATTGCTTTGACATCGGGCGCGATCGAAGGGTCGAGCAGCTTCCACGATGGCTTTTCGTAGTCGAACGCAATCGCTTGAATCAAATCGGTAGTTGGATGCACCAGCGCATCGCCGGCATCGGCAAGTGCATTTTCGGCGAGCACGGATTGTTTTTGGCCCGTGGCGTCAAGTTGGACTAACGCGGCCGTGTCTCGGCCCCGGCTATCGAGCATGTAGATATCGCTCGATTCACCAACCGGGCCGACCATCGCGGTGGTCATGCTGTCCGCCATGCCCACGGTTTGAAACGGCACCCACTTGTCGCCGGTGCGGCGCATGATGGCGGAGCCGCCGTCGGGTGTCATGCGGGTGCCGAACGTCACGGTCATCGTGTGATCGAACGAAAAGTCGGAGAAGCCTTCGTCATTTCGCAGCACAAGTTTGCGCTCGCCAGTGGCGATATCGAGCGAGTACACATCCATCATTTCTGGATTGCGATCGTTTTCGGTGATCATGACTTTGGACGGCGCGAGATAGCTTGCGGCGGCAAGTTCAACCCGCGCCCCGGCTTGCGGCGTAAGATCGACCGCATCACCGTCGGCTTTGCCATTGCGCAGCGCCACCCGGAAAACGTGGAAGTTTTCGTCGCCACCAGCGTCTTGCAGATACAGCACATGCGCGTTGGTGTACGCCCACACATAGGACCGCACTGGGCGTTTGGTTTCGTGGGTGAGCGGTGCAGCTTGATCAAGCGCATTGAGCGGCGCGGCCCACACATTCATCACGCCATCGACCGGCGCTAGCCACGAAATCCATTTGCCATCGTGTGATAGCTGCACGCCGGCGCGTTGTGGGTTGCCAAACAGTGTGGCGCGTGGAATCAATTTGTCGGAGGGATGGCCGACGGCTTGCCCGACGTTGCCACTGGTAGCAACGGAGCTCGCACCACGTGCGGCAGTTTGACTGTTGCTGCAGCCGGCGAACAGCAGCAGCGCAAGCGCTGATCGTTTCAATAAAACGGGCTGGGACGTTGTGGTCATGCGCTAGCCATAACAATGATGTGCTGGTTTGTCGTCACGGTTTCGCTAACAGCAAGCAACATTGTCCATCGTTGCATTGCGACGTTCAGTGATCGCGACCGGGTATTGTCGCATCGTGCGACGCCGTTCGGCTTGCGCGATGGCGTCGATTAACGGCATGCGACACCTGGGACATTTGCTGCGACGTGTGCGAACTGCGGTCGCAGCACGGCGCGACTATTTCGTTGTGCTTGGCGCTCCGGTGGCTACAACAGCTAACGCTGATGCGACTTCGGGAAGATCTGTAGCGTTAGTATTGCTCAGCACAATGATGGTTTTGTTGCCGTCGATCAGATGCACCCAATCGGCGTTGGCGCCCCAGATCGAACCTTGCCGCATCGCTTGCTTATACACGTGCGCACCGATGGTGGCGTCGGTAACCCAAAAGCCAATGGCCACGTTGTAGAGCGCAGGGCGCGGCGACAGCATCGTGGCTAGCATCGCTGGCTGTAGCAGCTTGCCGCTGAACAGGCCTTCATCGAAACGCAGCAGGTCATCGATCGTCGAGTACATTGCGCCCGCAGCAAAGTAATTTTCGATGTACATCGGGTCATCGTTCAAGAACTGCTTGGTATTGTCATCGAGATTATAGGTCGCCGCGAGGTCGGTTACGACATCTTGGGTAGCCAGCATGCCGGTAGTGCGCATGCCGAGGGGCTGCAGAATGCGGCGTTGCAAATTTTGCGCAAAGCTTTGGCCCGTCACCAACTCGATGATGCGGCCTAAAATTATGTAACCGCCGTTGTCGTAACTGAACTTGCTGCCTGGGGGGAATTCAAGCTTGCCGCTGGCGTTGGTGGCAATGAACTCGTCGGTGGTGACTTTGCGTTGATACACGCCGAGGCCGGTGTTGCCTTCGCAGTTGGGAATGCCGGTGCTGTAGGTCAAGATGTTGTCGAGCGTGACTTTGTCGCGTGCGTCACCCCGATAGTTCGGCATGTACGTGCCGATGGTGGCCTTAAGATCGAGCTTGCCTTCTTGCACCAACTGCAGCGCCATCACGGCGGTGAACGTCTTGGTTACCGATGCGATTTTGAATTTGGTCGCTGTTGTGATGCTGGCGCCGGTTTGCCGATTCGCGATGCCTGCCGCGCCGATGTACTGGACCTTGCCGTTGCTGGCGACCCCGACCACGCCGTGAAATTTTTTCGTCGTTGCAAAGGTGTTTAAGACGGCGGCATAGGGCGCCTGCGCGCGCGTGGTCGTTGTGGTCGTCGTGATTGTGGTGGTCGTGGTAGTCGTCGTGGTGCCGGTGTTGCTGCAACTCAACGCAAACGTGAGGCCTAGCGCGGCTGCGGCGTAACGAATGTTCATAGCGCCAGGTTTTACGTTGAATGCGATCGCCCAGCATGCTGCCCGGCGCTCGAAATCGTGTGGATCTTCGCAACCACCATTGTGGTCGAATCGCCGCCGCGCTGCTATGTTCGTCCACGGAAGCGCTTCTGCGACTGGTGTGCAGCTCGGTCTTCAAAACCGATGGAGCTCTACGTGAGTAGCGGCTCGGCGAGTTCGATTCTCGTGCGCTTCCGCCATGTTTCGCGTTTCCCGCCACGCGCTTCTCTGCCGCGCTTCTGGGCGTCGACGTGGCTGTGCAGTTCGGTTTCAAGCCCGATGGAGCTCTACGTGAGTAGCGGCTCGGCGAGTTCGATTCTCGTGCGCTTCCGCCGTGTTTTCCGACGATGAGCGCGCTTCGGTGCCGCGCTTCTGGGCGTCGACGTGGCTGTGCAGTTTGGTCTTCAAAACCGATGGCGCGCTGCGTGATCCGCGGCTCGGCGAAGCACGATTCTCGTGCGCTTCCGCCACGCGCATCGGTGCCGCGTTTGCGCCGGCGGGATCAAGCATTACGCCGTCGGGGCACTAGCCGCCGACGCCAGGGCTGCGCCAGGCGCGCGATTGTGGCATTGTCGCGCCGTGGCAACCCACGCTACCGGTTTGGTGGATTTTGCAGCCGTTGAAGCACGGCTCGCCGCTGCGTTGCCAGGGACGTTGGAGCACACAGTGGTGGCGATTGCGCAAGCCGCGACCGGTGCCGAGCACGGCTCGCTGTTTTTGTGGGACGCCGCAGCACAAGGCTTAGCGCTGGTGCATCACGAAGTGGATGGCATCGTGGTGACGCTGCCAAGCATCGTTACCAAGCGCGCGAGCCAACCCGGTATTGCGCAGTGGGTGTTCGAACACAATGCGCCGCATCTGTGTCGCGACGCAGCAAGCGATAAGCTGTACACGCGCTACTTGCTTGACGTTGGCAGCGTAGCTGCGGTGCCTGTACGCAAACGCGGCAAGCCGATTGGCGTGCTTGCGATTGCGGCGCGCGCTGTTGACGCATTTGATAAAGCAGCAGTTGCGGCACTGACAGAAATCGCCGAGCTCGGCGCCGATAGCATTCGCCGGGCGCAACTCGATCGGCAAAGTCGCGACCAAACCGGGCGACCGTTTTTGATCAAAGGCTTGTCGCCGGCATGGCGCGAAGTTGAACGGCGCATCGACTTGGCTGCGCCAACGACAGCACCGATTTTGATCCGTGGCGAAAGCGGCACTGGCAAAGATTTGGTGGCGCGTGCAATTCACGCCAATAGCAAACGTGCTGGCAAGCCATACGTAACGGTGAACTGCGCAGCGATTCCCGACACGTTGCTCGAAAGCATTTTGTTTGGGCACGTCAAAGGCGCGTTTACTGGCGCGACGGTGAACAAGATCGGCGAATTTGAAAAAGCCCACGGCGGCACATTGTTTCTCGACGAAATCGGCGAAATTCCGCTGATCTTACAAGCCAAAGTGCTGCGTGCGGTGGAACAAGGCGAAGTGCAGCCAGTGGGCTCGAACGAAGCAGCGAAGCATGTTGATGTGCGCTTGGTGGCAGCCACGAATCGCAATCTCGAAGCGATGGCGCACGCTGGCACGTTTCGCGACGACTTGTTCTATCGACTCTCGGTGATGACGCTCGATTTGCCAGCGCTGCGTGATTACAAAGACAGCATCGAAGTGCTCGCTGGCGTTTTCGTCGAACAATCGGCACGTGCGCTGGGCAAGCCAGCGCCGCGGTTGTCGCCGGCGGTGCTCGCAACGCTGCGTGCATACCGGTTCCCCGGCAACGTACGCGAGCTGCGCAATGCAATCGAACACGCGTTGATTCTCGCTGGCGGCAATGAAGTCGCGGTGGCTGATTTGCCAAAGCCGCTGCTGGCAGGGGTAGCGCCTGCGACTGCTGGGCCGACGGCCACGCCGGCTACAATCACAACGCCAGCGCCAACGACGGCGCCGCCGTGGGGCGCGAACGTACGCGCGGTTTCACTCGAACAAGTGCGAGCGCAGTGGCTTGAACCCCTCGAACGAACGTACTTGTTGCAGCTACTTGATGCTTGCGAAGGCAACGTCCGGCTAGCAGCCAAGACCGCCAAGGTCGCACCACTGACACTGTACCGGTTGATGGAGAAGCACCAAATCGTGCGGGGCAAAGTCGCGCGTTAAGCGCGGCGAACCTACGCCGAAAAGGCGAATCGCCCGTCGCATTTCCCCCGCGACGGGCGACTCGTAGTTGAACTAAAAATAGTAGCGCAGCGACAACGTCACCGCATTGACGAACTCTGCTGGCTAGAGCAATTCGGCTTTGCCACTGGCGACCAGCGCAGCAACGGCGGCAATCGCGCGTTCAGCCGATTCTTTGGTCGAGTACATTTGCGACACGCCGATGGTTTCGTAGTTCTTGGCGCGCAATACAAAGTACGAGCGACCGTCGACGGCTTGCAGCAACTTGTAGTTGGCCACGTCCGCACCGTTTTCTTGCACTGCGAATGCACCGTTCAACGCTGCGGCTTCGCTGGTGTACGATTCCGAGGTCAACACGATTTCACCGTTGCTCGCGTACAGCGAGAACGAAAACGCGTGCGCCGAGGCCGACTTGATTTGGTAGCGTGCGCCGGTTGGGTTGTCCCAGTGTTGCAAGTACGACGCGATGTTGCGGACCATGGTTTTGACGCCGCGGGTAGCGTTCGACTTGGTGGAGTAACCTTCGCCAGTCGCAATGACTTGATTGTTGCCGGCGACCAAGCTCACGTAGTACTGGCTGTTAGAGCCTTGCTTGATGGCATAGCGGCTCGTGATGCCGCCGTTGTCGAGTACCGACAACACGCCGTTGATAGCGCCCATGCGCGAGTCATAACCTTGCGAGGCCAGCAAGATTTCGCCGTTGGCTGCAGCGAGGTGGAAATAGTATTGGCCGCCTTCGTTCTTCCACAAGTCGAACTTTGGAGGCACGACAGCTTCAAGCGAGGATTCCGAGGTTTCATCTGCAGAGTCAGAAACGCAGGCTTGGGTAAGCGAAGCGACAGAAAGCGCAGCAACAACAGTAGCGATATTCAGCAAGTTCTTCATATTGATGAAAGCCCTATGAGCAAGGCGTAGGCCAATGTGTGTGCTTGTAACTTGCTGAAATTGCTTGCGTGCAGATCTCTTGGTGTGCTCCATGTTTGATATTTGTGTGCACAAAATGATGCATGTGTATCATTGAGTATGTTGCGCGAGAAGCAGGACCGTCTGCGGCCAGCTCCTGGCTGTCTCAGCGCAACGGGGGCCCTGTGTTAGTTTTGCCAGCATGAAACGCAAGGTTGTTCGCTGGATAGGCGGCGTGATCGTTGGGCTCACGATGGTGTTGATCGCGGCTTGTCTGCACGCTGCGCGCGTTGCGGGTATGCGTTCGAACATTGCTAGGCTTGCACTTACGGATCACGGCATCATCGACGCCGCGTCAAAGCAGCCGTATACCGGCAACTTGATTGCGGCGGGTGCTGAAATCAACGCTGTTGCAACGTACCTCTTCGCGAAAACGCCTTGGCAACGGGGGGCCGCCGACGCGAAGTTCGCTGGCTTTGTGTTGGTGCTGCCAGTTAAGCAGGGCGTGGTTGATGGCCATGCTGAGTTGTCGGCCGACGTCGCGGAACTCAAACGCAGCGATTCGTCGCTGCGTGCAGCGTTGGTGTTGCATGCGGCCAGCGCGCTGAGCCCAACGGTGAAAATCGCCGAAGCAACCTTTAAAGCCGGCATGCTCAACGGCCCGGTCACTGCGTATGCACATCGTGGTACATCGCCGGTGTTTACAACGTATTTTACGGCAAACTTCGTGGCCAATCAGCTGCAAGGTGAAGTCGCTGAGTATTACAGCGAAACCGAAAAAGTATGGCGTCGCATTGCGTTTGCGCATGGCGTCCGCGACGGTCGCAGCCAAGAATTCTTTTTGGATGGCACGGTCGCCACCGAGCGCAACTATGCTGACGGCAAACTGCACGGCGCCGTGGTTGGTTATTACAAAAATCGGCAACTGCGTGAACGCGCAAGCTACGAGCACGGTGAGCTGATCGGCACCGCTGAGGCATGGTTTCCCGACGGCAAACCGAAGGAACGCTCAGAGCTCACGTCACAAGGGCGCAAAACCACAACCTGGTATTCCAATGGCAAGCTTGCAAGCGAACAGCTGGGCGACAAGGTGACCAACTTTTCACCCGACGGCATGGTGACGACGTACTACCTCAGTGGCGAAATTGAGTCGCGCACCAACTACAACGCCGGCGCGCCCGATGGTGCCTATGAGAAGTTCTACAAAAACGGCCAAGTGTGGGAACGCGGCACCTATCGCAACGGGCAACAAGACGGCGTGCAACGCAAGTGGTGGAAAAATGGAGCGCTGGCACTCGAAGCCCACTGGCAACAAGGGCAACTGCAAGGCCCCTACGCGCGTTGGTACGATGCCGAGACGCCTTGGGAACTCGCGACGTATGAGCACGGCAAACTGGTTGGCGCCTATAAAAAATGGTGGCGCAACGGTGCGGTGGCCGCCGACTACGCCTATGTCGACGGTAAAATCGACGGACCATATCGGACCTTCTATGACAACGGCGCCAAGTGGGCGGTGGCCGAATATCTGGCAGGCAAGCCGCAAGGCACCGTGTCGCGTTGGTTCCCCGACGGCCGCGTAGGCTATGAGATGCAGCACGCAAACGGCCGGCCGCATGGCACCTATCAGCGCTGGTATGCCGATGGCAAACCGCGGTTAGTCGGCCACTATGTACGCGGCAACTTGCACGGCGAATTGAAAAAATGGCGCGAAGACGGCTCGGTCGCCGATGCTGCGATGTTTGAAAAAGGCAATCGGGTCGGGCAAGCGGCGCCGTAGCTACGGCGCCGCTGTGTCAGCGAAAGCGATAGCGCGCGGTGGCTTGCATGCCTCGCAAGATCAGCGTGCCACGCCGTACCGCTCCAGCGAGATCGCGGCTTGCGGTGGCGGTCGATACACCGCCGACGAGGTTTACGTATTGTTTGCGCGAAAAAGCATTGCTGCCGAATGCCGCTTTAGCGATGGCAAGGCGAGCCTGCGGTGTGCTGCGCACGGGTGCAACGTCTACGATAAATTCGTGCAAGGCATCGGCAATGGCTTGCAATGCAAACTCGATGAACGGCGTAGCTTCGCCTGCACGATCCGCCGCCGCGAGTGCTCGGTAATACGCTTTTTGACGCTGTTGAATCACCGATTCGACTGGAATGAATTCGAACGCGGGATGGCAGCGTTGCAGCAGCAGCGATTGCCAAGCGCGGCCGATACGCCCGTTGCCGTCTGAAAACGGGTGGATGAACTCGAGTTCGTAATGAACGAGACACGCTAGAATCAGCGGCGAGATCGTTTTGGTCCGCCGAGCGTATCGGAAAAGTTCGGCGATGAGCGTGGGCACGCGATGTGCGGGTGGCGCGACATGCGTAACGGCGCTGCCTTTAAAGATGCCAACTGCGCCACGGCGAAAACAACCGGCGTCGGGCACGAGGCCGCGCATCAGCACGCCATGGCCGCGCAATAGATCTGCAATTTGAAATGGGTTGAACGAGGTTAACTCTTCATACAATGTCAGTGCGTTTTGCACTTCGCGAATTTCTCGAGTAGGGCCGACGACTCGCTTATGGTCAAACAGCGCAGTGACTTGCGACATCTTCAATGTGTTGCCTTCAATGGCGACGCTGCCCAAGATCGTGCGGATTCGGTTGCGTTTGCGCAACATCGGCGCTGGCGGCTGGCCATGGAAGCCTTCGTAACGCCCAAGCAAACGATGAATCTCACCAACGCAGCGCAGAATTGTATCGGTGATGTGATACGGCGGTTTCATCGTGAAATTCGATAGTATCATATGATACTATCGGAAGCAGTGGATCCACTGCCCGGCGCATCGGCGTAAGGCCGAAGCAGCACGCGATCGACTACGCGACCGCTATCAATTCCGCAAGGCAGCGTCGAGCCCGCCGACGCTCTAGTACGGCAGTTCGGCTTCTTTGACCAGCACAGCCAAGAAGGCGTCGAAGGCCATGATGCCCATGTCGGCTTCTTTGCCGGTGCCGCGCTTACGCGGAGACACCGATTTGGCCGCCACTTCTTTGTCGCCAATGACGAGGGTGTACGGCGTTTTGGCGAGTTGGGCGTCGCGAATCATCGAGCCCAAGGTGCCGTGCGAGCGGTCGATGTCGACGCGCAAGCCAGCGCTGCGCATTTGCTGCGCGACGTCTTCGGCCCATGGCAAGTGCTTCTCGGACACTGGCACCACGCGCACTTGTTCCGGTGACAACCACAGCGGGAAATCGCCGGCAAAGTGCTCGATCAAAATGCCGATGAAGCGCTCGAACGAGCCGTAGATGGCGCGGTGAATGACAACTGGGCGATGCTCGGAGTTGTCGCTGCCGATGTAGCCCAAGTTGAAACGCTCTGGCGCCAAGTAGTCGAGCTGGATGGTGCCGAGCTGCCACTTGCGGCCGATGCTGTCAGCAACGTCGAAGTCGATCTTTGGACCGTAGAACGCGCCGTCGCCTGGCTTGAGCTCGTAAGCCAAACCGGTTTCTTCGAGGGCGCTACGCAACGCACCTTCGGCTTTGTCCCACAGTGCATCGTCGCCCAGCTTATTGGCTGGCCGCGTTGCAAACTTGGCGGTGAATTGCAGGCCAAACGCTGCGTACACTTTGGCGATCATCGCCGTGAGCTTTTTCACTTCGTCGGTGATCTGCGATTCCATCAAGTAGATGTGAGCATCGTCTTGTTGGAATTGCCGCACCCGGGTGAGGCCCGACAACACACCGGTGGCCTCGTTGCGATGCAACACATCTTGCGTGTGCAAACGCAGCGGCAGCTCGCGGTACGAGCGGCGCTTCATTTCGAAGAACAAGTGGTGCGATGGGCAGTTCATCGGCTTGAGCGAGAAGGTTGCGCGCTCCGATTCCGGCAACGATGGATCAGCCTCAGGATCGAGGATGAGGAACATGTTCTCTTTGTACTTGCCCCAGTGGCCGCTCTTTTCCCACAGCATCTTGTTGAACAGCAGTGGGGTTTTGATTTCTTCGTAGCCGTTGTTGAGGCACAGGCGGCGCATCGCGTTTTGCAACGCCGTGAAAATCGACGTGCCTTTCGATGTCCAGAACACCGCGCCTGGCGCAGCTGGGTGGAACGCAAACAGATCGAGCTCTTTGCCGAGCTTGCGGTGATCGCGTTTGCGCGCTTCTTCTTGCATATGGGTCCAGGCGTCGAGTTCTTTTTGAGTAAAGAACGCGGTGCCGTAGATGCGCTGCAATTGGGCGTTGCGGTGATCGCCGCGCCAGTAG
>JAKQOD010000765.1 GCA_029565465.1 Deltaproteobacteria bacterium
AAGGCTCGCGTTCACCTAGACGTCCGCTAAACGATCCGCGCGACGCGACGCGCGGTGGTGGGTGAATGCGCGGCGGTGCCGCGCAGAGGGCGGCGGGCAGAGCCGCGCTTGTTGATCAACCCGCCCTGTTGTACAGAGGGCGCCAACGCTAGCGTTCACCTGAGACGTTCGCCGTCGGGCGCCGCGCGACGCGACGCGCGGTGGTGGGTGAATGCGCGGCGGTGCCGCGCAGAGGGCGGCGGGCAGAGCCGCCCTTGTTGATCAATGCGGCGGGCAGAGCCGCCCTGTTGATCAACCAGAGCGCCCTTGTTGTTGATCAACCGCGCCTGGTTCTTGACGGAGCTGTTGAAACCGTGTATTTCCCTCGTGCTTCAGAGACATATTGCGCGAGTGGCGGAATGGTAGACGCGCCAGCTTGAGGTGCTGGTGGGTAACACTGTGGGGGTTCGAATCCCCCCTCGCGCACCCCTTTTGAGGGTCCAAGGCAGCTTCCGGGCTGCCTTGTGACGTTTTCGGCCCGCTGTTTCGTAGTTTTTGGGGCCGGGCGATTCTTGCTGGTTTTACGCTCCAAGCCGAAGTAGCGTGGCCCGGGTAGCGTGCGTCACCAGTTTCAAAGTCCGGCTCCGCCGCATTCGCGCACCACACTGGTGTTGGGGCTATACGCTGGCATGGCGCTGCTTGCGATTTTTATCGCGGCCTGGCGCGGCGATCCAAATGTTTTCGCGGTCGGGCCGCACCATGATGCGATCTGGGGCCCACCGCTGGGCCTCGCACTAGGGCTCGCAGTAGTGGCCTTTTGCCGAATTGCCGCGGCACAGTGGCAATGGGCGCAAGTGCTCAATCGCTCCTTTCGCGACGTGCTGGGCCCACTTACCGGCCGCGACATCTGGTTGCTTGCCGCCACTAGTTCCATCGGCGAAGAGATGTTGTTTCGTGGCGCGCTCACCCCTTGGCTGGGCATTTGGCTGCAAGCCGCGATTTTCGCCCTGCTCCATATCGGCCCAGGCAAACGGTTTGTGCCGTGGACCGTTTTTGCAGCACTGCTTGGCGTAGCACTGGGCTACTTGGCAATGGCCACCGGCAACCTCGCCGGCGTGATCATTGCGCACTTCGTGATCAACGCACTCAATCTGCGCCAGATCATGCGCGATGACAGCCCTGCCATGCCGTTGCTGCAGCGGGCCTAAGCGCTGCGATGCTTTGCTTCGACACGCGCGGTCAGCGCAGCTCGAACCCGCGGCCATTCGTCGTCGAGCAAGCGGTACCAAGCAGTGTCGCGATTGGCGCCTTTGACAATCATGTGCGATGCGAAAATGCCTTCGAACAAAAAGCCCATCGCGAGCGCTGCGGCACGCGAGCGTGCGTTATGCGAGTGACATTTCCATTCGATGCGGCGGTAGCCCAAGCTAAACAAATACTCGACGATCAACAACGTGGCTTCGTCGTTGCAGCCAGTCCGCTGGACCAGTGGGCTGTACCAAATGCTGCCAAGCTCGATGCGCAGATGCTCTGGCGAATTTGCCATGATGTTGTAGACACCGACGGGCTCACCAGCGAATTCCACACAGAGTGGCGTGCCGTCAGCGGCATCACACTGCGGCTGTAAAAATGACGCGAGGTCGGCTGCCGTGTTAAAGGGCCCAGCGAACATGTAGCGCCAGATCAGCGCATCAGCGTCATACGCTGCGATCTCACGGCCGGCCAACCTCGCAGCCGAGCCATTGCTGCGCGCATGCAAAGCACCAAGGTCGGCGGCCAGCCGTAACGGCCGCAGGGTTACCCGCTCACCGCGCAGTGTTGGCGCAACCGGTTTGCGTGGCAAGGAAGTTCGCAGGTCTAGCATCGAGCTCGTCAAAACCATGACGCTGGCGTAACAGCACACGAGGCGCAGCGCAAGGCTGGCAGTTTTCTTGCGTCCGCGCGCCCTGCCTGCCACGGTCGGCCATGACCTGTTTTCGCCCACGTTGGTTGCTCGGTGCTGCGATCGCTGCGTTGCTGCTTGGCTCAGCGTCGTTGAGTGTTGCCGACGAAACGTCAGCGAGCGACAAATTGCGCATCCTGTACGCTAATCGGTTCACGTTTAACGACGAAAAGCTGCCCTTGATCACCGTCGAGATTGCGAGCGGAATCAGGACGGCAAAAATCTCAGCCAAAAGTGGCGTAGTGGTGCGGCCCGACGGTGAAGGCGGCGCCAGCGTGCTCGCGGATGGCACTGACGCATGGTTAATACATGCTGAACAAACCGTGCCTGCGCTGATTTTAGATTGGACCGTCGTCGACACGCTTGGCCCCGACGACGCTGCTGGCATCGCCGCAGCGTTGGCCAAATGGAAAGCCAACGGCTTTGAACCCAAAGCGTTTGATATCGGAAGCGTGTTTGGCGTCGACGGCGAAGTCATTGACAGCCGCGAAACCCGGATTGCGATCGATCCCGTAGCGCGCGGCAAAGGTGCCGCCCGTGCCGTCGAAATTGCCAAAAAATTCAGCGTTGCCACGTCGGTCCATCAAGAATTGGTGCGCCGGCCGACGGGGATCTTGGTTGCTGAAAATCACGGCACGGTGGTGCGCAACGCTTCGGTGCTGTGGTTCGCCCCAAGCCGCACCGACCAAACGCTCACCATCGCCGATGTACCGGTTGGCATCGGTGGATCGCAATTGACCTCTACGAAAGAAGACCGCCGCTATTGGGGCTCGGTGTATGTAACCCTCGGCGCCGACGGCACTTTGGTGGTCGTCAACGCAGTATCCGAAGATAAATTGCTTGCGGGCATCGTACCGTCGGAAATGTTTCCTGAAGCGCCAGATTCCGCACTGGAAGCCCAAGCGATCGCAGCCCGAACTGAATTGCTACAAAAGATCGGACGCCGCAATCTGACCGATCCATTTCTGTTGTGCTCGACGCAACAATGCCAAGTGTATGCAGGCGCAGGGCAAGAACATCCACGCACCACGCGGGCTGTCGCTAAGACGCGCGGCATCGTCTTGCTACGCGATGGTGGCGGCATGGTCGATGTGCGGTACAGCGCATCGTGTGGTGGCCATAGCGAAGATAACGACGCGATCTGGGACGGCCAACCCGATCCATCGCTGCGCGGCCGGCGCGATCAGCCAAGTGCAAGCAAAGCGGCCAACGCAACCCGCGTCACCGCCGACAACTTGGAGAAATTCCTCGCTGAATCGCCCGACAAGAGCTGGTGTGGTCAGCCCAAGCTTGGCAAAGCGCGCTTTCGTTGGACCCAACGCGTTGCCGTCGAAGACTTGATGACGCGCGTCGGCGCCGAGTTTCCAGCGATCGGCCGCGTCACCGCCATTGTGCCAGGCAAGCGTGGCGTCTCCGGCCGCATCGGTGCCCTCACCTTGCGCGGTGAAAAGGGCAATGTCGAAGTCACCGGCGACTTGCGCATTCGGCGCTTATTGGGCGGCCTAAAATCGTCGCTGTTTGCAGTCGACGTTGAAGGCCCCATCGCGCGGCCAACCGCGTTTGTGTTTCGCGGCGCCGGTTTTGGCCACGGTGTCGGCATGTGCCAAATGGGCGCCATCGGCATGGCCGACGCCGGCAAAACCCACACCGAAATCCTCAAGCATTATTACCGCGGCACGCATCTCAAAAAGCTGTACTGATCGGCCTAGCCGAACACAATGCCTTGCGCCAATGGCAACTCGTTGCTCCAGTTGATGGTGCTGGTTTGCCGACGCATGTACTGCTTCCACGAATCGCTGCCAGCTTCGCGACCACCGCCAGTATCTTTTTCGCCACCAAACGCGCCACCGATTTCGGCGCCACTGGTGCCGATGTTGACGTTGGCAATGCCACAATCGCTGCCGACGGCCGACAGGAAGCGCTCAGCAGCACGCAAGTCGCGGGTAAAGATCGACGACGATAAGCCGTGCGCCGAATCGTTCTGCAACGCGATCGCGTCATCTAACGAATCCACCGTCACGATGTGGGTCATTGGGCCAAACACTTCTTCGCGCAGCAGCGGCAAGTTGCGTGGCGAGCGCAACAGCGCTGGCGTCATAAACGTTGGGCCACGGCCTGGCACCGCCGTGCCACCACAGAGCAGCTCAGCGCCGGTTGCTTGCGCAGTTGCGATCGCCGTGCGGACCGCCACCGCCGAGCCTTCGTCGATCAGCGGCCCCATCATGGTGCCAGCATCGAGCGGATCACCGATGCGCACTTGTTGCCAAGCGGCCACCAAGCGTTGCGTCAAGACCTCGGCAATCCCGCGCTGCACAATCACGCGCCGAATCGAGGTGCAACGTTGCCCAGCGGTGCCGACTGCACCGAACAAAATCGCCCGCACTGCCAAATCCACATCGGCATCGTCGAGCACGATGACCGCATTGTTGCCACCGAGCTCAAGCAAGGTGCGGCCCAAGCGCTGGCCCACTACTTCCGCAGCGCGCCGGCCCATGCGCGTCGACCCGGTCGCCGAAATCAACGGCAAGCGGCGGTCAGCAAGCATGCGCTCACCAACATCGCTGTCGCCGCCGATCACTAAGCCAAACAAACCAGCGTGTCCATGCTTAGCCAATACCCGGTGCGCAATTTGATGACACGCAATCGCCGTCAGCGGCGCTTTGCGCGACGGCTTCCACACGATGGCATCACCACACACCGCAGCGACCAGCGCATTCCATGCCCACACCGCTGCTGGAAAATTGAATGCCGAGATGACGCCGACGACGCCAAGCGGTTGCCACTGCTCATACATGCGATGGTTCGGCCGTTCCGAATGCATGGTCTTGCCATACAGTTGCCGCGACAAGCCAACCGCAAAATCAGCGATGTCGATGATCTCTTGAATTTCGCCTTCGCCTTCGGCAACGATCTTGCCAACTTCGAGGGTGACGATGCGCCCTAACGCAGCTTTGTGCTTGCGAAATTCGTCAGCCATTTCACGGACGATGCCGCCACGGACCGGCGCTGGCACCGTCCGCCATTTTGCAAATGCGGCTTGCGCATCGGCAACAACCTGATCGTACTCGGCAACCGTTGCTTCTTGCACGTTTGCCAACAACGCACCATCGGTTGGACTCCGACTCGCAAGCGTTGCGCCCGTGGTTGCCAACGGCCCAGCCGCACCCCATGCGCCAGCCAGGGTAGCGCCGGCTTGCAGACCTAAAGATTGAAGAATATCGACCGCAGCTTCGTTCATGCCGCGGGTATACAGCAAGTCACAGGGTTCCGGCACTCGGTGGCGCCACCGCAGCTACCGCAATGTATTGAAAACGAAACATGCGATTGCGCTGATAATCGCCCAGCATTTCGAGCGCCAGCTCATTGAAGTCGACCACGCGCACCCAATGAAAGCCACACTCGGCCAACAACGGCAAAATATCGTCGCTGCCAAACCGCACCGCTTCGCCGAGCTCGCCAACGTAGTCGCGCGTCGCGATGTCTTTCGGCCGAAGCTGCGCCGCTTTGTCGATCATTGCAGCCGTCAAAAAATCGAACGCCAACACCGACCGCGGATGCAGCCCCGTCGCCAGCCGGGTGGCGGTAGCGCGGACCGCGGCTTCGGTCAGATACGGCACCACACCTTCCCAAATCACCAACGCTGGCTCGTCGCTGCGCAGGCCATGTGCAAGCAGCTGTTGCACCGGATCTTGGGTTTCAAAGTCGCAAGCCACGTACGTGG
>JAKQOD010000770.1 GCA_029565465.1 Deltaproteobacteria bacterium
CCAGGGTCACGCGCCCGTTGTGGGATAGCATGATGTTGTCAGGCTTCAGATCACGGTGCAGCACACCGCGTTCATGGGCGGCCGCCAGCGCGTCGAGCACTGCAATGATGATTCGGCAGGTTTCGGTAATGTCCATCGGGCCGCGCCGGACCATGCCTTTGAGTGGTTCGCCGTCGATAAACTCCATGACAATGAACGGGCGGCCATCGGGCAAACGCGCCAAATCCAAAATGTTCACGATATTCTGGTGGCGGATCACGTTCACCGAGCGCGCTTCTTCGAAAAAACGATTGACGGTGTCGGCATCGGCTGCGCTGGCGTGTGACAGCACTTTGATCGCAACCACGCTGCCAATGTCTGGGTGGACCGCGCGATACACGGTGCCCATGCCGCCGGCGCCGATCTTGGCCGCAATGCGGTAGCTGCCAACCGCTGCGCCGAGCAAGCCATCACCGTTGGTGGCCAACGGAATGGCACCATCACGCGGGCACGGCGATCCATGTGGGTACGACGATGCACACTGGGGACACACAAACATAGAATAATGGTAGCACTTTCTTGGGTAGCTCGACGTAAGAACTCATAGTTCTTCGGAGCCCGTTTAGAAAGGTTGCCCTTGATTGCACGGGGTGTGCATGTCATGTCCTGGCGCATGAAACGCATTGCTTTTGTGCTGTTGTTGGTGAGCTGCGCTACGGTGAAAGTCGGAACGCAAATTACCCCGGCTCAAATCGGTACCAAATACGCTCGCCTAACTGGCTACATGGCAACGCGTGGCGCAGCACCTGGCGGTCGCCATACTGAAACAGCGCCAGCCGCGATTCGGCACGACGCCATCCTCGATGAAGCGACGTTGGCGGCGTTGTCACCGAGCCAAACCTGCTTGGACGTGGTGGTGCGTACCGCCATCGAGCACGACGAACCGCTCGACCAATACGGCATCACGTTTCAATTCAACGGTACGCCTTCACGTGCGATCGTTGAAAACGAGCGCGTGACTGTGGTCGACTATAGCTATGAAGGCATGCGCAATCTGGTGTCGGCCGAAGGCGTCGCCGCAAATCAGTATCTTGGCTTGAATATCGCTGCGCCTGCCGAACGCGTGTTTCGCGTCATCGAACGGCACGGCCAAATCTGTGCAGGTGTCGGCGGCGCGGTAGCCTCGGTGTACCTGGAGTTGGTCCATCCGCGTTGGGAGGTTGCTGAATATCACTACCACCTTGGTTACGAATGGCGCGTGCAGTAGCGCTGGCTCGCCCAGCGACGGTACAATGCGCCCTGCATGCACGTTCGTAACAATTGTCAATGCTGCGCGGATGCCTCGGCGTGAGCGCAACGACGCCTGAAGACCGTGCGACCGGGCTGCGAGGTTGGTGGCAGCGTTGGGGGTGGATTGCGCGATGGGGCGGCACATTGGCAGGCTTTGTTTACATCGCACGGCTCATCGATATCGCGAGCGTGAAAACTGCGTTTCATCGGGTGTCGGCGTTCGCCATGGTCGCTGCGGTAGTGTTCATCGCCGTCAACGTCGTTGCCGGTGCGTGGCGCTGGCGGGTGCTGTTGCAGGCGTATGGCGCGCAATCGCGGCCGCGTTTTACCACGGCAGTGCGCCTGTATTTTATTGCGTTTTTCTACAATAACTTTTTGCCTGGCGCGGTGGCTGGTGACTTGATGCGCGGCGTGGTTTCGCGCAACTCGTTTGGCGAGCACGGGACCACGGGCGCAATCGCTGTGGTGTTGGTCGAGCGCGCCTTAGGTTTGTTTGCGGTATTTTCGTTGGTGGCGGTCGGGCTGCTGCTCAGTGGCGATCAACTTAGCGATACAGGAACGCTGTGGTGGTGGAGTCTCGGCGGCGTTGCGGCATCGGTGGTTTCGGTTTTTATGTTGCCGTTTGGGCGCAAACTCGCGCCGCTGTTTCCTGGCCCGTTGCGAGCGATTGCCGAGCGCTTACCTGTTGTTACCCGGCCGTTGCATTTCGTGGCTGCCGCGGCGCTGTCGTTGTCGACGCAGATCCTGACAGCACTTGCGGGTTGGGTCATCTTGCGCGATTTGCATCCAAACGTTTCGATTCCAGCAACGCTCTTGGTGGTACCGCTTGCCGCAGCGACAACATTTCTGCCGATCACCGTTGGCGGAGCAGGCGCACGGGAAGCCGTGTTCATTGCTTTGTGCGCGAAGCTGTTCGGCATGTCGGCGGCTGACGGGCTTGCTGCGTCGTTGCTGTTTTGGCTCGCGACGTTGATCGTCGGCGCTGCGGGTGGTGTTGTGCAGTTGTTGACGAGATCGCAAGTGCAAGCCAACGCTGCGTAATCTAGGCATCAAGAACATATCAAGATTGGGCCCAAAATCCCGCTTTCCCTCGACGTTGCTTACCAAGCAGTCATAGCTTGCGCGCTTGGGCCAATGCCCGCTTCGCAGGTTGTCTATGTCGCTTCGAGAACGTTTGTTTGGCCGCAAAAAAGACCTTCATGACCCCAAAGTCTTTCACCACGTATCGTTGATCGCGTTTTTTGCGTGGGTTGGGCTTGGCTCCGATGGGCTATCATCATCTGCCTACGGCCCCGATGAAGCATTTCGAGCGCTCGGCACCGATCATGCGTACTTGGCGGTGTTTCTGGCGCTTGCGGTCGCTTTAACTGTGTTCATCATTTCGTACGGCTACACGCGCGTCATCGAGCACTTTCCGCAAGGCGGTGGCGGTTACGTGGTTGCGTCGAAATATCTAGGCGCACGCGCGGGGTTGGTCTCTGGCTCCGCACTGTTAGTTGACATGTGCTGACGATCGCCGTGTCGCTAGCGTCGGGGGCCGATGCGATTTTTAGCTTTTTGCCGCCAGCGTGGCATCACTACAAATTGCCTGCCGTGCTCGCCGTGCTGGCGTTGTTGACACTCATGAATTTGCGAGGCGTTAAAGAATCGATCTTGGTGCTCACGCCGATCTTTGTCGCGTTTTTGCTGACCCACACAGTGCTGATCCTGGGCGCTATCTTTAGCCATCTTGGCCATGCCGGTGCCATCGCTAGCGATGTGTCAACCAACTTGTCGCGCGACCTCGGCACCATTGGCTTTGGCGCACTCGCGATGATCTTCATGCGTGCGTTCGCCCTCGGCGGCGGGACGTTTACAGGCATCGAAGCCGTTTCGAATGGGTTGGGCATCATGCGTGAGCCGCGCGTGCGAACCGGCAAGCGAACCATGATGTTGATGGCGGTCTCGCTGTCGCTGACCGCTGGCGGCATCTTGATTGCGTATTTGCTCTTGGAAGTGCGTCCGGTGTCCGGACAGACAATGAATGCGGTATTGGCCAACGCTTTTGCTGGGCATTGGTCGATCGGCGGCGTAGCGGTTGGTAAGGCATTTGTGGTGTTGACCCTGGTGGCCGAAGGCGCGTTGTTGTTCGTTGCCGCGCAGGCTGGGTTTGTTGACGGGCCACGCGTGATGGCCAATATGGCCCTCGATCAGTGGTTGCCAAATCGCTTTTCGGCGCTCTCTGAGCAACTCACCATGCATAACGGCGTGCTGCTGATGGCAGGCGCCGCCGCCGCTGTCTTGGTTTACGCCGATGGCAAGGTCAGCACGCTGGTGGTGATGTATTCGATTAACGTGTTCTTAACGTTTTCCATGTCGAACCTCGCCATGATGCGGCATTGGTGGCACGTGCGCAAAACTGAGCCGTGGAAGAAAAATATGCTGGTTCATGGTGCAGGGCTTACGGTCTGCGCTGGCATTTTGGGCATCACAGTCTATGAGAAGTTCACCGAAGGCGGTTGGATCACCTTGTTGATCACCTCCGGCGTGGTGGTGCTGTGCGTTTCCATTCGTCGCCACTACCGTGCAGTTGCACGCAACGTGGCACGGCTGTCCGACGACCTGGCGGTTGAGCGCATCCCTGCAACATTCGACAACATGACGGAGATGGACCCAGCGAAGGCCACCGCGGTGGTGTTGGCTGGCGGCTTTGGTGGCTTGGGCGTGCATACGCTGATGCAAATTCCTCGGGTATTTCCGCAGCAGTTTGAACAAGTGGTGTTTGTTTCCGTTGGCGTAATCGACGCTGGCTCGTTCAAAGGCCAAGGCGAGCTTGCCAAAATGCAAGCTCAAGGCGAAGCGGATCTTGCGCGTTATGTCGACTTCGCCCAGACCCGCATGGGCTGGGCTGCCACCAGCGCCTATCGCGTTGGCACCGAAGCCGTCTCGGAGATCGAAAACGTTTGTCGCGAGCTACTCAAACAGTACCCACGCTCGGTGTTTTTTGCAGGCAAGCTGATCTTCCGCGAAGAGCGTTGGTGGCAGCGCGCACTGCACAACGAAACCGCGCATTCAGTACAGCGCCGGCTGGAGTTCGACGGCGCGACGATGGTGGTGCTGCCGGTCAGAATGACTTGATGCATTCTTGATAGCAAGGGTTGGCGCAGAGGCGTACAGAAATCGCATGTTGGAAGACAAAGTAGCTGCGCTCTTGCTGTTCGTTGTTGGCTTAGCGCCGGTCGCTGCGGCCATTATCGACGCTGCCAATTGGGGCGCTGCACCTACGATCGGGTTGGCGATGATAGGGAGCGCAATATCGATGCTGCTCTCTACATGTCGGCGACCAGCGACGGCGCTGCCTTGTGCTACGGTAATTTCGCACCTATGAATAGCCGCGTGGAGCAAGCTCGTCAGTATGTAGCTGCAGCCGCGCTGGTTTCGCTGGTCTCGCTGATCGCTGTCGCATTGCGGACGATGTTTCCAGTGCCGGATCTTGCGTTGCTGTATTTGCTTGCCGTGATGGTTGTTGCGGTCCGCTATCCGCGCGGGCCAGCTTTTGCTGCGTCCGCGATGAGCGTCGTGGCATACGACTATGTCTTAGTGCCGCCGTATTTTACGCTTGCGGTGGCGGATGCCCGCTATTGGTTGACGTTTGCCATGATGTTTGGCTTTGGCTTGATTGTTAGTGAGTTGGCGACTCGCAATCGCCGTTCGCAAGCGGTGGCTGCGAAGCTTGCCGACGAAGCGCGTGATGCGAAGCTGCGGGTACATTCCGAAGAGATTCGCAGTTCGCTACTGTCGGCGGTGTCGCATGATTTGCGCACTCCATTAGCGACGATCACCGGGGCAGCGACTACATTGCGTGATCAACCGCAGCTCGACATTGCGACGCGTGACGAACTGCTGGCCGCGGTGTGCGATGAAGCCGAGCGCCTGGAACGGCTGGTTGGAGATCTTTTGGATATGACGCGGGTGGATGCCGGTGGGCTACATGTGCGGCGCGAACTGGTGCCTATGGATGAGATGATAGGTTCGGCGTTTGGCCGGTTGGAGCGTAAACTAGCGCCACGGGTTGTCCATGTTGCAGCACCGCCGCAACTAGCGTTGGTCGCGGTGGATCCCGTGTTGTTCGAACAAGTATTTATCAACCTGATCGAAAATGCGATTAAGTACACGCCTGTGACCGCTACCGTGACTGTCACTATTACTAGCACTGCACAACTCGTCGTGGTCGAGTTTGCCGACGACGGACCGGGCTTTGCTGCGGGCGCTGAGGCCCACGTCTTTGAAAAGTTCTTTCGTGGCCAACACCAAGGCATCGGCGGCGTTGGTTTAGGGTTGGCGATTTGTCGTGGCATTGTCGAAGCGCATGGCGGCACGATAACCGCACGCAATCGAGCAACCGGTGGTGCGTTGTTCACCTTGCAAATGCCGCGTGCGCATCTACCAGAGATGGCTGTGCAGCCATGACCGATGTTGGCGCGACAGTGTTGATGGTTGAAGATGAGCCGCAAGTGCGTCGGTTTCTGCGGGTCGCGCTTGGCACTGCAGGCTACATCGTACATGAAGCTGCAACACTAGCAGCGGCACAGGTCGCGGTGCGCGATGGGGCCCCGGCCGTGATCTTGTTAGACCTTGGCTTGCCCGACGGCGATGGTATTGCTTGGACGCGGCAATTTCGAACCCACGCAGCGACTCCGATCATTGTCATTTCAGCGCGTGGTCGCGAAGAAGACAAAGTTAACGCGCTTGATGCTGGCGCCAATGACTATCTGACCAAACCATTTGGGGTGCGCGAACTGTTAGCGCGGATTCGCGTGGTGTTGCGGCAAAGCAGTGGACCCAGTGTCGATGTGGAGCCCGATGTGCTGCGCTTTGACCGGCTCGAAATCGATGTTGCGAAGCATCGGATAGTCGTTGCTGATGCTGAAGTGCATCTGACGCCGATCGAGTACAAACTGCTGGTGCTGCTTGCGCGCAATGCCGGCCGAGTGTTGACGCATCGGCAAATTCTCAAAGACGTGTGGGGCAATGCCCACGGCACCGAGAGTCATCATGTGCGCGTGCATCTCGCTGAGCTGCGCAAAAAGATTGAAAGCAATCCAGCGCAGCCGCGGCTCATTATTACCGAGCCGGGCGTGGGTTATCGGATGAAAGAGCCACTGAAGCTGTGATCGATACGCCCGGCACGCCGCTCAATTCGACCTTTTCGAATTCTGGGCCGCGCCGAATACTCTGCTACGATAATCGTATGGCCAACGAACTTGGGGGCAACGGGGCGGCGCGCAAACCTTTCTCACAGGTTGCCGATGTCGCCGCTGCACTCGCTCGTTGCCCGTTGCCCGCGGGGCAGCAGCTGCAAGACTATGTCATCGCTGCTCACAGCTTCGCACTCGATACATCGCCCAGCGCGTTGTGGTGTGTGATTGCCGATACGTCACGCTTGAACCAGGCGCTAGGCATGCCAGCAATGACGTTTCGTGAGGAAGATGGCAAAAAGATCGGCAGCTGCAAACATTTTGGCGTTCCTCATCAGTGGGAAGAAGCGCCTTGGAGTTGGGTTGAAGGCCAATGGATGATCTGTCCCCGTTATTATCGCCAAGGCCTTCCGAAGTCGGTGATTGCAACCCATATCGTCGACGAAACGCCTCACGGCACAACGCTCACGCTGCTGCTGGCGATTGCGCCCAAGAATGCCCTTGGCGTGATGCTCGCCAAGATTGCCATGCGTGACACGTTTCGCAAATATGCGCGCGTGTTGCCAACGCTGGTTGCAAGCGCTACGCCGGCGGTGCCGCAGTTGGAGCGTCGCTTTGCAACGCCCGCCAAATTCGCGCAGCCGAGGCTTGCTGGTAACGGAGCGGCGCGCCTCGCGGCGGCGACCGAGCAACTTGAAGCGCTGCACTTGCAAGCGGGCGTCGTCACAGCATTGATGAATCACGTGAAAACCGCTGCCGACGACCACGTTGCACGGTTGGCGTTGCCAGCGCTGGCCAAGGATTTGGCCGTTGACGAACGCGAGCTGCTTCGTGTTGCCTTGCACAGCACGCGGATGGGCATTTTGGAAATGACGTGGGATGCCATTTGCCCACACTGTCGGGGGCCGAAGCAGCGGGTTACCGAACTCGCCAAGCTGCAAACAGATCAAGTTTGCGAACCGTGCGCAAAGCAGTTTGACTTGCTCACCCCCCAAAGCGTCGAAGTTTCATTCGCTCCGCATCCGTCGATCAGACCGACCGCGCAACGTATGTATTGTTCGGCGGAGGCGAATGCGAAACAGCACATCAAAGTTCATCTCGTTCTACAACCCGGCGAGCAACGGCAGTTGCGGCCGCAGTTGGCGGAGGGTGAGTATGTGTTTCGCGCCGTGGGGCACCCGGCGCAAGCGCGAATTTCGGTAACGCGTGCGTTGGCACCAGCTGCAGCGCCGGCACAGACGCTGACCGTGACGAGCAGCGACCCACACACCGTGACGCCAGACTCAGATCTGATCATCGTTAATCCGACGGCAAACGCCATCCGGGTCGTGATCGAGTCGGCGGCGTGGCGCAAGCATGCGCTGCCACCTGACCGCTTGCTGACAGTACCGGAGTTCCGTGATCTGTTCTCCGATCAGTATTTGGGTTCCGACGTCAAACTTGGTGTCGGGGAGCAAACGATTCTCTTCACTGACGTCGTCGGGTCAACGCAGTTCTATCGGCGTCACGGTGATCCGGATGCGTTTGTGCAAATCAACAAGCATTTCGAAACTGCGTTTGCAATCGTCGCGGAATATCGGGGCGCGGTGATCAAAACCATTGGCGATGCGGTGATGGCCGCGTTTAGTGACCCGGTGGATGCCATTGCGGCTGGCGCGGCGCTGCATCAGGCGTTTGGGCCCACCACAAACTCACCGTTGCGGTTGCGGATTTCGCTGCACACCGGGCCATGCATCGCGGTGCGGCTCAATGCCAACATCGACTACTTTGGTGGCACCGTGAACATCGCAGCGAAACTGCAGTCGCTCGCTGAGCAATGGCAAATCGTCATGAGCGAAACCTCGTTCTCCGCGCCCGGGGTGGCCGACCATATATTGCGCCACGGCATTCAACTCGAGGACGTCACTTACACGTCGTCGGTATTTCCCGACGGCATTCGAGCCAAACGCTGGCAGGTGTACCCCATCATTCCCTTGTAACGCGCAACGCAGGCGCGGCCCGCGCTACTTTACTTCGACGCCCAGGATGTGGGTCGGGACGCCGTTCTTGCCGACGACCGCGATGGCCATGCCATTGCCGGCAAACAGGGTGACGCCAGGGTTCACGCCAGCGGCGTAGGCCGCATCAATGACAACATCGGCGTCGCCGACGTTATAGGTCACGTTGCCGCGCTTGTTGCAGTTGCTGTGATAGTCGACCGAGCCGTCGGCATTGATCCGGCTGACCCGCTTAGTGTCGGTCCACGACAGGCATTGGTCTTTCTCGGTCTTTTTGGTTTTCTCAAAGGTGACCTGCAAACCCTTGGCGGTCTTTTTCACTTTTGTAACCGTTGAGAACGCGAAATTGTTAGGACTGCTGCCGCTGCTGCCGCCTTTTAGACTCATGAGATCGTTGATGCTGCCGGCTAAATTGGTATCGGACTTTTCGAACTCTAACCCCGAGCCATCAACCAACATGGCCCGGAAGGTGTCGTGGCGCGGACCGAACACCGGCAACGACGTCCACTGGAGGCTCGACAGCAGGCGCATTTCGCCGGTCGGTTCGGCCCCTTCGCCTGGGTTGCCCCGCGGGCTGGCCTTGGCTTCTTTGCTGCGCGCGGCAAGACAGGTCGACAACGCGTCGACCATCACGGCGGAGCGATCATCAGCGACGATGACTTGATAGATGCGTGCAAACTCGTTGTTGCGGTCGGCGCCCGAGATCTTGCCAAAGCGGTCAGCGCCGGCTTGCTTGATCGCGCCATCGAGCAAGGTGCGGCCTTCTTCGATGCAGCCCTTGGTCGCGCTGTTCGACTTGGCGGCCGCCCCGAAATGCACGCGGCGGGCATAGGTCATGATCGCCTGGTCGGTTTGCCAGAGGTCGTTCCATTTTTTGGTCGCTCGATCGGCAAAACCGTAGACGGTTTTGTATGCCGGATCTTGCGCCGCCAAGGCCGCGGCTTTGGCCTTGAGCTCCGGCACCGACTTGTTCACCGCGTAGACCAGCAGACGTGCGTCCATGCGGTCGCGTTTGTTGGTGTCTTTGGCGGCGGCGATTTCGGCCATGGCTTGGCGAGTATCGAGTTGCGCGACGTCAATGCCGCACAGGGCCCACCGCGCGCCTGAGAAGTGTTCCGCGCCAGCCTTGCCATAGGCAAGCTTCAAGCAAGCGTAGCTTGCCGCGTATCGACCCAGCATCGACACCCCCGGGCCAAGCCGGTCGATGTCGGCAAGCTCGTCGTCATTTAGTGACGACCAACGGATAAACTGCTGCATAGGCGTCCAACGGTCGACCGCCTCTCGGGTAAAGCCGCGCGCGACATGTGTATCGTGCGTCGTTGGCTGCTCGTCGCGCAGGTTGACGGTATCGGCCCAGTCCGTCTCTTTGAGCCCAAGACGCTGCGACCAGGCGGCCTGCAGCGCTTTTAACTTGCTGCGCTCGGCCGCGGGCATTGGCGATCGTGCGGCGCACAGCGTGTCCGAAACATTGGTGATGCTGCGCTCAAAAAAGTTGGGTAAAAATTCGTTCTTGAGTTCGGCTTCGGTTTTGGCAAGCTCACTCCACTCTTCGCCCGTGCGATCAGTATCCCCACACCAAGCCGGGGTGGCGACCTGCGCGGTGGCGTCCTTGGCTAAGGCTGGAATTGCCAGCGTGAACGTGGCGATCAAAAACAGCGGGTTGGCTCGGTTCATTTGTCTTTCGAGGATAGACGTGAGTGCTTAAAAGCGGCCATTTTGTCGTAACTAAAGTTACAAAAAATATTGACGCAATTCGTCGTGAATCCGCTTCGGATTCTTTGCCTCGGATGCTGTCGTAGTTGCGCGCGGGCGAGCTGCGGAGGTGCAGCCGCGTCTCATCATTACCGAGCCAGGCGTGGGTTATCGGATGAAAGAGCCACTGAAGCCGTGATGCGCTACGCGTCGACGGTCTTGGCGCCAGGCGCGAGCCGTTCGAAGGCTTCGATGATCGGTGTCGATGCGTTACGACCGTCGAGGCGCGAGATGTGGCGCACGCCGGTTGGCGAGGTGATGTTGATTTCGGTGAGCATGCCACCGATGACATCGATACCGACGAGCAATTGGCCGTAGGTGCGTAGCGTTGGATTGATGGTGTCGATGATCAGTCGATCGCGAGCGTCAATGTCGCATTTCACCGCGCGGCCACCAACGTGCAAGTTGCCACGGGCTTCGTTAACAGCTGGCACGCGCAGCACGGCGCCTACTGGTTCGCCATCGATCATCAAGATGCGTTTGTCGCCTTGGGCCGCCGCCGGCAGATAGGCTTGCGCTAGGGTCCAGCGGGTGCCTGCGCCCGTCGAGGTTTCGAAGATCGACGAAGCATTGGGGTCGCCGGCACGTACCAAAAAGATGCCCAAGCCGCCGAAGCCGTCGACCGGTTTGACGACGATGGCGCCGCCTTGCTCATGCATAAATGCGTTGAGCCGCGCTGCGCTGCGGGTAACGATTGTATGTGGCGTTAGCTCTGGAAACCGCAGCACTGCCAAGTGTTCATTAAGCTCACGCAAGCCACGCGGGTCGTTGACCAACAGCGTCTTGCCACGCGCGTGTTCCAAGATCCAGGTCGCGTGCAAGTACGACACATCGAATGGCGGATCTTTGCGCATCAACACAACGTCGAAGTCGCGCAGTTTCATCGGCACCGATGCACTGGTCCGAAAAGCGTCGGCTGGCGTTTCGGCATCAACCACCGCAGTTGGGGTCGCTTGCGCAACGGCTTCGTTGCCTTCGAGGCCGAGATGATCGACCAAGCACGTGAAGACTTCGTGACCGCGTGCGGTAGCTTCGAGCATCAACGCATACGACGTGTCGCCAAACAGGGTCAGGCGATCGAGTGGATCAGCAATGAACAGTAGCTTCATGGCGTTCCTGTCGGGCCGGCTGCGTCGATATTAGCCTCGCTGCTGTCGTCGCCGCCGGTGACTTTGGTTGGCAACAAGTGCTCAAGGCCGTGCTTGCGCAGCCGGTAGTACAGCGTCGAGCGATTGATGCCGAGTGTGCGTGCGGCGCTTGCGATGTTGCCGCGCGATTTTTCGACCGCGGTCATGATCTCTTTGCGCTCGCTATCCTGCAGCCGCTCCGACAGCGATTTGCCGTCGTCGCCGGTGCTACCAGCAGCCGGCGTTGGTGCCATCTGCGCGGTTGTCGGCAGGGCAATTGGGCCCGAGCCGCCACCGCCACCGGCCGACGCTGGGGCACCCGGTGCATTGCCGCGGCGCCCAAAGTCGAGGTGGCTGCTGGTCAGCTCATTGCCTCGGGCCAAGATCATCGCGCGCTCGATAATATTTTCGAGTTCGCGCACGTTGCCTGGCCAGTTGTACTCACGCAAACGCCCCAAAGCCTCAGCCGCAATGCCACTAGCCTTCACGCCCATCGAGCGCGCGAATTTGGCGATGAAGTGACTGGTCAACACCGGCAAATCGTCGAGCCGATCACGCAGCGGCGGCAGGTTGATCGGGAACACATTGAGCCGGTAGTACAAGTCTTCGCGGAACTCGCCGTCTTCGATCATCTTTTCAAGATTGCGGTTGGTGGCTGAAACCACGCGCACATCGACTTTGATGGTTTCGGAACCACCGACGCGTTCGAACTCGCGTTCTTGCAGCGTGCGCAACAATTTGATTTGCACGTCCATTGGCAAATCGCCAACTTCGTCGAGAAACAGCGTGCCACCGTCGGCCAGCTCGAAGCGGCCCGGGCGACGCTGCATGGCGCCGGTAAAACTGCCTTTTTCGTGACCGAAAAGTTCAGATTCCAAAATGCCAGGTGCCAGCGCTGCGCAGTTCACGCGCACAAACGGTTTTTCTTCGCGTGGTGAGTTGATGTGAATCGCATGCGCGACCAGTTCTTTACCGGTGCCAGTTTCGCCGCGCAGCAATACCGTCGAGTACGTCGATGCAACTTGTTCAACTTTTTGTAGCACTTCGTTAAGCGCCGCCGACGAGCCGATGATGTTGCCGAAGTCGAATTCGCCATGCAGTTGCTGATTCAAGTAGCCCGTGTACTCAGCGAGCTGCGCGGCCAACCGCGAGTTATCGCGGGTGAGTTGGAACCGTTCGAGTGCGTATTGCAGCACGCCGCGTACTTCTTTGGCATCCCAGGGCTTGGTGATGTAGCGATACACTTGGCCAAGGTTGATGGCTTCGATCAGCACATCGACATCGGTGAACGCCGTTAGGATCAGGCCAACGACCTCGGGCTTGCGGAGCTTAACTTCGCGCAATAGCTCGACACCCGTCATCTTGGGCATACGTTGGTCGGTGACGACGACTGCAATGTCTTTCTGCGCCAGAATCTCGAGCGCTTCGGCACCACTGTTGGCCGTGACGATCTCGAAAACCTTGCGAAAATTGAAGCGGAAGGCGTCGAGGTTGTCCTGTTCGTCATCGACGATGAGGATGGGATAGCGCTTGAGGTCCAGCGTCATAGCTACTCTATTGGTAGCACCGCCGCCCCGGCATGTATATGGCGGAACTGGCCTCGCTGACGACTGTAATTTCGGTCGCCGGAAACGTCGTTAGCCCTTGCTTGCGCTGGGCTCGCCACGTCACACTTAAGGTTATGAAGCGTTACCTATGGACCGTGTGTGCTGTGGTGGCGCTTTGCGCTCCCGCGATGCTTAGTTTGCCAGCTTTTGCCGACCAAGCTGCGCTGGGGGGCAAGTCGACCGGCGTGCTGGATCTGCAGCTCGCTGACGCTGGGAATGGTCAGTTTTTGGTCCGCAATAAGACCTACTCGGTTGCCTTTCCTGCCAAGCCGTCGGTGTCGCCGCAAGATACGCCAACAGCCGCAGGCGAGATCAAAGGTGCCTTGGCGCTGCAAACCACCGACGCTGCCGGCAACTTAGGCAACGGCTTTATGCTGGTGCCGATTCCGAAGGATGTGCCGTACGATGCCAAGGCTGGTGTCAAGGCCGCTCGCGACGGCATGCTCAACGTGTTGAAGGGCAAAATCATCAAAGAACAAGCGATGGATTTGGCCGGCATCAAAGCTACCAAGACGATGGCGCGCGGTACCGTTCAAGGCCAAGCCCTCGAAGTCAACATGTGGATTGGCTTCGATACCAAAAACCGTGCGCTGGTTGGCTTATTTACCATCCGCGAAAGTGGCAAGAGCGATGGTGTGCAGGCCTTCGTTGATGGTTTTCAAGTAACCGGCAACGCTACGCTGGTTGACGCCGGCGGCATTGAGAAGACCGGGTTTCACAACGTCACGATCGCACCGCAATCCGGCGACAAATACCTGCTAACGGGCGAAGGATATTCGATCGTTTATCCAACCAAACCGACGTTTTCGACGTTTGATGTGCCGTGGCCAACCGGTGCGACCAAAGCCGGTTCAGCGATGGCGGAACAAGGTGAAGGCGCGCATGGCATCATAATTACCTATGTGCCCGATGGCATTATCTACGACGCCAAAAAAGGCCTGGACGGCGCGCGTGACAAAATGCTGGAAGGCATGAAAGCCAAGCTGGTCAGCGAAAAGGCCGCAACGCTGGGTGGTGTGGCAGGGCGCGTGGTGTACGGCTCGTTGGCTGTCGGCGGCAAACAGGCAACGGTGCGCACGCACTTTGCGTATTACCCAAAACGGCGCTTGGTGTTTGGCGTGATGAGCCTATGGGTCTCAGGCGACAAAAAGGGCGAAATCAACGCCAACCTGTTTCTTAAGTCGCTCAAGATGAAGAAATAGGTCTTCGACCGCGACTTGCGCTTGGCTTGGCCAAGCGCGACAATATTTCATGGTTCCCGCGCTGTCGTTTGATTTTTTGAAGCGTTTGCCCAAAACCGATTTGCATTGCCACCTTGATGGCTCGATTCGGTTGGACACAATTCTTGACCTTGCACGCAAGCAAAAGGTCGCGCTGCCCACGTTCGATCGCACTGAGTTGTTCCATTTGGTGTACGCAGGGGAGTCGTGTACGTCGCTCGACGACTACCTCAAGGCTTTCGATATCACGCTAAGCGTGATGCAAACCGAAGAAGCGTTGGAGCGTGCGGCATACGAACTCGCGCAGGACGCGTGGGCCGAAAATGTGCGTTATCTTGAAGTGCGGTATTCGCCGCTGCTCCACACCCGCGAAGGTTTGCGGCCGTCGCAGGTCGTCGAAGCGGTGGTGCGTGGGCTGCGCAATGCCAAGCGCGAATTCGGCATTCGCTACGGTGTGATTTTGTGTGCGATTCGGTCGTTAGGCCCCGAATCGAGCCTGCGCATCGCGGAGCTTTGCGTTGCATTCAAGAATCGCGGCGTCGTTGGGTTTGACTTGGCAGGCTCGGAAGTGAACAACCCGGCCAAGTTGCATCGCGCCGCTTTTCAACTCGTTATCGACAACAACATTAACTGTACCGCCCACGCAGGCGAATCATTTGGTCCGGATTCCGTACATCAAGCGATTCACAAGTGCGGCGCGCACCGCATTGGCCATGGCACGCGGTTGGTCGAAAGCGGTGACCTGCTCAACTACGTTAACGACCATCGCATTCCACTCGAAGTCTGTCCGTCGTCGAATCTGCAAACCAAAGCAGCATCGAGTTGGGAAACTCACCCGGTCGATTTCTTCGTCGACTACGGGCTTCGCGTGACCATCAACACCGACAATCGGCTGATGACCGACACGACGGTCACCAAAGAACTGCATTTGTGCCACACCCATTACGGCTGGTCGCTGCAGACGATCAAAGAGATCATTATTGCCGGTTTTAAGAGCGCCTTCATGCCGTATCGCGAAAAGGCCGATTTGCTAGCGGAAATCAGCGCGGAGTTGGCCAAGGTGGTTGCACCCACGGCGCTGCCTAAGGGTTGATCGTAGACCAACGCGAAAAGTAGCAGCGCGCCGGCAAAAAAAGGTTACGCCGTTTCGGGGTCCCGCGTTATGACAGGATAACGTGTTAACGGCTGAGCAATTTGGAGCGCTGTATCGCCAGTGTGCACCGTTGGTGCAAGCGCGTGCGCGCCGCATCGTTGGCAGCGAAGCCGATGACATTGTGCAGGAAGTGTTCGCTCGGCTGTGGCGCAAGCCACCCGCGCACGGTGAGTTTACGCCTTGGCTTTATCAAGCGATTACCAATGCTTGTATCGATCGGCTGCGCCAACGCGCGCGCCGGGACCAAGCCTGGATGGCACAAGTTGCGGGGCTTAATGCCGCTGTGGCTGATGTGCAATCGCTGGAGGCCAAAGAGCTATGTCGGCGCATCATCGCGCGCGCTGACACGCGGACCCAACAAATCGTGGCGCTGATCTACTTTGATGAATTCACTCACGATGAAGCCGCTGCTTTGCTTGGCATTTCACGAAAAACCGTGAGCGAGCGCCTTGACCGCTTCACCCAACTTGCTCGAAAGGCTGTGCATCAATGGGACCGCAACTAGCCCATCCGTCGCGCGCTGTATTTGAACGCTTAGCGGCTGAACTCGCATTACCGAGCGACGCTGCCGTCCTCGCACACATCCAGGCTTGCGCTGCGTGTGGCGCTGCGCTGCGTGAGGCACGTGTGCAGCACGCTGCCGCTGCTGCACGGCTTGTTGATGCGGCGCATTTTGTCAACATCATCACAGCTGGCCGCGATCGGCCTAGCTGGCGGCCATGGTGGCGCAGCTATGTTGTGGGCGGCCTGGTGCTTGCCGCTGCAGCGATGGCAGTGCTTTGGGTAAGGCGCAGCGCAGCGCCTGCTAGCGATGTTGTCGCGGTTAAAGGTGCGGCGGTACGTGACCCTCAAGTTACCTTGTTGGTGCGGCGAAACAGCAATGCGGCGCTTGCCGCGTTGGCCAATAACGGCTCGGTAGCGCCTGGTGATGTTCTGCAATTTGAGATCGATCCGCAAGGCGCGCCTTGGGTCGGCGTGTTCGAGGTCCCGCCTGGCAAATTGCCACAGCAATTGTTTAGCGTGACATCGCCGGACGTTGGTGCGCTTGCACAAGCCTTGGAAGTAGACCACGCCCATGGCGACGTCGATTTGATGGTGGTCTTCGCGCCGGCACCGCTTACTGCACCGCCCCCGCGTTCGACTTCCAACATCAAGGTAGTTTTGTTTCATTTGGTGAAAGAAAAAGCTCCCAGCGCACCCGGTCGAAACGTTGAAGGCAACAATGAACGCTAACGTACCTAGTTCTCGCGTGGTCGCCAATGATGCTCAGCGTTTGCTGCAGCGCACGAGTTGCATCGTTGCAGTGCTGGTTTCGGCAACGGCATGTGGCTTGTACAATGACCATTCTTTGGCAATCAATGTCCATGTTGATGCTGTCACGCCCGCCGTCGTGCCATCGACGGGTTCGGCAAGCGTTGTGATTCGCGGCCAAAACTTCGACCCAGGTGTTGCGGTGTCAATCGGTGGTGTACCGGCGCGTGCGGTCGAGCGTGTTGATGCTGAAACCCTCGTCGTTGCAGTGCCTGCACATGCAATCGGTGCCGTCGATGTCGTAGTCAGCAACGTTGATGGCCGAACCGCCACCGCAACCGCGGCGCTCGCTTACTACGCCGGCGCACTGCAGTTTGCCAATCATACCCAATTGGTGGCTGCGACGGGGCACCGGTTGCCACTGCTTGGGGCTGACTTTGACGGCGATGGCAACGGTGACATGGCCCTATATGACCTTAACAATCGGCTGCGCATCTACGCTGGCGATCGTGCTGGCCGCATGGTCGCGCGTGATGAGCGGAGCGTTGACGCGACCACGCCGCTTGCGGCTGCGGATCTCAATCGCGATGGTCGCGACGACATTGTTGCCGAAAAAGGTGTGATCCTGATGGAGGCAGGCGGCACACTTGGTGCGTTGCTGCCTTGGCCCAACGCTGAATATGCAACGCATGTAGTGGTGCTACCTGATGGCGCCAAGCCACACATGTTGCTGGTTGAAGCGAACCGTCTTACCGTAGTTGAGCTGCAAGGTTCGAGCTTGACCACCATTGCAACGTATACTGATGCCGCACACACAGTGCGGTGCGGTTCGGTGTTCGAGCCGTGTCTACCGGCCGTGAGTGATTTTGATCTTGATGGTAATTCGGATCTGGCTTTTGTTGACATAAACGGCCGGGCGCGGCTCGCCTTTGGGCCAACGCTGGGCGAAACCGTCGACCTCCAGTTGTCGCCGAGCGCTTGGGGGCAGCCCCTTGCATTGGTTGCGCCGGCGTACGGCGCGGCTGTGTTTGATCTCATGGTGGCTGGATCGATGTCAACCTGGCTGCTTTCGCCATCGTCCGGTGTCCGGACAACGGCGCCAACCGTGT
>JAKQOD010000819.1 GCA_029565465.1 Deltaproteobacteria bacterium
TACAGCATGAACGCGAGCACGGCGCCTGCAGCACCACCCACAAGCAACAGAATTAGCGCGATCAGCACCCAATTCGTCTTCGGTTCCGGCGCCATCTGTGGTTGCGCCATCGCAACTGCCTGAGGCTGGCCAAGCGCATGATTTTGGCTTGGTTGATTTTGCGCAAAGCCACCATAACCGTAGCCAGCTTGTTGCGACATCGGCACCATTTGCCCTGCGGGACCAAAGCCTGGTGTGGTTGCCAGCGGCGATGCGCTCCGCACCGCAGAGTTTTGCATGCCCATCGGGGCCCCCATCGGCGCACTTGGTAGTGCGGCTTGCGGTGGCGGAACGACCGGCGCCATCACGGCAGCTGGCGCAACAGCGACTGGTTGCGTCGCTGGCCGTGATGCAGGAGTTTCGGCGGTTGTGGTTTGCAGGACTTCGTTGATCGCAGCCGCTAACGCCGAAACATCGGCGAAGCGTTGATTGCGGTCTTTTTCCAAACACTTGAGCAGCACGCGATCGACTGCGGGTGGCAGATTCAATTTCGCGTTTGCGACCGAAGGCGGTGGCGGGGTTTGCTTGAGCTGTGCCGTGATCAACCCAGCCGGGCCTTTGGCGTCGGGAAATGGCAGCCGGCCAGTCATCATTTCATAGCCGACAACGCCAAGTGCATAAACATCGCTACGCCCATCGAGCTGTTTGCCCATGAGTTGTTCCGGCGACATGTACTCGAGCGTGCCAAGGGTTTGACCAGTGGCAGTGAGTTGCGCCGATTGTGGATCAATCGTGTCGCCGCGCATCACTTTGGCGATACCGAAATCAAGAATTTTGACGAAGTCTGGGTTGCCTGAGCGGTGCTCGAGATAGACGTTTTCAGGCTTGAGATCGCGATGCACGATGCCTTGCGAGTGCGCTTCAGCAAGCGAGCTACACATTGCTGCGAGAATGCGCAAAACCCGGCGCCATTCGAGCGGCGGATTGGCATGGAAGACCTCATGGAGGCTCTTGCCTTCGAGCAATTCCATCGCGATGTACAGCGTGCCATCGGAGGTCTGATCAAAATCGTAGGTGGTAATCGTGTGGGCGTCGCGCAGGTTACAAAGCACCAAGCCTTCACGACGAAAACGCGCGACCAAGTTTTCATCGGCCGTCATTTCAGGGTGCAAGAGCTTGAGCGCCACTTTGCGGCCCGTGGCCAACTGCACGCCGCGATAAACGGCGCCAAATCCACCTTCGCCAATTTTCGATTCGATGCGAAAGCGATTGTTGAGCGACTGACCGATGAACGGATCCATCGGGTCGGCTTTGGGTGCAACCGGCTTTGGTGGCGATGCAACCGGCGAAGGCGTGGCTGCGCGCGGTGGTGCAATGGCAGGCTGCGAACCGCGATCGGGCTGGGCTGCTGGGCCCGCCAAGCGGTGACCGCACACGCCACAGAACCGTGCATTCGGTTCAAGTGGGGTTTGGCAAGTCTGACAAAGCATCGCGCCCTAGTGTCCCAGAGAATTAAACCGGACGCACCACCCAGCCATCACAATTTCGACAGATATCGCCGCGGACGTCACTACGGCAATTCGGGATGTAAGGCAAAACGCACATCTTGTGCGCTCCCACTTGCGGTATCGAATTCCAAATATTGAGGAAGATACCCATCAGCACGCAACTCGATTTGGTGATGCCCAGGCGCAAGGGCAACGCCACCGCCGGCGTTGCGCAACGGCGCAACAAACCGCCCATCGACCCAAATCGTGGTTTCCGTTG
>JAKQOD010000821.1 GCA_029565465.1 Deltaproteobacteria bacterium
ACAGGGGCCTTTGCCGTCGCGACTACGGCCACCCGTGGCGCGAAGAACTAGCATGCTCGCCGGGCCCTGCTTAAAATAGTTCACGCATGTCGCAAATAAGTTGCGACATGGCAACGCAGCGTGGCGTCAGGCCTCACCTAACAGGAGAGGCAAGAATGACTATCTTAAAGCGAGAAATAGCAGCGGTGCTGGTGGCCGCGACGGTAATGGCCCAGATACCCCAAGCGTTTGCGCGGCCGCGCTGCATGATTGAGGCAGTTGCGCCGGACGCCGACTTCGAACGTACTTCGACGGCGTGTGGCCCGCAGCGGCCGGCGCCGCCGCCACCACCGCCTGCGGCCGTGCCCCCGGCTGGTGAGCCGATCGTGCAAAGCGCGATGGCGTTGCGGCAGCCGGAGTTTCTCAGCCTGAGCGGCGCGCCGGAAACGATTTCCGCGGCCGAACTGGTGACGAACGGTACCAAGCGGCAAACGCTGATCAATGTGTTCGGTGGCGCTGCTGGCAGCGCATTTGCGGACGGCGCGCCGCTCGATAAAGCGTTTGTGGACTTGTTGCGGCAAGTGCAACGCACAGGCAGCGGCACGGTGGGCGCGGGCACGCTGCGCGCTGCGGTCACGATCGATGCGCAAGGCAACATCAATGGCCGGCCACTAGCGAGCGACAATGAACTGGCGGTGACGTCGCGCTTGATCGACCTATCCAAAGCCGAGCGTGAAGCAGCGTTGCGGCAAGTCGGGGTCGATCCCCAATGGTTCGATGCCCGCACGATCTTGAACTTCTTCAATCGGGTGGAAATCCGACGGCAGCTCGGTGGACCAGGCGCGGTTGCGCTTGATTTCGCCAACGTCGAAGTGCCGCAGCCATACCAACATGACAATTACGTCGAACCTGTGACGGTGACGATCGGTGCACGGTTTACGGTACGGGCGGATGGCGCGATTCTCGGCGCGCGCGGGGTCTGGGAGCGGCCGACGAGCGAACGGGCCTATGGGCAGCGGCGCGATGCCGAACATCGGGAATGGCCGGGTGGGTTGCCTGAGCTGCGCGATCGCGGCGCGCAAGATACCTACTCGCGGCTGTATCGCCAAGCCGCCACGCTGTCGCCCGAAGTCATGGCGTTGGTGTTGCGCGGCTTTGGCCTCAATGCCGAATGGACGACGCGCGCGTATCCGCAGGAATTGGCGGATTATCTAGCGCGTGTGCGCGCGGCGATGACGGTGCCCGGGCAAGCGAATATCGGTAAGTGGTATGGGTATCCGTCGTTGATCGTCAACAACTCGCCAGAGGACCCGATTCCCGATGATCTGTTTTACATAACCCTGAACTTTGCTTCGGATGGGCAAGGTCACATCAACGGGCGGGTGCCGCTGTCGGAAAGTGCGATTGCCACCCAAATGGCGATGGAGCGCATGCCGATGGTGGAGAAACGGCTGTTGTTACGCCAAGCCGGCTTGCCGTTCGAAGCCGTGCGCACGATTGCGCCGCTGGCGGCGGCAACGGTGTTGACGACGGTGACGATGTTTCAGAAGGAGCCAGGCGATCACACCTACAAATTTGACGCTAATGGAGCCCACTGGTTAGGCGCGGTGTCGGTGGCTGGCGATGGCAGCATCATCGGTGGCGCGGCCGTGAAGCTGCCGCCAGAACCGTCGTGGTGGGAAGAAGCGCTGCAGCCGATCTTGGCGATCGTGAGCTTGGCGTTTCCAGCAGTAGCGCCGTATGCCGCGGTGATCAACGCTGGGATTCAGATCCACAACGGCGCACGTGGCATCGAACTGTTTGCCTCCATTGCGAGTGCCGCAGCCGGCGTCAGTGCGATCAGCGATTCAGCACAAGGGCTCGCGACGGCGTCGACCACCACGCAGAATCTGACCGTGATTGCGACGGCGCTCAATGCGACGAGCAGCTTGAACAGTGCCGTCAAGAACAAAGATGTGCTGGGCATCTTTATCTCGATGGTCGCGTTGGCCGACTCCGTCGGTACCATGACCAACACGCGGCTCGACTCGTCGTTTGATTTGGTGCGGCAGGCCGCCAAGGTTACCGGCTTGTTGCGGCGGTTGCGCGACGGCGACATTCTTGGCCTTGGCACCCAGGTCATCGGTGGTTTCCAGGATCGTGCTGCGGCTGCGCAGGCACCATCGTTGGTGTACGGCAGCGGCAACGTCGGTGTGGCCGCGTACGTGGCGTCGCAACGCGATAGCGCTGCAACCGCCGCCGAGTTGCAAGTGCAAGATCGGTTCAATGCAGCGCTCTACAATGCGCTCAGCAATGGCCAATCGGTGTTCATGTTCGACAAGGGCGACGGCTCCGGCGCGCAACCTTATGTCACGTCGGCAGAACTTGAATTTCTAGCAGCGTTGTTGCGCAGCTCCAAAGACGCTAGCCATGCCAGCTTAGCGGGCTCGAATATGAGTCCGTATCTTCAAGAGTATGCCGATGCAGCGCCGGTTGACCCCAACATGCAGCGCGTGTTGTTCACGCAAGAATTAGACCTGCTCAAAGCTGCGAGTGACGCTATGTCGTTCCAACGCCTCGCCGACCTCAATAATGTGGACTCGGGCGTGGCAACGCCAAACCCGAGTTCGCGGCTGGGCGCGTATGAAGCTACCCGTGGCTACGCAGCTGGCACGGTCGGCTATGCCGTGCACAATGCCATCGGCGTGATCTACCAAGCGCTCGGGACGTTCGGCGAAATTCGAATTGGCGACGTTTTCTACAGCAACGAAGCCAAGGCGCTGATGGACTTGCCACTGAACGCCGAAAATTCGCGTCGCATCGCAGCGATGGAGTTTGCGTACTGGGCTGCCGAAAATCAAAAAGACCCAAACAACATGGGCGCTCGGTTGGGTGCTTCCTTCTCGGTCCAGCAACGCTCGTTTCTACAGATGTACATTTTCGCCCATGCCGTGCCGCTGCGGTTTGGCCCGCAGGCGCCACCAACGCCTCCACGTGGACCACTGCAACCGTAGCCTGGTCGAACCAATCGTAGAAAAAGAGGTACCTGCGCAATAAAATCTGCGACATGGTGCCGACGAACGGCGTCATGGCTCATCTAACAGGAGAGCCGAGATGCCGAACGTTAAGCGCGAAATAGCCGCGGTGTTGGTAGCCGCAACCATCATGGCACAGATGCCACAGGCTTTGGGCCGGGCGCCTTGCGCGATGGGTGAATGTGAACCGTCGGGCGGCAGCGTGGGTGGTGAGCCGATTGAGCCACCGGACGAGGTGCCCGTTGCGGAGCCACCTGCTGGCGAGCCGATTGAGCAGAGCGCGATGGCGTTGCGGCAGCCCGAGTTTCTCAGCCTCGGTGGCTCGCCAGAAACGATCTCCGCTGCGGCGTTGGTAACAAACGCAACCAAGCGGCAGACGCTGATCCAGGTGTACGGCGAGGCGGGCGCCCTGTTTGCCGACGGACCCGCGCTCGACAAAGCGTTTGTGGATTTGCTGCGGCAACTCCAACGCACTGGCACCGGCACGGTGGGCGCCGACACGCTGCGTGCGCCGGTGACGATCGATCGGCACGGCAATGTTAATGGCGCGCCGTTGGCGAGCGACAATGAACTGGCGGTGACCTCGCATTTAATCGACTTGTCGCACAGCGAGCGCGCGGCGGCGCTGCAGCAGGTTGGCGTCGACACGCGGGGCTTCGATGACCGTACGATCTTAAACTTTTTCAATCGCGTGGAAATCCGGCGGCAGCTCGGCGGGCCCGGCGCCGTGGCGATGGATTTTGCCACGGTGGAAGAGCAGCTGCCGGCGCAAGGCGATGCGGAGCCAACGTATCAAACGGTGACGATCGGCGCGCGGTTCGAGGTGCGCGCCGACGGTGCCATCATGACGACGCGTGGCACATGGGAACGGCCGACGAGCGAGCGAGCGTACGGCCAGCGCCGGGATTTTGAACATCGCGAATGGCCGGGCGGCTTGCCCGAGCTGCGCGATGTGGGCGCACAAGACACGTATTCGCGGCTGTATCGCCAAGCGGCGCAGTTGTCGCCGGAAGTGATGGCGCTGGCGTTGCGCGATCTCGGTGTCGATGCCGACTGGACCACGCGCGCGTTTCCGCAAGAGCTGGCGGTGGTGTTGGCGCATGCCCGGGTTGCGATGACGGTGGCCGGCCCTGCGACGTATCGGCAGTGGTATGGCTATCCATCGCTGACGCCGGGCACAGACCCGGAGAATCGGCCGCCCGATGATTTGTTCATGGTGGCGCTGACCTTTACGTCGGATGGGCAAGGGCACATCGACGGGCGGGTGCCGGTGTCGGAAAGTGCGATCGCGACGCAGTTGGGCATGGAGCGCATGCCGATGGTGGAAAAACGGTTGCTGTTGCGCCAAGCGGGCTTGCCGTTCGAAGCCGTGCGCACGATTACACCGTTGGCGGCAGCTACGGTGTTGACGACGGTTACGATGTTTCAAAAAGAGCCGGGCGATCATTCGTATACGTTTGATGCCAACGGTGCGCACTGGCTAGGCGCGGTGTCCATCGCTGCGGATGGCAGCATCGTCGGTGGCGCGGCAATGAAACTGCCGCCTGAGCAACCTTGGTGGCGCGAAGCCATCGGCCCAGTATTGGCGATTGTCAGCTTAGCGTTTCCCGCGGTGGCCCCGTATGCCGCGGTGATCAATGCTGGCATTCAGATCGACAGCGGCGCCCGCGGCATCGCGTTGTTTGCGTCGATCGCTAGTGCGGCCGCCGGCGTCAGCGCGATCAGCGATTCGGCACAAGGGCTCGCAACGGCGTCGAGCACGACGCAAAACCTGACGGTGGTGGCAACTGCACTCAATGCAACCAGCAGCCTCAACAACGCAGTCAAGAACAAAGACGTGCTTGGCCTGTTTGTGGCGATTGTCTCGCTTGCCGACGCCGTCGGCACGATGACCAATACCAAACTCGATTCGTCGTTTGATCTGGTGCGGCAAGCCGCCACCGTCACCGGCTTGCTGCAGCGCTTGCGCGATGGCGACATTGTTGGGCTTGGCACCCAGGTTATCGGCGGCTTTATGGCGCAGGAAGCCGCGCGGCCAACGCTCGAGCGGCAAACCACCGACTTTGCAAAGTTGCGGGCCGGTACCGCAGCACAAAGCTCATTCAATAGCGCACTCTATAGTGCGATGGCGGAAGGGCGATCCGTCTTTATGTTCGACCTAGGTGATGGCAATGGGGCGCAACCCTTCGTTACCTCGCTTGAGCTTGAACCTTTGGCGCTGTTGTTGCGTGCATCCAAAGATGCAAGTCACTCAAGCTTGCAAGGGTCATCGCTATCGCCAGTCCTCGCCGAATTTTCAGACGCCGCACCACAAGACTCGCAAATGAGAAACGTCTTGTTTACGCAAGCATTGGAAGCGCTGCGCGCCCAAACTGGTGCGCAAGCGGCGCAGCGTATCGATGAACTAAATGCGGTTGATGACGGTGTCATGCACCCGAATCCGACAAGCCGCCTGGGTGCGTATGAAGCGACCCGCGGCTATCCACCAGGCACGGTAGGTTTCGCTGTTCACAGTGCTTTTGGTGCAATTTACCAAGTCATGGGTGCCGTCGGTGAAAACGAGATCGGTAACGTGGCCAATAGCAATGCCGCCAAGCTGCTGTATGCGTTGCCACTGAGCGATGAGAATTCGAGTCGGTATTCGGAGCTTGAGTACGGGTACTGGACCACCGAGTACAACCGAGACCCTATGAATCTGGGCGCTCGCATCGGCGCTGCGTTGAGCGTGCAAGAGCAGGCTTATTTTCGAATGTATTCAGTCGCCAACATTACGGCTGACGCGCCTAGTGGCGAAAAAGTGCAACCAGGTGCTGCGGTCAAAGGCAACCTGTTCTTTGGCGGCGCTGGCATGGATGGTGGTTACATTACAGACATGGTGCGCGCTTTTGAAACCCAGAGCATCAAGCTGCAACCAGTCAACCGCGATATCTGGTCGGGCGGTACCGCGCTCGACGCGACCTTCGGCGTTGATGTGCTTCGCTACGGCGCATCACCTTGGACCGTTTTGATCGATGCGCCCGATCAAGTGAATCAAACGCAATTCAATTTGGTGGGTTACTCGTATGGCTCGCTGGTCGCTGCCCAAGTTGCGCAAAAATACGGTGAAGCCGGTACCTACGTTGACAACCTCGTGCTCGTCGGCTCGCCGATCAGCGAGGCCTTCCTCACGGCGTTGCGCAACAATCCAAACATTGGCCGCGTGATTGTGGTTGATCTCGTTTCACAAGGCGACCCGATCTACGCTGGCATGGGCCGCGATACCTTGGTGCTTTCTGCACCAAAGCTTGCTTGGCAAATGTTAAACGGCACTGGGCACTTCTATTACGCGCCGAATACCCCGGCAGGGGCCCAGCGGCGCAATGAATTTGCCAAGTTCCTGCGGCAACTGGGTTTTCGCTAGAGCGCCGATTTGAATACAGCGCCGGCTTGGTGCGCGCCTGGGCGCCTCGTTCTCGGTGCAACAACGCTCGTTCTTGCAGATTTACATCTTTGCGATGATTCCGCGTTTTGCAACGCAAGCGCCACCGACGCCACCGCGTGGCCCGTTGAAACCGTAACGACGCAAGGCTCAGCCGAAGCGGCCAGTAATGTAGTTCTCGGTGCGTTCTTCCCGTGGGTTGGCAAAGATCTTCGAAGTCGCATCGTACTCAACCAGCACGCCGGTACGCTGGTCGGTTTTGGTGTCGAGGTCGGCGGTGAAAAATGCGGTGCGGTCGCTGACCCGGGCAGCTTGCTGCATATTGTGCGTCACGATCACGATGGTGTATTTGCTTTTGAGCTCGCGCATCAATTCTTCGACGCGTGCGGTGGCAATCGGGTCGAGCGCGCTACACGGTTCGTCCATCAAGACGACTTCTGGTTCAATCGCAATCGTGCGTGCAATGCACAAACGTTGCTGCTGGCCACCCGACATGCCGAGCGCTGAAGCTTTGAGCCGGTCTTTGACTTCATCCCACAGCGCTGCGCCACGCAGCGATTTTTCGACGATCTCGTCGAGCTTGGCGCGGTCGCGGATGCCGCTGATGCGCGGGCCAAACGCAACGTTGTCGTAGATGCTCTTGGGAAAAGGATTTGGCTTTTGAAACACCATGCCGATGCGGCGGCGTACTTCGGTCGCCGAAACGTCGGCGCCGTACAAATCAACGCCATGGTAGGTGACATGGCCACGCACCCGCGAGCCTGCGATTAAATCGTTCATTCGATTTAAGCAGCGCAAAACCGTGCTTTTGCCACAGCCTGATGGGCCGATGAATGCCGTGATTTCGTTGGCATGAATGTTAAGCGTTACATCGCGCACGGCGCGGAAGGCGCCGTAGAAAACTTCGAGCCGATCGAGCGCAAACACCGTCGCTGCGTTAGCGTTGACTGCTGGCCCGGTGCGTTCGGCCATGCGTTGCATCATGCTGCCCGCTGGCGTTGGTGCTGCGGTAGCGCCAGGCGCCGAGGCTGGAACGTCCGTGGTGGCGGCGAATGCTGCTGGCATGGTGCTGTCCTTGGTCATGGTTACCGTTTGGCGGTGAAGCGAGCAGTGAAAAGCCGTGCGCCGAGAGTGACGACGAAGGTCAGTACGACCAGCGTTAGCGCTGCACCCCACGCACGGTCTTGGGCTGCGGCGAACGACGATGTTGCGTTGCCAAAAATCTGCACCGAAAGCGCCGTGTTGGCTTGTTCAAACAAATGCGGATTGTAGGCAGTCGCTGCACCAACAGTGAACAGCAGCGGTGCCGTTTCGCCAGCGGCACGCGCGATCGCCAGCAGGGCACCCGAGACAATGCCAGGCAACGCAGCTGGCAACA
>JAKQOD010000834.1:2500-9699 GCA_029565465.1 Deltaproteobacteria bacterium
CCTCGACGCTGGCGTCTTTCATTTTCTTACGTTGCGATCTCTCAACTATTACACATTCAATTCGGCTGCTGAACCGAAAATGGATTTGTCTGCGATGAGCGGTTCAAGCGGATCCGACACGATGCGATGAAGGGCTCAATTCAAAGTTGAGTGTTCATTTTCGCTCTGGTTTGTTTGGAGCCGTCCTGCTTCCAAGCGTTACAGTTGCGTTCATGACGAGAGCCATCGAAGATTTGGAAGTCAGCGTTCGCACCAGCGTTTTTCTGCAGTCCCTCGGCGTAACAACATTGGACGAACTGTTGGCTATGCCCGAGATTAAAGCGCCTCATCGCATGGTTGCTGCAGAGTTGCAGGAGCTATTTGCTGAACTTGAGGTCGAATATGCGGGTAAGATTTCGGGGCCGGTTCAAAAAGTAGCGCAAAAACGCGTGACTGGTTCCGTGTCTGAGCGCTGGGCGGCGATCTCGGCTTGGTTGGAAGCCGAACAACCGCATGCGCTAGAACAATTCAATCCGCCAGCCACAGCAGCGGCAATTGCGGCCGCCGAAAGTAGCTTGGGCGTTACTTTGCCGGCGGACTACAAAGAGTTTTTGTTGATCCACAACGGCCAAGACGAATTTGCTCCATGGGTCGGGTTGGGCGCGTTGTTGCCTATTGAAGAGATCGCCGCTGTAAAGAGCGATATCTTCGGTGAAGAGACGGCGGTCGATGCTGACGATGTGGGCATTGGCGTGCAGCCAGTCGATTATCATCCGCGCTGGATTCCAATAAGCAAAAGTCAGCGAGGTCGCGATTTTTTGTGCATTGACCTCGCACCTGCAGCCGGCGGCCTCGTAGGGCAGATCATCGAATATGTCGCCGACGACAACGCTCGACCGTTGATCGCACCGAGTTTTGCCGAATTGATGTCGATGTATTTGGAGCGCGCTCAGACGGGGGAGATCTCGTTCGACAACGATGGTGACCTTGCCGACGAATAACGGCGGCTCGCGCTTTCACCGGTACGTTAGAACGACGGCGCATGGATGCGCGGGCGCAGCGCGGGGCAGGTGGCGGCACGGAGCGGCACGATCGTGCAGCAATCAAACAATGGCGCGGGCCACGCGTGACCTCCGATCGTAGCGCTGGCAATGCGCGGCGATCTCGGCAGTGCTCGTTGATGTTTGCTGCTCTTTGCCGTCGGCGATGGTTGCGGGTGACGGTAGCGCAACGGTGAACCCTGCGGGACTCCGAAACGACGAAACGCCGCTGAGTTGCGGCGTTTGGCGGTTTAGCCAGCGATTCTTTACGAACCGCGACTACACTTCATGATGCTTAGTGAGCTGCCGCAAAAGGCATGATTGCAGTTTCACAGCGAGCGAAGGTGGTGGATTGGCATTCGCAGCGATCTGGGTAGCAGGTGCATTGTTCACCAGTGTATGCAGGCACGCAATCGGTGCGATTGGTGCAAGCTGCCTCAGTGGTCAGCGCTTCGCATGCGACGCCTGCGTTGCACTGCGCTTCAGGAATGCAGTAACCGCTCCAGCAGCCACCACGTTGGCCGGGCACCGTACCACTTGGGCAGCTTGGTGGTGGCATTGCGCAAATGACATCACCGCCGCAGGTGCCGGGATCGTTCGGGCCGCACTCGGCGTTTGGAATGCAGTAGCCAGTCCAGCAGCCGTTGGCGATCCCTGGTGTGGTGTTGGCCGGACAAGCAGGTGGCATTGCAAAGCAATAAACATCACCAGTGCAGCTGCCTGGATCAGGGTTAACCGGCACGCAGACGGGGAAGCAGCCGCGGTTCGGGTCACATTGTTCGACGCAAATCGTGTTTGGTGCGCAATCGACCATCGCGCACGATGGATTTTCGTCTGGCACACATTGCACATCACAAGTATTCGCACACATGGTGTCGCCAGGCATTGGGTCGCAAGGGAAACAGCGTTCTTCGCAGTGTGATCCAGGGCCGCAATCAATGGTTTCGCACGTTGGATTCTGGTCGGGAACACAGGTTGCAATGCAGTCCATGTCTGGGGGCGGAGGTGGTTGCATTGGGTCGTTTGGCGATCCCCCACCGCTGCCGCTCCACGGGCCAGCCGAACAGCTTAGCTCGCAGTGTGAGCCGATGTCGCAGGCCACTTGGTCGCACGATTGTGGTTGATCGGGAACGCAGGTAGTTTCACAGAGGAACTGCGTGCTGCAATCAGCATTGGGTGGGCATTCGCGGCAGATTTCTTCGCAATGAGTGCCGGGCTCGCACGTGGTTGCTGCACAACTGTTGTTGTCGGGAATGCACTGAATGAAGCACGCGCCTTCGCCGAATCGAGCGGTTGGGTCGTCGGGGCAGGCAACGACGCACGTGGTGCCGTCAGGGCATGAATTAGCGGTGCACGTTGTGCCGAGTGGTCGGCAGCTACCGTAACAAACATCTGGACAGACGCCGTTGAGGTCGCAGCCTGGTGGCGTGTTGCACTCGGTTGACGCGGTGCAGCCATAGCCTGGTTGGCAATCCGAGTCCGAGTAGCAACCCTGAGCGGTGCCTTCCGGCTCACAGCGTGCGAAATTGAGCTCGAGGCGATCAAAGGCGTCGTTGTAACTGGAATCGGCATACACCGGCGAGCAGTCGTTGTGCCGGGTGCATTGATCCGCGTTCAGGTTGTCGCACGCTTCTCGATTGTTAACCGGCCCCGATGGCGCAACGTCCCAGCACTGGTAGAACTTTTTATCAATGAGCGAGTCAGCAGGGCCAACTGGCTCGATATACGCTGCAAAGCACTCTGGTGCTGCGATGCAGGCACTCTCGCTTAAGCCTTCACACGCGGTGTAGCAGGAGCCCCAGTCCGGGATCGCCGCGACATCTGCAGCAACATCACCCTCGCAAGGGTAGTAACCACCGCCAAACGACTGACACTGGCCGTTTTGAGGATTGCGGTACGCGTTCGGCGTAAGTGGCGCACCATCGGTTTCCCGAATGCCCGCGCAAGGCGGCGGGTATTCATGGCCGAAATAGAGATCGCAGCCAGCTGTGGTCGTGACCACGGCTAGGCTGGCGGTCATTAGCAGGTGACGAAGCCGGGTGTTCATAGGTCCTCGGTGGGTGATGGATTTCATCATAAAGGGAATAAAAATGAATAAGTGAACTAGTTAGTAGGTAGTCGCTTGGGCAAGAGCAAGGACTGCGCCAGGGCGAAAATATCAAATCCGGTGGGCTAACTAGCTGAATGTATTCCGTGCGCTCAGGCGCAGGCCTCAAATTTTTGAGGATCCTCGCCGCTTGGGCCCCGCAAATCCGTGGGGTATACCTCGCGGCCATGTCGCGCATTGGGATGGCCTTTTCGTGTTTCTTCAAGCTGCTCTTTGGCGGCAAGTTGCCTGCCGATGCAGTGAAGTTTTTGCCGCCGGGATCGGCCCCTCCGCCTGCGTTGGACAAGGCGCCATCTGGCGTGGTGGCTAACAAGGACGAAGCCATCAAGCCTGTCGCCGTTGAAAAGCATGACAAGCCTGAAAAGCCAAAGACGAATACGGCCGGGCATCATCGCGATGGTGCTTTGGCGATGCTTGCGTTGCTGCAACGCGAAGGTCGGTTGATCGATTTTTTGCGTGAGCCGCTCGACACGTTTTCCGACGCAGAAATCGGCGCTGCCGCACGCGATGTGCATCGTGGGTGCCGCAAGGTATTAGATCAGCATGTAACGCTTGAAGCCGTGATGCCAGGGGCCGAAGAAGATCGAGTGACTGTGCCTAAGGGTTTCGATCCATCGGAGATTCGTTTGATCGGCGAAGCGCGCGGCGAAGCGCCATTTAAAGGCACCTTGCGGCATCACGGTTGGCGAGCCACCGAAGCCAAACTGCCAGCGTTGGTTGAAGGTGTGGATCGCACCGTGATTGCACCGGCTGAAGTTGAGGTTGGGCAATGAAGAATGCAGAGACCCGCGTCGTCGGGATCGACTTAGGCACGACGAACTGCGCGATGGCCAGCGCCATTGGTGATGCGCCGGTTGTGTCGGAGGAAATTGCGCAAATTGTTGGCCCTGGTGAAGTGGCTGCGCGCTCGACGCTGCCGTCGTTTTTGCTTTTGCCGTCGGACGCTGAAGTTTCGGCCAAGGGGCTGACGCTGCCCTGGTCGGGACCTATGAAGTATGCCGTTGGCACGTTTGCGCGCGATCGTGGCGCCGAACTGACCCATCGCTTGGTGTCGTCGGCAAAATCGTGGCTGTGCAACCCTGCGATCGATCGAACGTCGCAAGTGCTGCCGTGGCGCGGCACCCAACGTGAGCTTGAAGCCGAAATGGACGGCGAACGGGTTTCGCCGGTGAACGCTTCGGCGCGCTATTTGGCGCACCTGCGCGCCGCGTGGGATGACGCGCATGAAGATGAACCGTTGGCGGAGCTCGATGTCTTGGTAACCGTGCCCGCATCTTTCGACGCTGTAGCGCGCGAATTGACGGTGGTTGCTGCGCGTGAAGCCGGTTTTGACAAAGTGACGTTGCTCGAAGAGCCGCAAGCTGCGTTTTACGCGTACCTGGCCGGCCGCGGCGAGGCTTGGCGCAAAGACTTGGCGCCGGGTGACGTGGTGTTGGTGTGCGACGTTGGTGGCGGCACCACGGACTTTTCGTTGATCGAAGTTACCGACGAGGGTGGCACGCTGGGGCTCGAGCGGATCGCGGTTGGCGATCACATTCTGCTTGGCGGCGACAACATGGATCTCGGCTTGGCAGCGATCGTGAACAAGCGGCTCACCGACGAAGGCAAAACCCTCGATGCGCTGCAACAGCGCGCGTTGACGCATGCATGTCGGCGAGCCAAAGAAGCGCTGCTTGAAGATGCTGCGCCGGAGTCGGTGCCCGTCGCGTTGTTGGGCCGCGGCTCGAAACTCATCGGTGGCACCATTCGTACCGAAGTGCGCCGCGCGGATGCTGAAGCGTTGCTGATCGATGGCTTTTTCCCGACGGTGGATGCGGACGCGCGCGCAGCGAAGCGCCGGGCAATGGGCCTGCGCGAAATGGGCTTGCCATATGCGCACGATCCAGCGATTACGCGACACCTCGCTGAATTTTTGAGCCGCCATGGCAAAAAGCCAACGGCCGTGTTGTTCAACGGCGGCGTGATGAAGGCATCGCGTTTGCGCAATCGTGTGACCGAGGTGTTGCGTGCGTGGTGTGGCCGCGATTTGAAGATCCTCGGTGGTATTGATTTGGATTTGGCGGTTGCCGTCGGTGCTGCGCACTACGGTCGCATTCGCGCTGGCCACGGCACGCGCGGCGTGCGCATTCGCGGCGGCACCGCGCGGGCGTATTACATCGGCATCGAATCGGCAATGCCGGCGATTCCGGGTTTTGCGCCGCCGGTCAAAGCCTTGTGTGTGGCGCCACAGGGTCTCGAAGAAGGTTCGAAAGTGGAACTGCCCGACGACGAATTGGGCTTGGTCGTTGGCGAAAATGTGACGTTCCGTTTTTTTGCAGCGAGTGCACGCAAAGATGACACCGCTGGCGCGTTGATTGATCTCGGCACACCAGCCGCAGCAGCGACGATTTCCGAGCTCGACCCCGTCGAGAAAACGGTGCCCGTTGAAGGCGATCGGCGCAGCGGTGACGTAGTGCCGATTCGCTTGGAAGCCCATGTTACCGAAGTTGGTACGTTAGAGCTTTGGTGTGCCGCGCGTGACGGCCGCGGTCGTTGGAAGCTCGAATATTCGGTGCGCGAACGCGAGGTGTAGTTACGCCACTGTGCGGCTTACATGCGGCGATTGAGCGTGTGATTTTTGCGCCGCGGCTGGGTCAATGTTTCTGCGGGCTCGCCGCCGCGCTCAGGCCAGATGGCATCGGGCAACGGAAACGCCGGGCGTGCAAGCAAGTAGCCTTGAGCGTAGCGTGCGCCACTAGCGACAACCGCGTCGAATTCACTGACGGTTTCGATGCCTTCGGCGACGACCAGCGCGTCTAGATCTTTGCATAGTTTAACGATCGCCGAGACCAACTTGAATAGGCGACTGTTAATGGTGAGGCCATCGACCAAGCCGCGATCGATCTTCACCACGCGCGGATGTAAATCGGCGATGTACTTGAGGTTGGAGTACCCAGCGCCAAGGTCGTCGACGACCAAATGCACCCCGCGGCCGCGCACTTCGTGCAGCATGCTTTGACACATCTCGAAGTGCGATAGCGGCACCGACTCGGTGATTTCCAAATACACATCGTCGTGGTGATTGAAGATCGCGTCGTCGGGTTGAATCAGGTACTGCTCGTTGAGTTCGGACGGATGAATATTGATGAACAGCGGCGCATTGGGGCAACCTTCGAGCGCCATCCGCCGCAGCAAGCGGCCCAGTTCGCCGGTGCATTTGTGCTCCACGGCTGCCGCAAACAGCGGCAATGGACCAGCGAAATGCGGCGATTTCGAGCGGGCCAACGCCTCGTACGCAAATACCTTGCGGCGTTGCAGATCGACGATCGGCTGATAGACGATCGAAACTTCGCGATTGGCGATTACGTTGAAAATCTCAGCCGTGTTGTTACTCGGCGTTGCTCGCAAGATAGCGGATGGCGATCTGGGCGGCGGCCCAGGCGGGGCATCTCCAGCCATCGTTACTTCTCATCTTCATCGAGCGCACGATTGAGCGCGCTCGCGAGGTTTTCGGCGTCTTTGCCGGACATGCTTGCGGGGGCAAACGACTTTTCAGCTGTTTCAACCAACGCGATCATCTTCGCTTCTTCGACGGTTAGCCCGGTATCGCCGTTGCCAATCCATTCGTCGATCTCTTCGGTAAGCCGCTTCGACCGCGCTTCTTCACCGAGCGGCTTAACGCCAGCGACCGGCGCGCCATGGCGACGGTAGGCGATCGAACCATACGCACCTTCGAGATCGCGGCGGAACTCACCCATGGTTTGAAACCGATGGCGTGGATCTTTGTGCATCGCTTTTAGAATCACGGCTTCAGCTTGTTCGGTGATTTCTCGATGCGGCGCAAATTCGCGCGGTGACGGTGGCGCATTGTGGATGTGCATCGACAACACATCGCTCGATTGCTGGGCTTCGAACGGTGGCCGGCCACACAACATGTCGAACATGATTACGCCCAACGAATACACGTCGGCGCGGTGGTCAACTTCTTCGCCACGCGCAGCTTCCGGCGACATGTATTCGGGTGTCCCAAACACCGCACCTTGCACGGTTTCGGCCGAAAGCTCGTCGGCGATCAGCACTTTGGCGATGCCGAA
>JAKQOD010000855.1 GCA_029565465.1 Deltaproteobacteria bacterium
TCAGGGCGTGGCGGTCCGCAAGGATTCCCTGGCGGCGCAGGGCAAGGCGTTGGCCCCGACGGCACCGTGTTCGACATCGGCGATCTTTTCGGCCAATTCTTCGGCGGTGCCCGCGGCGGCCCAGGGGTTGCCGGCGGCCCACGTGGCCCACGGGTTCATTTTGAGCAATCGTTTGGCGGCGGCGAACGCACCCGTCGGCAAGCGCCACCCGAACCTCCACCGCCAGAAGCCCGCACCAAAGCAACCGCGAGCGACGGCACTGAACTCATGGTTGAAGGTAACGACGTGTACTCCGATGTACGCATATCGTTTGACCGAGCAATCTTGGGCACCGTGGTCACAGTTGCCACATTGCACGGCAAAGGTGAGCTTAAGATTCCGCCTGGCACCTCCAGCGGGCGAAAAATGCGCCTGCGCGGCAAAGGCGTTATGTCGCGCGGTGGCAAGGTTGGAGATCACTACGTCACGGTGCAAATCGACGTGCCAGCGGTTACGGATGACGAAGGCGCGCAATTGGTCACCCAATTGGCTTTGCGGCTTGCAACTCGACGCGCAAAAGCCGGGCACGGCGAGTAAAAACGTCGTAGTATCTCGGCACTTGCGCCGCCTGCGGGGGCAGTGTTATCCGGTACCACCACCGCTTGGGCAAACCCTTTTCGGTGCGGACCAGAACTGACAAAAGCTATGACAAAACACACTGAAACCGCTGGGCAATATCCCGTTCTTCCACTGCGCACCGAAGTGCAATTGCCCGGCCATGTCGGGCCTTTGGAAATCGGGCGCGAAGCATCAGTCCGCGCGATTGAAGCCGCGACTCGCGATGACAATTTGATCGTCATCGTGCCGCAAAAAAATCCTGCCGTGCGTGAACCAAGCCAACGCGACTTACATGAAATCGGCGTGCGCGCCGAAATCGTACAAGTGGTGAAACACTCGCCTGGCCGTTTCACTGCGGTGATGCGGTTTATGGACCGGGTCCGCGTCGATGCGTTGGTTGCAACCGATCCATTTTTGGTGGCGTCAGTAACGCCAGTGCAACCGCACTCAACTGCGACCAAAGAAGCGTTGACGGCGATGACCGTCAAAGTGCGTGATTATTTGGCGGCTGTCGTTGGCGATGCGCTAACCCAAGCAAGCACCGACAAGTCCGACAAGAAGGACAGCAAAAAAGCTAGCGACGATGACGACGACGATGACGGCAAAGAAGCCGCCAAAGAAGCGCTCAAAGCCAAAGCCAAAGACCTCAAGCCTGAAGTGGCCAAACAAGCCATCTTGGCGATGACCGATCCAGACAAGCTGGTTGACGCAGCGGTTCCTTACTTGGAACTCGAACGCGATGATTTGACCACGCTGTTGATCGAAACCGATTCGATGGTGCGCCTGCAAAAGATTTTGCCATCGCTCGAACGCCGCGCGACCGTGTTGCGCCTCAAAGCTGACATCGGCGCCGAACTCGAAGGTGAATCGTCACGCAACCATCGTGAACGCGTGTTGCGTGATCGCATGCGCCAAATCCAAGAAGAACTCGGCGAACAAGACGACAACGCCGACGTCGACGAACTGCGCAAAAAGCTCGACGACTCGAAGATGCCCGACGAAGCTCGCGCCGCTGCCAAAAAACAGCTGTCGCGCATGGGCCAAATGTCGTCGTCGTCGCCGGAATACAACATCGCTCGTACCTACGTCGAAAACTTGTTGGAACTGCCATGGGGCGTAACCACCGAAGACCAAATCGACGTTTCGGCCGCGCGTGCAATTCTTGAAGCTGAACACTCTGGCCTCGACAAAGTCAAAAAGCGGATCTTGGAATTTTTGGCCGTGCGCAAACTGGCGCCGGACAAGCATGGTCCGATCCTGTTGTTAGCAGGCCCGCCTGGCGTCGGTAAAACCTCGCTTGGGCGCTCGATTGCATCGTCGCTTGGCCGCAAGTACGTCCGCATCTCGCTTGGCGGCGTGCGTGACGAAGCCGAAGTTCGCGGCCACCGCCGCACCTACATCGGAGCGTTGCCAGGCCGCATCATCGCTGGCCTCAAAAAAGCTGGCAGCATGAATCCGGTCTTCGTGCTCGACGAAATCGACAAGTTGGCGTCCGATATGCGCGGCGATCCATCGGCGGCGATGCTCGAAGTGCTCGATCCAGAACAAAACAAAGACTTCGTCGATCACTACATCGAATTGCCGGTGGACTTGTCGAAAGTCATGTTCATCTGCACGGCAAATAACCTCGACACCATCTCGCAGCCATTGCTTGACCGGATGGAAATGGTTGAGCTGTCGGGCTACACCGCGTTGGAAAAATTGGCGATTGCCAAGAACCACTTGGTGCCAAAACAAACCGCTGAGCATGGTTTGGAAAAAGACAAATTGGTCATCGAGGATTCGGCGATCAAAGAAGTCATCCAAAGCTACACGCGCGAAGCTGGTGTACGGAATCTTGAACGCGAACTCGCAGCGCTGTGCCGCAATGCCGCGGTTCGCATCGCCGAAGGCGCCGAAGCCATTCGCATGGAAAAAGGCGACGTAGCAGCAGCACTGGGCCCAGTGAAGTTTGTTGCCGACGACGCCGAGCGTACGCCGGAAGTGGGCGTCATCACGGGCTTGGCCTGGACGCCGGTTGGTGGCGACATCATGTTCATCGAAACCCGCACCTACCCTGGCAAAGGCGATCTGCGTTTGACTGGGCAAATGGGCGATGTGATGAAAGAAAGCGCTCAAGCTGCAGTGTCGTGGATGCGCTCGAATGCAGCGCGCCTTGGCATTGATCATGACAAAGTGCTCAACTCCGATATTCACATCCACTTGCCGCAAGGCGCCATCAAGAAGGATGGCCCATCGGCTGGTGTTGCACTTACGTGTGCAGTGGTGTCGGCGTTCTCCAAGCGGCCGATTCGCAACGATGTTGCAATCACGGGCGAAGTTGACTTACGCGGCAATGCGTTGCCCGTCGGTGGCATCAAAGAAAAAGTGCTGGCTGCACATCGCGCTGGCATCAAGATTGTCTTTATGCCGGAGCGCAATCGCAAAGACGCGGAAGAAATTCCAGCCGAAGTGCGCGCCGACCTCGACATTCGCTTCATGAAGAAAGTCGATGATGCGCTCGCCGTTGCCCTTGGACCAGCGCCGAAGCTGCCAGATCCAGAACCGGCGATTCCACCGCCGAGTGGGGCTGGCCCGAAACCCACCGTCACCCTTCCAAGCTGATCTGTAACCACCCGCGCCATCGCCGGGGCCTGCGTTGTCGCTTGCGCTTCCGGTCCTCACGTAGCTCCGCTACGCTGCGGTCCGGTTCGCACTCCGCCTTGGCCGCGGCGCGGCGCCAGCGAGCGCGCACGCAGCTGCGGCAAACTGGTACTTCCCATTGTGCTGTGTTTTTTGCAGGCGAGCGGTCTCATGTCGAGCGTGAAAACGCCGATTGACCGGGACTTCGAACTGTAGCCGTAATCAAGTAGCGCGCCGCCGATGTAGTGCGACTGTGACGGCGGGCGGCGCAGCGGAACTGGTTGCCCGCAGTGCGTTTGCGGCTGTGCTGCCGGCAGCAGCGCGCGCGTGCGAAGGACCAAATCGCTCCCTCGTTGGCTCCGGGAGGTGGCCGTTCACCCGACCATGCACAACCGTGTCCGTGCTCCTGCTCGTGTCCGTGAACCTGCCTGTGTCCGTGATCCTGTCCGTGCCCGTGACGCGGCCTGTGCCGGTGAACCTGCCCGTGCTCCTACCGCGGCCCGTGCCGGTGAACCTGCCTGTGAACCTACCTGTGGCCGTGACTCTGCCCGTGATCCTGCCCGTGCCCGTGATTCTGACCTGTGTCCGTGATCCTGCCCGTGCCCGTGATCCTGCCCGTGCCCGTGCCTCTGCCCAAAGCTAACAGGTGCGTGTGCGATCCCCGGCGCCGCAGCGAAGGCAGAACTTCCTGTACGTGAGGCAAACAGAGGCCCAACGCACGACGGCGGCAGCGTGGGTCATTCGGCGCGGATCAACAAAAAGCCAACGTTTTGCGGTACGCTGGGCCTGCGTGGAAAACCCTGTTCATACTCAAATGTACACCGACGCCGCCAGCGGGCAGTTGGTGGAGCGAATCTTTCGATTGCATGTCGTTTCGGGGCCGGATCAAGGCAAGGTGTTCACGCTGGATAGCGGTACCACGCTGGTCGGCACTCACAGTGACAATAACTTCGTGCTGACCGATGCCACGGTGTCGCGTTACCACTTGGAGATTCGCGTTAAACGCGACGGCATCGAAATCCGCGACCTGGATACGACTAACGGTACGAAACACGCGGGTGTGCGCGTCGGCCAAGTTTTGATCTCGGGTGCCACGCGCTTGCGCGTCGGCAAACACACCGAGATGGACGTTGAACCAGTTGATACCTCAGTCGAACTGAGTGCATGGCCCAGCGATCGGTTCGGCAACGTGTTGGGCCGCGCGCCCGCGATGGCGAAGCTGTTTGCGCTGTTAGCCAAGGTCGCGAAGACCGACGTCACCGTGATGCTGCAAGGCGAAACCGGGACCGGCAAAGAAGCGTTTGCCGATGCGATTCACAAAGGTTCACCTCGCGCCAACAAACCGTTTGTCGTCGTCGATTGTGGATCGATTCCGCATGAGTTGATCGCAAGCGAACTATTTGGCCACGTTAAAGGTTCATTCACGGGTGCACAAAACGATAAACAAGGGCTTATCGCGGCAGCCGATGGCGGCACGCTGTTCCTCGACGAAATCGGCGAGCTAGCCCTCGATTTGCAGCCACAATTACTGCGCGTGCTCGACCGTCGTCAAGTACGCCGCGTCGGCGCCACCGAAGCGGTTGACGTCGACATTCGCGTGATTGCGGCCACCCACCGCGATCTGCGGCAGATGATCAAAGATGGTACCTTCCGAGAAGACTTGTATTATCGCCTGGCGGTTGTCCAAGCCGTGATCCCGCCATTGCGCGAACGCATTTCCGACGTGCCGGCATTGGCTGCCTACTTTGCTGAACAAATGGGGCGTGGCGAATTCACACCATCGCCTAGCTTGCTCGATATTTTGGCCAACCACACATGGCCAGGCAACGTCCGCGAGCTGCGTAACGTAGTTGAACGCGCACTGTCGCTGGGCGACGCCGGCTTGGCGGAGCTGGCACATCGCCATGCTTCGGTGCACATCGGTGGCGCGCCGTTGGCGCCAGCGCCAGCAAGCGCCGTCGGTAGCAGCGGCGCATCACAAGACATTTTGGAATTGCCGTTCAAAGAAGCCAAAGCAGCGTTGGTCGAAGACTTTGAACGCGACTATTTGGTAGCACTATTGGCTCGGCACCGCGGCAACATTTCGCGCGCAGCAGCCGAAGCTGGCATCGATCGCAACTACATCCATCGATTGGTGAAGAAATACAATCTGGATGTTGATCGTACGTAACCGCACGTGCGGCAGCGCCATCGCGCTCGCCGCCGTCGCGTTTGGCGCCTGTAAATCGCGTGCGCCAGGTCCAGCACCGGCACAATCGGCATCAATGGCTGCTTGCGCGTCGACGATAACCAGCGCCAGCGGCCTGCCAGCCACGGCGCGCCTAGGCGCAGTGATTGCGGCTTGCCCAGTGTGCGACTGGTCAACAATTTTGGCGTGGTCGAAAGCGCCGGAAGCCGGCGGCCCACCGTTACGCGACCTCGACATCGCACTTAAGGCCTGCAAGGTGTTTTGTAATGGCACCGCCGATGGTGAATTTCACGCTGGCTTGGAAGACGCCCGGGGGCCGCAAGCGCCGCGCACACCATGGCGCTATCTGCAGCGAAATTGCCCGAGCCTCTTTATCGGTGACCAAGCCGCCATGCGATACGTTGGCGCACCGTGGTTGGCGGTGTCGAAGATTGCGCAATCGGCTGAAGCGCTCAGCGCTGAGGCGCCGCTGGAGTTTCCCGTGCCTTTGTGGTCGTCGCAGGGCACGGGCTTGTTGTTGCCGACGGTCCCCGTAGCGGCAACCGACGGGCAGGTCACCGGCCCCGTGCTGACCATCACCCTCGCCGAACTGCAGACCGGTGAAGCGCCAAGCGCGATGCTCCGCAAAGGCGTGATCACGTTGCATGGCGACTATCCCGGCGCCGTGTTGGCCGACGACGCAGTTATCCAACCAGCGAACGCCCCACCGCCCACGCTGGTTGCACCGATCGGCTTGTTGGCTAGTAGATTTGCCAACGTTGCCGGCCATTTGCCAGACGCAACCTTGGCAGTGTTCGTCGACGCGGGCTTGGCCAATTGGCCCGTCGCAATGAAGCTGCGCAGCCGCTGGCGAACGTTGGCCGCGAACGAAGGCAACGCGTTACAAATCAACGTTGCCGATGGCACATGGCAGCTTGACCCACGCAGCCCGCCGGTGCCCATCCCGGCAGCGACATCGATAACAGCCCGGGTTGCAGCGTTACGCGCTGCGCATCCCGAATTCGGCCAAGCTGCTGTGGTTTTGCGTTACGGCGCATCCTCGACGGTGGGCGATCTGGTCGACTGGGTTGTCGCGCTTGCGCCCACGCAGTGGACCGCTGAAGCTGCGCCTACAAAATAGCCGCACCAGTTAGCGGGTGCGCCGCTTGACGATTTCCGCAATCTGCTCACAATGTAATGTGATGCCTGGCACCTTTGCGAATTGCCCTGACTCCGTCGATCTTTTGGTCTTAGGCGGTGGCATCACCGGTGCAGGCATCGCGCGCGATGCTGCGCTGCGTGGGCTGTCGGTAGCGTTGTTCGAAAAGGGTGACTATGCATCGGGCACCTCATCCAAGTCGAGCAAGTTGGTGCACGGTGGGCTGCGCTACCTCGAACAAGGAGAGATTGCGCTGGTGTTCGAATCGGTGTCGGAACGCCGCGTGCAAACTGGCGTAGCGCCTCACCTGGTGCGGCCACTACCCTTTTTGGTGCCAATTTTCGACGGGGCTAAACCAGGTCTTGAGTTGATGAATATCGGCTTGTGGATCTACGACGCGTTGGCGCTATTTCGAGCCCCACGCATGCACAAGACTTTTCGTGGGGCGCAAAAAGCACTCGCCCTTGAACCGCAATTGCGCCAAGACGGGCTGCGCGGTGTGCTCGAATATTATGACTGCGCCACCGACGACGCGCGCTTGGTTATCGAAAACATCGTCGACGCCCGCGCGATTGGCGCGTATTGCGGCAACTATCAAGAAGTTGTGCAGATCGAACGCGACAGCAGCAACAAGATTGTTGCGGCGACCGTCCGTGATCGTTTTTCGCACGCGAGCAAGCGGGTTGCCTGTAAAGCGCTCATCTTTGCTGCAGGGGCATGGACCGATGAAATGATCGCCCGCTTGAACATTCCGGTGGCAGGCCTTGGCCGCAAAAAATTATTGCGACGCACCAAAGGAGTCCACATCGTAGTGCCGCGTGAGCGGTTGCCGCTCGCACGAGCGATCACGTTAATGTCGCCCGTTGATGGCCGCGTCATGTTTGCGATTCCGTGGCGCGAGCGCACGGTGCTCGGCACAACCGATACCGACTTCACGGGCACCGCCGACGAAGTAGGCGCGGATGCCGCCGACGTAAAATACCTCATCGATAGTGGCAACGGTTATTTCCCATCAGCAGCACTGACCAGCGCTGATGTAATCGCAACCTGGGCCGGGCTGCGGCCATTGATCGCCGGGCCCGAAGACGCCGATGAAAGCGAAGTATCGCGCGAGCATGAGATCATTGCGCGTGACGACGGCATGGTGATTATTGCCGGTGGCAAACTAACCACCTATCGCTTGATGGCGAAACAAGCAGTGAACGCGGCCATGAAAATGTTGGCGACGCGGGAGTTATCGGCAGCCACCGTTGATGCGCCAAGCACCGACGAGGACGACCACGCGCACACCGACGTGGCCATCACCGGCCAGGAAACCTCGACCAAAAAACGACCGTTGCCGGGCGCTGCTGGCCTTAGCTCCGCGAATCTCGAAGGCATCGCTGCCATTGGCCGGGAGCTGATGGATCGGCTCAATCTCGACGCCGATACCGCGACACACTTGTGCGGGGTGTACGGCTCGCGCGCGCGATTGATCGGCGATGCCATTGCTGCCGATCCAAGTCGCGGCTTGCGTTTGGAAGCCGACCTACCCTACGTCTGGGCCGAAATCGACTTCGCGATCGAGCAGGACTTGGCACGTACCGTCGAAGACGTGCTTGGACGCCGAGTGCCGTTGCTGCTGGTGAGCCGCGATCAAGGCCTCACGGTAGCGCCCAAGGTTGCCGCCCACATGGCAGCACGGCTGGGCTGGAACGACGACGTCATTGCGCAGAACTTGGCTGAGTACCAAGCCGAAGTTGCGTTATCGCGTCGTTGGCAAACCGCCACGACATAGGCGCCGGCGCGGTGCATCGCACAAGCCGGCACGGATGTCCGTCCGCCTAAATTCGCAAGTTCGCCGTGCGCTGCACTTACCAGCGGGGGTTTTCGACGAACCGCAAATCGACCCGCCCCAAAGCGGTTTGCACGCGTTCGGCCAAGTCTTCAAACTCGGTCAGCTTGCTGGCTTCGCCGAGTTTGCGTGCAAAATTCATCACGCGCACGAGGTACGAAAATAAATTCCCTTCTTCGTGTTCGAGGTGTTCCCGCTCGACAAATTCGACGAAGCCAATATTTTCGTCTTCCATGATGGCCCACACGTTTTTGGCGCGCTTGCCACCATGCAGCTCAGGATGCGGCACCGCAGCGGCAAAGGCTTGGTGCACTTCTTCAATTTTGCTGAGCACGCGCGGATGCTCTTTTTCGTAGGCTGCTTCGACGTCATCCCAACTCACCTGCGGATTGTCGACACGCAGCTCGCGCAGTTTGGCGCGCATCCACTCCTTTTTCTTTTCTTCGTCTTTGCGCGCTAACATTTTAGCAATGATGTCGTGATCGATGAGGTACTCGACGAGCTGCCGCAGCTCGACGTAATCGAGCTGGTACTGAAACAACGCAAAGTAGATGAACAACCCATCCATGCCTTGTAGTTCGCGAATCATTTGGCCTGACACCTGGGTACCATGCTCGTCGAGCACGCCAATCGCACGCATGTTGGCTACCAGTTGCGCCAACGTTTTGTGCAGCACGCGTTTTTCGCGATCTTCGAGCAACAAGTTGTCAATCACGGTCACGATATCCAACCGCATCGATGGCGGCAGCGAGGCCTCGACCACGTTGGCGCGCGCCGCTGCCGCTGCATTGCGATCAGGCACAACCGCAGGTGCCACCACCGGCGCTGGCTCAGCCACCGGCGCACCGACCGCGCCTTCGACGGTAGCCGCGGGCTCCACCACGGGCGGCTTCGGCACCAAGGCCACGCCAGGCAGCTCCACTTGGGTCAAGTCCGGTAACCCAATCGCAAGCACTTGCTCTGCCGTGATCTTAGTTTTGGAAACCAGCTCGGCCGGTTCACCTTTGACCAAATCCGCATGGCTTTCCGGCGACCAAATCAAGTCGCCGCGCTTTTGCGCGTCCGAGCGCGCTCGGTTATAGACACCTTTGCGGACTTTGCTTTCGTCGTACGCTGGCCGCTTCGCTGCATCTTTGAGCTCGCGTTTTAACTCGCTGACCACTTCTTCGGGCGCGAGCGCAATCGCCAAACCGCGGTCGTCGAATTGCGGGCGCCCTGCCCGGCCGGCCATCTGGTGAAATTCGGCTGCGGTGATCATGCGCGGCTGATTCTTGATGAACTTGCGCAGCGACGGAAACACCACCGTGCGCGCTGGCAAGTTAATTCCAGCGGCGATGGTTTCGGTTGAAACAACAAACTTGATCAAGCGCGCCAACGCCAGCTCTTCAACCAGCTGTTTGTAGCGTGGCAAAATACCAGCGTGATGGATGCCGATGCCGTGCCCCAGCAAGGGTCGCAGTTCTTTTGCACAGCCGCCCAACAACATCGCTTCATCACAGGCCGCGTCGATCTTGGCCTTTTCCTCGTCGGTGGTGAACCGGCGGCAGCTTTTGATCAAGCGCGCTACTTCAAAACACTGTTGCCGCCCAAACACAAAAATGATCGCGGGCACGTCGCCTTTGAAGGCAATATCACGCACGGTATCGATCAACGGGTCTTCACGAAACTCATGCACCAACGGCACTTTGCGTTCCCGGGATTCGATCAAGTGCAACGGCACGCGCCGAGTAAGCTCAACCCAGTGACAAAAGCGATCAGCCCGCCCCACGGTCGCGGACAGAATCACCAACTGGGTGCGTGGGTCGAGCCCGATGATCGACTGCTCCCACACATAGCCGCGCTCAGGATCGGCAAAGTAGTGGCCTTCGTCCATCACCACCACGTCTGCAGGCGAAGCATTTTTCTCACCCACGATGCGGTTCCATAAAATCTCGGCAACTTCGACTTGGATCGGCGCTTCGCGATTTACTTTATAGTCGCCGGTCGCAAAGCCGACATTGGCTTCCCCAAAGTCATCGCACAGCTCGCGGTATTTTTCTTCCGTGAGCGCACGCAGCGGCGTGGTGTAAACGGCGCGCCGACCGCGCTGCAGGGCAGCGTACAACGCGGCTTTGGCCATCAGCGTTTTGCCAGTGCCAGTTGGCACGGTGACCATCACGCTATCGCCAGCAACGATGCGATTGATCGCTTGTTCCTGTACAGGATAGGCGGTGAGGCCTTTGTCCCACAGGAACTTTTCGTAAAACGCTAATTCTATCTCGGTATCGGCCGGCGCACTCACCGCAGCACCATAGCAACGGCAGCCTACCGATAGCTACGGCGGTTCAAAAGATAGCGCGCGTCTTCGAGTTCCCACTCATATTGTTGGTGCCAGCGCTGCGCCAAGGTCGCCTGCAGCAGCGCTTTACCAGCGTCGGTTTGCCCGCTTGCCATCATGGCCTTGGCTTGCCGAATCCGCCACCGTGGGTTGGTTTGGTCCAAAATGACGGCTTCGTGCCAAAATTTGATCGCTTCGGCGATTTTCGCGTGATCTTCGTAGGCTTGCGCTGCCAACACCCAACCGGTTGCCGCCAACGGTTGCCGCTCGATGGCGGTCGAAA
>JAKQOD010000089.1 GCA_029565465.1 Deltaproteobacteria bacterium
TCGTAACTCCGTGAAATGTGATTGCGAAAAGCCGATGGATCCGCGTTTGTCTGCACTAAAGAGCTTGAAATTGCCTTCGTGACCTGGCACAAGTGCACCCCTTATGGCACTGCAGAAACGTCGTCGTGGTCCCGCCCTTACTGCTCACCAGCGCTCCGCTTGGATGCGTAAGTCCGGCGAAAACCGTCCACAGGTGCAAACCTGTCCAAACTGTGAAGCACCTCGCATCCCACACCGCATTTGTTTGCAGTGCGGCTTTTACAATGGCAAATCGGTCATCGCCAAAGCTGACGAAGCAGCTGAGTAAGCTGAACGGTTGATGCAGACGATTCCGCGCGGCGGGTCGACTTCGTCAACCATAGCTCTGTTGTTTCAATAAGTTAGCCTTGTAGAGTTGATCTCTGCGAGGCTTGCTGACGTTTCGGGTAGATCGAAATCCTGGGCAATGCGTATTGTCCGCCATGGCACTTGAAAAACAGGTAAGCGTTCCACCGCAGTCGCCCTTCAAGCTTGTGGCATTGACGATGATCAGCGCCACCTCGATATTCGCCAGTGGTGTCGTAGTGGGTGCTAAGGTGCAACAGCCTCATGAACGATGTGCTGGCTTGGTCGCGGTTGACCATACATTGCCAATGCTTTGGCGGCAGACATCCGCAGCCTCCAACATTGTGCCGCAATGGGCCAATCGCATTATTGCCGCGTCGTCGCAATACACGGCAACGTCGTGGAGCGCAGCACAGGCGCTCGGTGCCCCAAATGTTTATCCAAACAGCGGCGACCATGCCAATGCCTGGGCGTCGCTTACCGCTGACGGCAGCACCGAGTTCATTGAAGTGGCGTTTGCCCAGCCACAAGCGCTGCAAGGCGTGCAGATTGCCGAGACCTACAACCCTGGAGCGGTCGCCAAAATCGAAGGTATCGGCACCGACGGTCAACTCATTGTTTTATACGACCTGCCAGTCAGTGGTGTGTTGGGCGGCCTCCGTCCGCCAGCGCAGTTGAGCAATTTTCGCGGTGCATGCACACCGTTTCCTATCGTTAGTGTGCGAGTGACACTGCAATCGGGTCAGATCGCAGGCTGGAACGAAATTGATGCGGTCGGCGCTGTTGCTTGCGATCCGTAGGCCAACGCAGGCTCTGGGTGCATAAAAGATGCGCACCGGTGCGTAACGATTTCCCTAGTTGAAACGAGGGATTGCGCGAGTTTTTTTGCGTCTTGGCTTTTTTTATCGGCCAGGTTGTGCGAAGACCCGCTGCGATGAGTTCGACATCGAAAACAGCGTTGTTGTTTCCTGGTCAAGGCTCGCAACGCGTTGGCATGGGCCGCGACTTGTATGCACGCGAACCGATCGCCAAAGCCGTGTATGACGAAGCGAACCAAGCGCTCGGATTTGATCTGACCCGCATTTGCTTTGAAGGCCCGGAAGATGAGCTGACACTCACCGCCAACACCCAGCCAGCGATTTTGACGACGTCGATCGCCGTGTTTCGCGTACTGCAAGCGCGGGGCTTGCAGTTTGATATGGTTGCAGGCCACTCGCTTGGCGAGTGGACCGCGTTGGTTGCGGCTGGCGCATTGACGCTCGCCGATGCTGTGCGTTTGACCAACTTGCGTGGCAAATATATGCAAGAAGCCGTTGCGGTGGGCGTTGGCTCGATGGCTGCGCTCATGGGCCTAAGCCTCGACGCAACCAACGATGTTTGCAAACAAGCAAGCGCGCCAGGCGAACCAGTTGAAACCGCAAACCTCAATGGTGGCGGTCAAATCGTGATTTCGGGCCACGTCGCCGCAATCGATCGGGCAATTCCATTGGCTAAAGCTGCAGGCGCCAAACGCGCCGTGAAGCTGTCGGTGAGCGCGCCGTTCCATTGTTCGATGATGGCTCCGGCTGCCGAGCAATTGGCGCAAGCGCTGCAAAGCGTGCCGGTGGCTGCGCCGAGCGTGCCCGTGGTGACCAACGTCGAAGCATTGCCAAATCAAGATGCATCACGAGTCAAACAATTGTTGATCCAGCAAGTCACTGGCGCCGTGCGCTGGGAAGAATCCATTGCTTGGATGGCCGGCCAAGGCGTGACGCGTGCGTTCGAACTCGGCTCAGGCGCCGTGCTCAAGGGCTTGGTCAAGCGCATCGCTGAAACCATCAATGTCACCACGATTGGTGAACCACATGAAGTCGACGCATTCACTGCGTAACCAACCAAAGGGCTCCTGTCATGGCAATTCTCGATCAAGCACTCAAAGGTAAAGTTGCACTCGTGACCGGCGGCTCGCGTGGCATCGGCCGCGCGATTTGTGTGGCGTTGGCCGGCCGCGGTGCCAAAGTTATCGTCAATTACAGCTCGCGGGCCGATGCTGCCGAAGCGACCGTCGCTGCGATTACGGCAGCAGGTGGCGCTGCGGTGGCGGTTGGCTTCGACGTCGCGAACTCATCAGCCGTGACCGAAGCGATCAAAGCGATCGGCAAAGACCACGGCAGTTTGGACATTCTGGTCAACAATGCTGGCGTGGCCGTCAACGGCTTGCTGATGCGGTTTTCCGACGAGCAATGGGCCAAAACCATGAACATCAACCTGGCTGGCGCATTCCATTGCATTCGCGCTGCTTCGACGCTGTTGATGAAGGCCAAAGAAGCGGGGCGGGTCATCAACATTACGTCGGTGATCGGCGAAATGGGCAACGGCGGCCAAGCCGCGTACGCTGCGTCCAAAGCCGGCTTGATCGGCCTGACCATGGCAACCGCACGCGAAATGGCGTCGCGCCGCGTCACCGTAAATGCGATCGCCCCTGGTTTCATCGAAACCGACATGACCGCAGCGGAACTGCCCGAAGCGCAGCGCGCTAAGCTGTTGAGCGAAATTCCACTTGGCCGCATCGGCGGGCCCGAGGAGATCGCCGACTGTGCTGCATTTTTGGCTGGCCCGGAAGCTGCCTACATTACCGGGCAAGTGCTGCGCGTCAACGGTGGCATGCTGATGTAAGCCGCGATCCGCACGCGCTTAGGGATCCTGTTCCCTAGCAATTTTATCTACATGTAGTACGTATTGACCCGAACCGAAGAGGAAATCATGTCGCCACAAGAAATCGAAAACAAAGTCAAAGAAATCATCTGCAAAGAACTCGAAGTTTCGCCTGAAAAAGTGCGCCCTGAAACTTCGTTCACGGATGACCTCAAAGCCGATTCGATTGCGGTGGTTGAGCTCGTGATCAAGTTCGAAGAAGAGTTCGGCATCACGATTCCAGAAGAAGATACCGAACAAATGAAGACCGTTGGTGACGCCATCGGTTACCTCAAAAGCCACGTTAAGTAGGCTACGGCTTGGCACGCTTGCGCGGGCATGCTCGTGCAAGCGCAAGCTACGAACCCCAACGGTGGTCACACCGTTTGAACTTTTTTCGCGCGCGCGCGCCTAAGGAAATACCATGCGTCGAGTTGTCGTAACAGGAATCGGAATGCTGACGCCGGTCGGTAATGACACGGCAACCACATGGGCAAGCCTGCTGGCTGGCAAAAACGGCGCTGCGCCGATTCAGCAATTTGATACGACCAACTTCGCAACCAAGTTCGGTTGTGAAATCAAAGACTGGGATCCTGCGCAGTTCTTTGACAAGCGCGAACTCAAACACCTCGACAAGTTTCTGCAGTTCGGCGTTGCCGCCGCGATGATGGCAATGCACGACGCCGGCTTTGCCGACGGCAAAGTGCCCGAAGCGCAAGCCGATCGCTGGGGCGTGTATATCGGGGCTGGGCTCGGTGGCGTGCGTACCATCGAAGACACCTACGCTAATGCTAAGCTCAAAGGGCCACGCCACGGCATTTCGCCATACTTTGTCACCGACATCATCATCAACGAGATTCCCGGCCTGGTTTCGATTCGGACCGGTGCCACCGGGCCGAACTTGTCGCACGTTTCGGCGTGCGCCACTGGCGCACACTCGGTTGGTGAAGCCATGCGAGCAATTCGCCATGGCTACGCTGATGCCATGATCGCGGGCGGTGCCGAAGCAACGATTACGATTCTCGGTG
>JAKQOD010000090.1 GCA_029565465.1 Deltaproteobacteria bacterium
TCACCGTCGACAACGGCGATTCGCACCGCACCGACCCGACGTGCCGCGCGAATGGCACGCTCACGCAGCGAGATCCCGGCAACCTTGGTTTGGGCCGCGGGATCTGTCGCTAGAATCAATGCGTCAATCGACACCCCTCCACCCTTACCGCTGTTTGCGAAATAGCACCAGGTGTCAGGCCTGGCAGAAGACGGTGACCGCCGTGGTGACAGAAAGTGGTGACAACAAGGTGCCAGGAAGCTGTCAGATCGATGGCGACACTAGCCACTGGTGTCAAAGAACTGACACTGAACATTTGGCGTAAGATCCTGAATTTCCTTATTTCGCAGTTAGCCGCCCCATAGACCGGGCTGCGCACATGGTTTGCATAACCCGCCAGCCATGAAGGCAGTTATCTTAGCCGCTGGTTGTGCCACCCGTCTCCGCCCATATTCGGATGACACCCCAAAGACGTTATTGTCGGTGGGCGGGGTACCGATTTTGCGCCGCACGATTACCAATCTGTTGCGCTGCGGCTTTGACCAATTTGTCATTGGCACGGGCTATCTCGAACACATGGTTCGCGAAGCCGTGGGCCGCTGGTTCCCAACGTTGGATGTGACCTTCGTTTCGAACCCTGATTTCCGCTCAACCAACAATGGTTACTCGCTGTTGTTGACCCGCGAAGCCGTTGGCGGCGAAGGCTTTGTGTTGCTTGACGGCGACGTGGTCTTCGATGTCTCGGTGGTCGAAACCCTGATCGAACAAGGTCCCGATTGTCTTGCGGTTCGCTCGGTTGGCGAACTCGGCCTCGAAGAGATGAAAGTTGTTGCTGACGCCAACGACCGCGTTGTGGCGATTAGCAAAGAAGTGCCAGTCCGTGGCGCCATGGGTGAGTCGGTTGGCATCGAATGGTTCTCGGCGAGCACGTCGCGCAAGCTATACAAAGCCCTCGACGAACGCATCATTGGCCAAGGCTTGGTCAACGAATACTACGAATCGGCGTTCCAACAAGTGATCGACCAAGGCGTGAGCTTGGTTGGCGTCGACATCGGCACCAAGTACGCAACCGAAATCGATACGATTGAAGATCTGCGCGCTGCCAACGCTCGTTTGGCGAGCCGTCCAGCGTTCGAACTCGAAGCTGACAACTTCCGCATGGCTGTCTAGTTCCGCTTCCCTTTACGTCCGGCAAGGCCCTCCAGCGAGGGCCTTTTTTCATTTCGTACTTGTTTCTCGACGAGCACGTAGGCAACATGCCCACATGAGCAAGCTTGTTTTGTTGCTGCCGCTGCTAACCACTGCAGCGTGTGCGACCGCTTCAAAATCTGATGCCGATGCGCCACCGCGTGCCGATGCGCGTATCGATGGCCGCTTAGTTGACGCACCCCAAAATACTGATGCGCCAATCAGCGTCGATGCTGCGCCTGATGCTGCGCCAGCTGAGCGTGTGCTAAAGCAAAACACGTCGGACACGATCACCGACAACAACTCGCAAGCATGTGGCAACGCGGCTGGCACTGCGGAAAGTAGCTACTACCGCGCATTTAAACTCAGTGATTTTGGCATCACAACTGCGTTTAACGTAAGCAAAGTCAGCGTTGGGATCGAAGCCGCGACCGCAGGCATCGGCACCGCCCAAGCAGCACAAATCAAGATCTACACATACAGTGGCGCCCTCACTGGCGCGACCCTGACCACGGCACAGCTGACGCTGGTCAATGCCGTTAACGTCATGATCGACAACACTGCGACGCCAGTTGTGAAAGACTTCCCAATCACGGCCAGCATTCCAGCCGGCGCCACCGTGGTCGCCGAACTGGCATCACCTGACGGCCGCGCGGCTGGCAACTTTCTCTATATTGGGTCCAATCAAGGCGGCGAAACCTCACCGGCTTACATTCGGGACCCTGCCTGCGGTGACACCCTGCCAACCAAGTGGTCGTCCGCCGGGTTCACCACGATGCACGTTGTAATGAACGTGACCGGCCGCTGATTTGTTTTTTTGCCGTGCGTTGCGCGCTCAAATCAGCTAGGTTGCACATGGGTCCGCAGTTCACCTAGACGCTCCCGGCATGCACGGCGTGCCACGCTAAACCTGACTACAAGTAGATCTCAGCATGTCACACGTTGATCGCCTCAACGCTGAGCCGTGTTGGAATGGGAGCTCCTGACATCACTGCGGTTCAGCCTGAAACAAGGCAGGTCCATCGTGTCATCATCGCTTCCTTCAACTCGCGCATCTTCGCGCACGCCGGCGTTAGCGTTTAGCGCCCCTAGCATTTCAGCGCTTGCGAAATCCCTGTGTGCCCAACTCGCCGACGCACCGACGACACCGACGCATGTGCAGATGCTGAATCTGCTGGCGCGTGCCGCTGGCCATCGCAACTACCAAGCGTTTCGAGCTGCCGCGGTTTTGGCGCCGGTTGCGCCGCCACCAACGCCGGTGCCTGCTGCGCCAGCGGTTGCATTATCAACACACGCCACCAAAGCGCGTAGCCACTTCGACGAACAGGGCCGCTTGATTCGGTGGCCAAGTCGCTACGCAGTGCAACGTTTTGCAATCTGGTCGTTATGGCTGCGGTTTGATCCCAAACGGCAATACACCGAACGCGAAGTGAACGCCGTGCTCAACGCGTGGGCCACGTTTGGCGATCCTGTTACGCTGCGCCGCGAGTTGATCAACATGAAACTCCTGGCGCGTAAGCCCAACGGTGCCGCGTATTGGAAACAAGCGCAACGCCCCGAGCCCGACGTGCAAGCGTTTCTCACAACCATCCGGCACGCCAGCGCCGAGGGTTAGAGCAGCCCGACGCGCTCGTAGCTGCGTTCACGATCGGCATTGATATCGTCGAGCACGGCCAGCATTTCGGCGCCACGGTCCAGCGCCAGCCGTTCGTGATTGCGTGCTGCAATCACATCGGCGATGTCTTGCTTTGGCGCAGGCACCGCAGCCAAGTTGCCGTTGTTGGCCAGCAACGCAATCTGCGCGGCAAGATCAACGGTCTGCACACCACCGCGCACACCGTCGATCACTGCGAACGGCACGAACTGCAAAAATGGATCGGGCGCGCGCCGAATAAACGACACCAAGCGAGCTGGCGTTGCAAAGTCCGGTTCACCATCGGGGTGAAAGTCGGCAACGCCTGCGATTTTTTGCGCCGCTGTCGCTTTGGTCCGCAGCTCACGCAACGCAATGCGATCACACTGGGCGTCGACCACGACGACGATGGCGATCTTGGTCGTTGGCAAAGCAAGCAAAGCTGCGCCAGCCGCCAGTGCCCGTTGCTCGGTCGCGGCCACCAACCCATCGTCGCCATAGTGGCCACGACGCGCGGTTTTGGCTGAACCAAGAATGATGTCGATCGCAACTTCGCCATTTTCGCGGGCTGCCCGCGCCCATGGGCACAGGCCGAATTGTTCAACAACCTCAATAAGATACCTATCAAGGATGCGGCGAACTTCGCGCTTTTGTTGATCGTTTTCCATGCAATCCCAGCTCGGCTGGTGTGTCATGTTCTTATCATGGCCAAACCGACGATGGCAGTTGTGGGTGCACTTGCGACGGCGGTTCTAGCCCCTGCGCATGCCCAGCCAAATGCAGCTTCGCGGGTTACCACGCTCACCGAAGCCACCGCCAAACCACTCGCACTACAGTTGCGTAGTGCGTTCGCGCCCACTGCTGATACCGACGACAAATGTTATCTGGGCTTTGTCTATGCACACGTGCACGATTTGCCAAGCAGCGCTGCGGCGGCCTTTTTTCTCCCCGCATGTTTTGCGCCCGATGGCAGCACGCCTCCGCCATTTGCCGTGGCCAACGCCGACGCAATCGATGCATTGTACCGAGCGGTAACGCGCCGCTTGCAAGCCTCCGACTGGTCTGAAATGACATTGACCAGCAACCTGCCTGGCGAAGTTGTTACGATCGCCGGCTGGGAAAACGCCGACGTGCGAGTGCCAGCGAGCCTGTGGCTACCAGCAGGTACCTACCGCGCCACGTTTGCCGGCAACGCATCGGTGCGCAGCGATGTGCGCGAATTTGTCGTTGCCAAATCCCAGCGCGGCGTCGTGATGATCGAACACGCGTTGCCACCCGCAACCCCCAAAGAGCCAACGACAACCACCGTGAGCTTCGAAGATGAACAACCCGAAGCTGGTTCGCCAACCGTCGTCATTAACAATAAACACAAAAACTTGGTACCGGATCGCTTCGTCGCCAAACCGGCGCGGGTCGCCACATCACCCGACGCGATTGCCGATCCGTTTGCAACCCAAACAACCACCGCGACCAGTACGCCTCGCCGCATTGCCATCGTCGTCGGAGCGGGCCTCGGTGCACACTTCGACGCCACCGCCAATACGCGGCTAGGGCCTAGCCTCGCCGGCATTACCACCGTTGCCTTTTCGCCTGCGGTTGCGCTCGATGTGCGCGCTGGTTTCGCTAGCACCGGCGGCACGGATGCGATGCAACGCTCCAGTTACGCTTGGTCGTTCGCACTTGGGCCACGTTGGCAATTCGCCGAATCAACCGATATCCATCCGTTTGCAACAGCGCAGCTCGGCGTCGATGTGCGCAGCGGCGACCGCGCGACTGCAGCCGCGGGCCTCAATGTAGCAGCCGAAATCGGCGCCATGCTAGGCAGTGATGCGCGCTTGGGTTTTGCAGTGGCAGCGGTTCGTGGGCTGACTCGGCTCGACGCCAGCGTGGCGACTGGCATCGGCGTGCAACTGCGCGCACGCATTTGGTAAACTGCCATCACGCAAGCGCAAGTGCCACCGTGATGTTGCGCCGCCTGCTAGGCCCCGGTAGCGTCACGCTATGAAACATGGGTTGCTTGTTGGTTGTGTCGGCCTGCTCGTCGGCATTGCCGTCGTTGGGTGCAAAAAGACGACGTGCGAAAAATACGCCGACATGGAAGTGAAATGCGGTGGGATCCCGGAAAAAGAAGCTGACCTTACACGCGCATTAGCGAAAGGTATGTGTTCCGAGTCACCGCCGGCTGGCGCCGAAAGCATGAGCTCTATGATCAAACAAGAAGCTGCCTGCGCTGAAAAGACCAGCGATTGTGCTGCGTACAAAACCTGCGTCGATGCAGTGAAACTCCCCGAAACGAAATAACGTTGTGTTGGTAACGCGCTTCGCACCGTCGACGACTGGCCAAGCCCATCCCGGCACGCTGCTATCGGCGTTGCTAGTTTGGCTTGATGCGCGGGCCAGCGGCGGCCAAGCGTTGTTGCGGTTGGAAAATCTCGACCACACCCGCTGCAAGCCCGAGTGGCTGACGCAAATGATCGATTGCCTCGCTTGGCTTGGCTTGGCTTGGGACGCCGTGGTCGTGCAGACCGATCGCGCGAACGATCACGCTGCGCAACTCGATCGCTTAGCCGACCAAGGGCGTTTGTACGCTTGCACCTGCACGCGTACTGAGCTGCGCGGCGGCGTACGCGCGCCCGACGGCGGCTGGGCCTACGACAATCGTTGCCGTAACCGTACGCTTGCGCCTGGCGCTTGGCGCAGCTGCACCGAAGCAATCCGGGTCCGCCTCGACGACGGCGCCATCCAGTGCATCGACGAAAGCGGCCTCGACCTTTCGCAAACGCCTGCACTCGCGATGGGTGATCCAATCGTGCGCCGACGCGATGGCGTAGTTGCTTACCAACTCGCCGTCGTTGCCGACGATATTGCGGCTGGCGTTAACCGGGTTGTACGTGGCCGTGACATTGCACCAAGCACCGCCACCCAAGTCAGCCTGTATCAATTGCTTGGCGCGCCACCGCCGCGCTATCGGCATCACTTTTTGTTGCTGGAGCCCCGCACCGACCACGACGGCGCAGCCATCAAGCTTGCCAAACTACATGGTGCGATTCCGTTTGAACAATTGCAGCGCCGCTATGATGCTGCCACGCTGCTCGGCCAATTGGCATTTGCGGCCAACCTGCGTTCCACGGTGGCACCCGTGCGAGCGATTGATCTCGTCGACGCATTTGACTGGTCTCGGGTGCAAACCCATGACGTGATTGCGCGTTGGGAGCCCGACCACGGCTTGGCATTCCAAGCCACGCAGTAGCATTGTCGCGCTAGCCGAGTGCGCCGGTTTATGTCAAAGTGCCCGGATTAGTTCAGATCCAACCCATAAGCCCAACGGGCCGCTGCCAACAACCAACGATGCTGGTTTGGAATCGGGGCTACGTGTGGAAGCTGATCTCGACGCCGACGTTGAACCGGCGCTGAGCGGCACGATCATGGGCAACTATGAAATCAAAGAACTGCTCGGCCGAGGGGGCATGGGCTCGGTGTACCGCGGCCAACACATCGAGCTGCGCCAGTCGGTAGCGATCAAAGTGTTGCGCAAAAAATACAGTGGCCATGAAGAAGCACTGCGCCGCTTCTTTAATGAAGCCAAGGCCACCACGCTGATCGAACACCCAGGCATCGTCAAAACGCTCGACTTTGGGCGTACGGCAGAAGGCCTCGCGTTCATCACGATGGAACTGCTGCGTGGCCAAACGTTGGCTGACCGCATCGTAGGCCAAACGTTTAGCGAACGGCGAGCGTTGAGCATCATTCGCCAAATCGCCAGCGCGCTCGCTGCAACTCATGCCATCGGCATTATCCATCGCGATCTCAAACCCGAAAACGTGTTCCTCTGTCCTGACCCTGACATGCCGGACGGCGAACGCATCAAGCTGTTGGATTTCGGCATTGCCAAACTTACCAACCCCGACGAGACACCTAGCGCCAAAACCCAAACCGGCGCCGTCATGGGGACGCCTGCGTATATGTCGCCGGAGCAATGCCGCGCCATCAAACTCGATCATCGGGCCGACCTATATTCGCTTGGCTGCATCTTGTTTGAGTTGCTCAGCGGCCGTTTGGTATTTTCGGGTGAAGGTGCGGGCGATTTGATCGTGGCCCACATTTCCGAACCGCCGCCTTCCTTGATCAAGATTGTCGACGGCACAACCCCGGCAGTTGCGGACCTCACCGCTCGCTTGCTTGCCAAGGCGCCTGAAGAACGCCCGCCAAGCTGCGTCGCGTTGATGGAAGCGATTGATCGCGTTGTTGCAGCCGGTGTACGCAACGAAGCAACGGTGCCACCGCCCGCGCCCGAGCAGGTTCGGCCACCGTCGGACAGCGACATCGTGTTGGCGCCAGCCGTGGCCGGCAAAACGACGGCGCGCGTGCGCAAGCCCAAACGCCACATTGGCAAGTTCGTATTGTTAGCAGGTGCAAGTGCCGTCGGGCTGGCCGGCTTCATGATGTGCCGCAACAGTCGCGAAGCGACAGCGCCGGCCAAGCCGCCATTGCCAGCGGTCACTAGTGTTGATGCCGCCGCACCGAAGGACGCGCCCCTAACTCCGGCGATGACGCCAACTGTTCCAACCACGTTGACCTTGCACGTCACAACGACACCAGCAAATGCGACAGTGTATGTGGACAATATTCGCGTCGGCACGACGCCAATGCATTGGATTCGGCCACCAGACAAAAACAAACGCGCGTTGAAGGTCGCAGTACAGCTGGCCGGCTATCGCGAAGTCAACTTTGATGTACCACCAACCGCCGTAGGCGACTTACATCACGTGTTGACGTTAGTGCCGAAACGTTAGCGCAGCTCGACTTTCGCTACCTCGGCGAGCACGGGATAAAGCGGTGCGCGGCGGCGGCCAATCACAGATCACGCCGCACGTAGAACTGCCCTTGCGCGGCGAGATCAGGCGACGCAGCAAAAACGGTGTCGGCCGACGGTGGCGTAGGCCAATTACCCATGAGTTGCAGCTTGCTTGGGTCGTAGTCAAAATTGCCCATCACATGCACTCGAAAGCTCGCACCAAGATGCGTGTGTGCGCCAACCCGAACATCGCTGCCAACGCCCATGAAGCCAACTGGCAGCACTTTTTGGTCGGAGATCTTAAGGCTGGTGCCATAAGGCACCGACACGGCGGTGAGCTCAACCCCAACGCCAAGCTGCACGTAGGCGTCAAGCCAAGCGGTGATCGGCGCATGCGCTCCGACGGCGCCAGTTACCAGGCCCGATTTGCGATTCACTGGTAGGTCGGTGGCTCTTCCGGCCATGACAAAATCATCACTAGCGTACAAGTCGAGCCCAGTCTCAACGAACAGCGCACCTCGCAGAGCGTGATTTACAAAAAGGCCAACGCCGTTCATGCGGCAAACGTTCCAATCAGTAGTCGCGGCTGGTTGTGGTCGTCGAAAACCATATCCGCCTACCCGCGCGCCCATGCTCCACGTCGAAGGAGCTGGCGCGGCGGCTCGTTGAATTCCGCCGGTCGACTCGGCGCTCGCCGACAAGCTGGTTGCCATCAATGCTGCTGCAGCGCTGGCCAACGCCAACGCCAATCCCCGGTTGTTCATGGCAGCGGCTTTTGCAAGGCGCACGCCAGGGCGTTGCCACGCGAACGCGCCACGTTAACCGCTATCGGCAGCGCAACGTGAACCCAGCGTCACAGAATGTGAACGAGGTCAAACGCCCGGTTCGCGACGAACGGGTGCGGTCTTGCCATCTTTGCTACGTGCGACAGCAGCCCAACCAGGATTGTAGATGTTGTCACCTTTGATAAAGGTCCACGCGATGTCTTTTTCACCAGGCCGATGGTCCATGTGAATAAACGACTCTTGTGGATACCAACCAATCCCTACTTCACGGTACGTGCGCCAGAGGTAGTCGCGGATCTCGGTTGGGTTCACACCGTGAATGCGGAAATCGATAGCGCGGCCCGCACGATGCGGCGACGTGCGCGACTCTTCGGCATTGCCGCGATACGCCGAGACATATTCGATGGTCTTGTCGGGATAGTGCGCTGCAACATCGGCGAGCATCGCCAACGTGCCGCGATCGATGCTGCGCTCTCGCCCGCTACGCCGACACATGAACAGCCGCGTAATCTCTTTTGCTGTCGCATCATCGATTGAACCGTCGAGCCCAATCCAGACACTGGCCGCCTGTTGTTGATTCACATCAAAGAGCTTCACTTCAACCCGCGTAGCAATGCCGATCGCTGCAGCCGCTTGTTCGCGGGCTGCACGCAATGCCCACGCGGCCAACGACACCTGGGTTTCAACCGCAACCGTGTCTTCATCGGGAACGGCGTGCTTAAGCGGTGCTGGCGATTCTGAAATGGCAGCGCGTGGCCTTGCTGAAGGCGACTTTGCGTTGGCAGTTGCACTGGCGGTAACCACCACTGCGAGCACTATGTTGCCGAGCAAACGCATGAAGCGCGGGTATGTTTGCATGTTGAGCAGGACACGCAAGCTAATTCGACGCATGTCTTGACCTGCGACGGTGTGCGACACCAACGCTATTCACTGATTTCAGCTAGTTAACTTTTTGCACACAATTGTCCTCATGGTCGATTTTTTAGGCCGCTCAGGATTTTTCGGGCACAACAGCGCGGTATTTTGAGTGCATGCGATTCACCGAAGAGCACCAACAGTTGCGCCGCACCATGCGCGAATTTGTCGAAAAACAAATCAATCCACACGTTGATGAATGGGAACGTGCCGGTGCATTCCCAGCGCGTGAACTCTTCAAAAAGATGGGCGCGTTGGGGCTACTCGGCATTAGCAAGCCCGAAGCGTTTGGTGGCATGGGCCTCGATTATTCGTACGCCTTGGCAGCTACCGAAGAGCTGGGTGCCACCCAATGCGGCGCGATTCCAATGGCCGTCGGCGTGCAAACCGACATGGCAACACCAGCGCTTGCACGGTGGGGCTCCGACGAGTTACGCCGCGAATTCTTAGCGCCCGCGATCACCGGCGATTACGTTGCCGCGATCGCAGTCAGCGAAGTCAGCGGCGGTTCTGATGTAGCAGCGATCAAAACCGTCGCCAAAAAAGACGGCGACGATTACGTCAT
>JAKQOD010000859.1 GCA_029565465.1 Deltaproteobacteria bacterium
TGGTGGCCAATCAATGGGTGGCATGTACACCAACATGATCGGCGCGGTTGAAGGCCGCTACGGCGCGTTGGTGCCAACTGGCGCTGGTGGTTTTTGGAACTTGATGATTCTCGACACGGCTACCATTCCCAACGCGCGCTCGCTGATTTCGAGCGTGTTGCGCGTCGACGAAGAAACCAATTCGTTCGTGCACCCTGGCGTTGGCCTGCTTTCGCTCGCGTGGGAAATTGCCGAGCCGATGGCCTCGATGGCGCGCCTTGCACGGCGCCCGCTCGCAGGGCTCCCGGTTCGTCACATCTATGAGTCGACGAGCAAAGGCGACACCTACTTCCCAATTCAAATCTACGACGCCGCAGCCTTGGCATATGGCAATCGCCAAGCCGGCCCGTCGGTGTGGCCATCGATGCAAACCGCGCTGAATCTCGACGGCCTTGGTGGCATCGCAACGTTTCCCGTCAAAGCGAATCGGCCGGGTGTAGGTGGTGCACCTGCAACCACCAACGTCGTCGTACAGTACGACGGTGATGGCATCGTCGACCCACACTACATCTATCGCCAGCTCGACGCTGTAAAGCATCAATATGGTTGCTTCTTTGCAACGTACTTCGCTGACGGTGTGCCGACGGTGCCCGCACCTGGTCCGGTGTCGGCGCCGTGTCAATAGTTTTTAACTTCGCAACTCGCACGTGGGTCTATTGAACATGAAGTTACTAACCATCCTGACATTGAGTGTTGCCGCGCTTTTTGCTTCACCGGTTGAAGGTTCGGCCGCTCCTGCGGTTGATGCTTCAACCCTTGGGTCCGGGGCTCACCATGGGCCACCAATGGAGCGCACCAATGCACGCCACGGCAAACGTGGCAAACACGGCAAACGTGGCAAACACGGCAAGCACGCCAAGCAAAAAGCAAAGAAGCAAGCGATGAAGCGTGCGCTTGTGCAACGCTTCGATCGCAATGGTGACAAACGCCTCGACCCTACGGAACGCGCAGCGGTCAAAGCCCAATTCGATACCAACCGCGACGGCAAGCTCGATCGCGCAGAACGCAAAGCTATGCGCCAAGCGATTATGCCAGCCGCGCCAGCGCCGGCGCCCGGCGCACCTCGACCAGCGCGTTAGTTCAGAATACTTTTTAACCTCAAGGCAGCGCTTGGGTCGGTATGACATGAGAGCGTTCACATCATCCTTCGCCGCGTTGCTGTTCTTTGCTTGCGGTAACTCAGCAACCTCCCAGCCTGACGCAACCGCCACGCCCGATAGCCAAAACGTCGACGGTGCAACAACCGACGGTCCCGTTGGCAGTCCGCAACGGTTAGCGATCGAAGGGCGCATCTTAAAAGATGCGGCCGGCAATGTGGTCCGCCTCCACGGTGTAAATCTACGCGACAACCTCGTTGGCAGGTCACCGTCGGAGGAACGCAATCCCGACAATTGCCTTATCACCTGCCCGCCCAACGACAGCGCGTGTAAACAAACGACTGGGGCGATCATCACGGCCACCGAAGCCGACACATTAGCGAGCACGCTAAGCCTCAATTTTGTGCGCTTGCGAATTTCGTTCGAAGGTATCAATCGCAACGATTGTGACCCGGATGGCACCAACCTTTCCCCGGATTTGCGCCGCCAGCTCGACGAAGCCGTGAACTTGCTCGCAGCGCGGCAGGTTTGGATGCTGATCGAAATGCGGACGGCCGATACCGTAGCGAATGAACCCGGGCTTTATACACCTGGCCAACCCGACTTTGTCGCGTACCAAAAAGCTTGGACGTATCTCGCCAAGCGCTACGCCAACGTTGACTACATCGCAGGCTACGGCTTGCTCGCCGAGCCAAGCCCCGATAAAGCGTTTCCTGCCGGCGAAGTCGTCGACAAACTTACCGGCTTTCAGCACGCGATGATGGACGCAGTTCACGCCCAAGATCCGAAGACACCGTTCTTCATCGGCCCTGCGTTTAACTACGACACGATGGGTTACCGCTGGGATGCCTACAAAACCGCGTTTCCAGAATACGCTGGTCGCATCATTTACGAAGTTAACTTACTAACGCCCAAGACCTGGATCAAATTCGGCAAGAACGATGATCCGGCCAACAATCCCGCCGCCGTTGATGTCGCCTATCCAGTGACCCCAGCCGCTACACCAGCGCAACTGACGGAAACCTTGCTTGAGCCAATCAGTAACTTCACGCGGCCGCGTGACGACGAACGCATTTTCAGCAAACGTAGCGACCTAAATTTTCCGATGTTGATGAGCAAAAACTACTTCGCGTGGTACCTCGGTTTTGCGCAGGCGTTTGCCGAGCGGCACCAAGTGCCCATGGTTGTCGACCAGTTCGGCGCAACCAGCTTGGCGATCGAACGCGGGCAACTCCAATACGAGCAAGACGTGATCGACGCGGCCGAAGCCGCGGGCATGGGCTGGTGCCGTTGGATCTACGCCAGTGGTGATGACCGCGACGTGTTTGATGACCCACGCATCACGAATTTCTATGCAGCACGTGGCGCCGAACGCGCTGGCCCATAAGCGCTAACCGCGACGGCGGCGCCGTAGCCCGACGCCAACACCCAGCAGCGCCAACAGCCAGGTG
>JAKQOD010000869.1 GCA_029565465.1 Deltaproteobacteria bacterium
AAGGCACCCAAGTCACCGTGTTGTCGTATAGCGGCATGGTGCCTATCGCTGAAGAAGCTGCCAAAAAGGCGGCCGAGGTTGGCATCTCCGTCGAAGTGCTGGACTTGCGCACGCTGTTGCCGTTCGATATCGACGCCATTATCGCGTCGGTGCAAAAGACCGGCCGCTGCGTCATCGTGCACGAAGCGCCGAAGACTTGCGGCTTTGGGGCTGAGCTGGTCGCATCGATCCAAGAACGCGCCCTCGAATATCTCGAAGCGCCGATCATTCGGGTCTGCGGCTTCGATACCCCGTTCCCGTACACCTTGGAGCATGAGTACATGCCAAACGCAGACCGCGTGCTAAGCGCCATTCAGTCTACGTTGGCTTGGTAATTCCCGTTCACTACCCCCACCACGCGTGGCCTCGCGCGTTTCGTTGAACTTAGTCAAACAGAACACCGTCGGAGCACATCATGGCATTTTCATTTCATCTACCGGATATTGGCGAAGGCGTCGTTGAAGGCGAAATCGTTGGCTGGAAAGTCAAAGTTGGCGACCGCGTAAAGCTGGACCAACCGATTGTTGAAATCATGACCGACAAAGCGACGGTGGAAATTCCATCGCCGCGTGCTGGGGTAGTTGCGAAGATCAATTACACCGACGGGCAAATCTGCCCGGTGGGCCAAATTTTGGTGGTCATTGATGAAGATGGCAGCCAAGGCGCGAGCGGCAATGCCCCGACGCATGGGCATGGCCACGCACCTGTCGCTCACGCTTCGCCTGCGGTCAGCGCAGCACCGGCGGTCGCAACCGGCCGCGCAGCAATCGAAGTTGTCGACGTCTCCGACGCTCGTGCACGCGTGCTTGCAACCCCTGCGACCCGTCGCTTGGCTCGAACCATGGGCGTTGAAATCGGCCGCGTGACGCCAACCGGCAAACACGGCCGCGTTACCACCGCCGACGTCAAGTCGTTTGGCGCCAACGGGCCAAGCACCGCCAACGCTAGCCCGGCCACCACGGCCAAAGCGTTTGCACCCATGACCATTGCCAAAGGCGGCGACGAAGAACGGGTGCCATTGCGTGGCATGCGCAAGCGCATCGCCGATGGCATGACGCGCTCGACCCAAACCGCAGCCCACTTCACGTACGTCGAAGAAATCGACATGTCGGAGTTGGTCACCGTGCGTGACCGCGCGAAGGCGCGCGCAGCTGAGCGCGGCGTCAAGCTCAACTACCTGCCGTTCATCGTCAAAGCCGTGGTCGCCGGCCTCAAAAAATGGCCGATGCTCAACGCAGCGCTCGACGAAAGCACGCAAGAAATCGTCCGCAAAAAGTACTACCACATCGGCATTGCTGCCCAAGGCCCACAAGGCTTGGTGGTGACAACTGTCCGGAACGCGGACAAACTTTCGATCTTTGATACGTCGCGTGAAATCGATCGGTTGGCCGAAGCCGTGCGCACCAACACAGCCACCCGTGACGACTTGACGGGCTCGACGTTTACGGTTTCGTCGCTGGGCAAGCTCGGCGGCGTGTTGGCAACGCCAATCATCAATTTCCCCGAAGTTGCGATCATCGGCGTGCACAAGATCGAAGACAAGCCAGCCGTTCGCAATGGTCAGATCGTGATTCGCCAACTGATGAACTTGTCGATTTCGGTCGACCATCGTTTGGCCGACGGCTGGGATGCAGCGATGTTTTTGCAGGATGTGAAGGCGTTGCTGGAAGATCCGACCACCATGTTCATGGAAATGGTCTAGGTCGATCCACTGCGCCTGGCGGCGCTGTTGCTTGCGATCGCCGGCGTTGCGCTTTGCGCGTTCCGGTTTTCACGTACAGGAAGTACGCTCCGGTCCGGTTCGCAGCGCGCCTTGCATTTGGTCATCCTCGCGATTTTGCTTTGCGCCGATACGGTTCGCACTCCGCCTTTTAGCGTGCCTCGGAATTTTGGCCCTAGCGCCCACGAGCTGGTCGATTCGCAGCGCGCCTTGCATTTGGTCATCCCCGCCGTGGGCGACTGGACGCTGCTAGCCGTGCTCGTAATTGTCGGCATCAAAGTGCCGCGTACGATTACGAAACTCAAAGGTGAAGCCGGGCCACACGGTGGTGTTCTTGCCGTCGGGGCGCAGGTACCAACTTTGGCAACCGGTTTGCCAAATGGTGTTCTTGAGCCGGCCTTGAATGCCATCGTTAAAGTGCCGCTGCACGCTGGCTTTGACATCGACCCACGACCAGCCGCGTTGCGCCACGGTTGCAAACGCATCAAGCAGATAGTTCATCTGCGATTCCATCATGTAGATCATCGACGTGTGGCCGAGGCCAGTATTAGGGCCAAGCATCATAAAGAAATTCGGCAACCCACTAATCGTGGTGCCGAGGTACGCCTCGATGCCATCGGACCACGCTGAAGCCACATCAACAACGTTGCCGTTCACGGTGCGGCCTGCAATCGCAAACGGCGCAGCCGCTTCGGCAGCTTCAAAACCGGTGGCATATACAATCACATCCACGTCGTGCTGCTTGCCAGCGCTATCGACGACGCCGGTCGCATTGATCGACGCGATGTTTTCAGTCACCAATGCCACATTCGGGCGCTGCAACGCCGGATAGAACAAGTCGGAGTACAACACGCGTTTGCAGCCAAAGGTAAACTGCGGGGTTAGCTTGGCGCGCAGCGCTGGATCTTGCACCTGCTTGTGCAGATGCCGAATCGCATATTGTTCACGCCATTTGTTGATGCGCGGATCGACGACGAATCCAACCGCCATCGATTCCATCACCGAATATAGCGCACCGCGCATCGCGGTTTGCAGCAGTGGAAAGCGAGCCAAGCGCGCTTGAAACTTCTCGCTGAGTACGCGTTCACGGCGCGCCAGAATCCACGGCGCAGTGCGCTGGAACACGGTCAAATGTCCAACCTTATCGGCGATCGCCGGCACAATTTGAATCGACGAAGCGCCGGTGCCGAT
>JAKQOD010000890.1 GCA_029565465.1 Deltaproteobacteria bacterium
GATGAATAAGAAGGACAGCAATGACAACGCCACGGCGAAAGCGCCAGCGGCGGTGGTTGCTGCTGCACCACAAGGCAACCAAGCGGCGCCGGCAGAAGCAGCGCCAGCCCCGGCCGCGCTCCCAGCCGCAGCCCCAGCCCCAGCCCCAGCCACGGATTCTGCGGTCATACCTGACACGACTGCCACGGCTGGTGCCGCAACGGCTGTCGCTGAATCACGCGCTGGCAAAAGCGATAAAGCCGTCAACAAAGAAAAAGACAGCAAAGAAGTCAAAGCTGTCCAAGACGGCAAAGACGGCAAAGATGCCAAGGCGGTTGACGCGAAAGCTGCGACCAAGGCAGATCCGAAGGCCGTTACCACGCCGACCAAGCCGGACGGCGATGCAGGTTCGGTCGATGACCTGCTTAAAGAAGCTGGCGTCAACGTTGCCGCGAAAGAGGCCAAGCCAACGCTCGATAAAAAGGAGCTGACGCGGGACGATATTGCGTCGGTAATGAAGGGCCGAACCGGTGCTGCGCAAGCGTGCCTCGCGAAGAACGGTGTCAGTGGAACCGTGGGGGTAAAACTGTCGGTTGCACCATCAGGCAAGGTGTCGAAAGCGGTGGCAACTGGCCCGCTTGCGGGTACGCCAACTGGTGATTGTGTAGTGAACGCAGTGAGCGGTTCGACGTTCCCTGCATGGGACGGCCGGCCGACCACGGTTATTTATTCGTACCTGTTGAGCGAATAGCAGGCTGCTTTGTGCCAGCGCGTTCTCGGCTTGAGACCGGCGGCCGTATCGGCGTCGAGAATCGCGGGAGCAGCCTCGCCTGTAGCATCCTAGTTTGATAGCGTTGCTAAATGAGTTCGGGTCGCTACTTTGAAGATTTTACTATTGGGCAACGCCTCATCCATGCGTTGCCTCGCACGATTCATGGTGGCGATATCTCGCTCTACATCGCGCTGACAGGTGATCGGAGTCCGTTGTCTTCGTCTACCGAGTTTGCGAGATCATTAGGTTTCGCCCGCGAACTAGTGCCCGATTTGTTGGTGTTCCATATCGTGTTCGGGCAGACGGTTGGTGATGTGTCGTATCGGGCCGTCGCCAATCTCGGCTACAGCGATGTACGCTTTTTACGCCCGGTCTTCCCCGGCGATACGCTTTCAACCGAAAGCGAAGTAATTGGCCTACGCGAAACGTCCGGCAAAGATGCTGGCGTTGTCTACGTGCGCACCATTGGCAGCAACCAAAAAGGCCAAGAGGTCCTTACCTTTGCGCGTTGGGTGTTGGTGCCTAAGCGGAATCCCGCTTCGCCGAGCCCTACCACCAGCACGCCGACGCTGCCAACTGTTGTTGAGGCCGATGCCATCCCAGTGCCGACGGTGTTGAATCTGCAACGCTTTTGGGATGTTTCATGGGCCACCGGCAGCGCCATGCGCTGGAGTGATTACCAGGTTGGTACTCGCTTTGACCATCCCGGCGCTATGACGATCGAAGAAGCCGACCATATGCAGGCGACACGGCTGTATCACAACAGCGCCCAAGTGCACTTCGATGCGCATGGAATGGCTGGCTCGAGATTCGGCAAGCGCTTGGTGTATGGTGGCCACATCATCAGCATTGCGGCGGCACTAGCCCAGCAGTCCCTGGGCAATGCATTGCTGATGGCTGCCTGGAACAGTGGCACCCATGCCAACCCTACGTTTGCTGGTGACACCCTGCGCGCGACTTCGCACGTGGTGGCGCGGGCTGAGCTGCCTGAGCGCAACGATGTTGGCGCGGTGCGCATCGCACTGGTAGCAAGCAAGAACTTGAACGAAGCAGAGGTTGCTGCACTGCCTGCACCCGGTGCAACGCCGCGAAATCCCGCGGTCGTTTTGGAGCTCGATTTTTGGACGCTGGTCCCTCGGTAACCCGTCGCCCGATTCGAACCGCAGCGTTCGTTGAATAGCTTGCACTTAGAGTGATTGGTGTATAATGTACACTAATTATGTATGGCTTACCAGACCTCACTGATGTCCGGCATGTGTTGCTTGCGGGCTGCGGCGGTGGCTATGACGTGATGGGTGCGTTGCCGTATGTCGCCGCCTTGAACGCGCGCGG
>JAKQOD010000935.1 GCA_029565465.1 Deltaproteobacteria bacterium
CGTCCGAACGTCGGACGGCTGCGACCCGTTACCTGGGACGGCTGCGACCCGTTACCTGGGGCTTGCGCCCCGCATCGTCCGAACGTCGGACGGGTGCGAGCCGTTACCTGGGCTGCGACCCGTTACCTGGCCTGCGACGGCTGACCGGCCTCCTTTGAAGCGGCGGTGGACGCTGGTCGAGCTTCTTTGGCACAGGCTTTGGCAAGTTTCTCCCAATCAACCTCGTTGGCAACAAAGGGGCTGCGGTAGAGATACCCAACATACGGATACAGCGACTCACCACGCAACATTTCGCAGCGGTCAAGCGCAGCGGCTCGGGTAGACGCGGATGATGTCGGTAACACCATCGCGCGCGCCAACAGCCGCCGATCCGATTCGGGGCCGAATACATCCGCCGCCAATAGATCGCGAATGTCGCTAGCGTAGTTCCAGTGCCGTGAGTCGAGCAACCCACCCAGTTCGGGCGCGCGCAACCGCGTCAATACTAGGATTGTGTAGTTGGGCATCCACTTGTCATCAGCGATCGCCGTCACAATCTGCTTGCGGCGTGCAGCGTCGATGAGCTTGAGCAGCCGTGGCGCATTCGTCAAATAGTCTGCCGCTTGCCGCGGTAGGCCTGTCGTCTCGTCGGCCAGGTGTTCGATCAACAGATCCAGCTTTGCAAGATCGTTGCTGGCATTAGTCCATCGAGTTAGCAACGCGATCCATTCCGTGCTGCCTTCGTTGCGGACGTGGGCGTGCTTGAGCGCCGCCGCTGCACCGCCACCGTCGGGTAACGCGAGCTCAAGGTAGCCCTCCATTTCGCCAACGACGTCACCCTGGCTGGTAAGAAACAACAAGGCGGTTGCGCCGGGCGCCAGTTCTGCAGCGCAGAGTCCAACTTCGGCGCGCACCTTCAGGGTGTTTTGCGGATTACCCTTCAGCACGTGTTGCACCTCGAGCGCTACATGCCCGCGGCGCCGATAGTTGCGCTTTGCCAACGGTGTGGTGATGGTGCCAACCACGACGTATTGCGCACGGTCGAATAATTCGAAGCGGCTGGCGGATGCGCACGCGGCCGCAGTGCTTTGCGCCAGTCCCATCAGGGTCAAGGCAGCGATTCCAAGCGCTATCCAATAGCGAAATTGCATCATCCTTACACTGTCAATGCCGTGTGCGCAGGTGTCGCAAAAACAAACAAGGTGCAACTATGGGGCAAAAGCGAGGGGAAACGTAGACCGAAACTCGCCGGATTGAATTAGTTGCATGATCACTTCGGCGTATTTGCCAGCGTTGAGTTGTGGCGTGAACGTGGCAAGTCCGCCTGGATCGGCCGCGCGGCCGAGAATGCCACGGTAAAATTGGTCGACCAGTTGCGCACTGGTTAAGCCACTGCGTAACGCGATGAATTCGGGGCTCGCAGCCATGTTTGCAGCGACGGTTTGCATGCCCACGGCGCCTTGGCTTTGCACGAGCGGGCCGTTGCTTGCAATCCCCGAAGGATCGGGTTCGCGATTGAGCATCGCCCGATAGACCAGCGGCAGCAGTACCTGCGCGCGG
>JAKQOD010000018.1 GCA_029565465.1 Deltaproteobacteria bacterium
CCGCAACGACAACATTTCGAATAACACAACACCAATAGCAAAGACGTCGACCCGACGGTCCAGCTCGCCGCCGCGCAACTGCTCCGGCGACATGTACGCATATTTGCCTTTAACCGTGCCGGTTTGCGTTTGCGCCGACGCGTTCTTAACCTTGGCGATGCCAAAATCGAGCACCTTAGCCACACCGGTTTCGGTGACAAAAATGTTCGAAGGCGTCACATCGCGGTGAACGATATTGAGCACCGAACCGTCGCGATCTTTAAGTTCGTGCGCGTAGTGCAACGCTTCGCAGGTTTGCGAAATTACGCCGGTCACCAACCCGAGCGGCAACGGTGTTTGCGATTTCGAAGCGCGGCGCAACAGCGGCAACACCGTTACGCCTTCGAGATATTCCATCACGATGTACAGCTGCCCGTCGGTTTCTTCCAGTTCGTAAACCTGGCAGATATTCGGGTGGCTCATCCGCGACGCAATGCGCGCTTCATCGATCAGCATGCCGCGAAAGCGCGGATCGCCAGCGAGGTGCGGCAAAATCTTTTTGACCACGTAGAGCTTTTCAAAGCCCGCCGCGCCTTCGAGCCGAGCCAAGAAAATCTCGCCCATGCCGCCGGTAGCTAAGCGTGCCAGCAGCTCATAACGGCCAAGCTTGCCGGGCGGAGTTGCAGTGCTAGGACTCTTCACGCACCTTTATAGTAGCAGATCAAAAGTAGCACTTGGGTCAAACGCCCCGCTCGATTTGTCGACATCTACGCGCACCGACACCGACATCACCGTACGTTGCAAGCGGCACCGTTTGTCGACGATGCGCCGGCGCTAAGGTGTTGCCGAAAGCAACGCCTTCGGTACGGAACGAGGTCGGCATTTCACGTCAACCGAACCAAGAATCACCTGGCCCGAGATTCGTAACCTCGGCGCCCCTGGCGGCGGCGCGTGGGTACCATCGAGTCTGCTTTCAACCGAGCCGAGGATCGCCGACACCGCAAGATCAACCTCCAAATCTGGCGGCACAATAATCTCGACACTGCCAAGCACGGTCCCTAGCCGAATTTCGGTAGTCGCCGCTGAAAACACCGCATCACGAAAGTCGAGTTTGGCCGACCCCAGAATGTTCCGCACCTTGAGTTTCACCGGCACCGTCCAACGACCTTCGCGCGCAACTGAACTGAGCAACGTGGTCACGCGCCCGGATTCATTGCCGCTACCTACCTGCACCATTGCCGCACTCGCTGGGTGGGTTAGCGCTTGGCTAGTCTGCTTCGACGGCAAATCGGCAATCACGGCATCTAGCTCGGCCACACTGGTGCACTGCTGCACACGCTCGCTGCGGCGTTCAAACTCGTCAACGTCAAACAGGTCATTGGCAAACGCATCGGCCAGGCTGGCTTCGACCACAGAACGTCGAGCCGCAACTTTGACGAGGTCGCTCATCGCTGCGGCACGTAGAGTTTGATCTCGACGCGGCGGTTGGCCAGGCGCCCCCGTGGTGTGGTGTTTTCCGAAACAAACTCAGCGCGGCCCGCGCCGCGAATTTCGATACGCTGAACAGTAATGCCGCGCGAAACCAATTCTTGTCGTAAAGATTCGGCCCGCGCCATTGCGAGATCCTCCGACAAGGCGTCGAGGTCGGGTGGCGCGTCGGGGTCAGGCGTGCCTGGAGGCGTCGCTTCAGCGTCATCAGTATGACCGATCAAGATCACGCGCACGGTAGGGAACTTGGTCAGCATCGCGGCGACGCGATCAATCGACGCTTTCGCGCTATCGCGCACTTCGGTTTCCTGCGCACCGTAGATCAAGCCTTCAACGGTACCAACCACAGATTCAACTTCGGGCGGCACCGAATCTGGACAGCCATCGTCGTCATCGAATCCGTTATATGACTCGGGTACGGTGGTGCACTTATCGGCGATGTCCAACACGCTGTCGTAGTCATTGTCGATGTCTGGGCAACCATCACGATCTTCGAACCCGTCAGCGTCCTCGGCGCGATCGGCGCACTTATCGTCGTCGCCTAAAATGCCGTCGTTATCCGGATCGGGATTAGCCACCACCACCGGCACCTTCGGGCCGCGCTTGCGCTTGGTTTCGCCCAACCGAAACGCAATACCCAACCCCGCATCCCATTCCAACGTGTACAGCGGATCCACGCCTGGCATCAACGAGCCACGGAAATCGAAGCGTAAATCAAAGCCGCGCTCGGTCGTGTACTCGACGCCACCGCCCATGTAGCCGTCGCCGACAATCGTCGAATCAAAAATACCGCGCTTGGTCGAAATCGAAATCGGAGCGCCACCGCCAACCAGCAAAAACGGCCGGATTCGATGCCGTGGCATCAGCTCAAAGCGAATGTGGCCACGCGGCTGCAGCCAAAACACCGTGACGTCAAAGTTGTCAGTTTTGGTCGGCGAAAATGCCAATTCCAACTCTGGCACGATAAACGGCAAAATCGGCCGTGCGATGCGGGCTCCAAACACGATGCCGTTTTGCAACATCGGATGCTCCGGTGCATCGGCTTTGTAACCAAGCAGCGAGTTGGTGGAAAAACCACGGCCACCCAACCAGCCGCCAAACTCAAACGGATCGGCATGCGCAGCTTGGCTTGAGCCGGCGATCACCATCGCGATCACTGCGGAAAACGTTGCGCTGCGCGCGGTTTGACTCAAGCGCTGATTATCATCGGAGTCGCGAGGTTCGCGAGGCAACTCGGCCGGATCGACTGGTTCCCCTGGCACGCGGTAGTCTTCGCTGATCCAGCGGCCCAAGTCGACCAGCTGACAGCGCTCCTGACAAAATGGATAGACCTTGTTGCCAGCCTTGAATGAAGGGGCCTTGCAGGTTGGACAGTTCATGTCTGGTCAATTCCTAGCGCTCGGCATTTTGCATCTAGCAACGCGCGCGACACGCCGAGTCGCAAGGCTGCTTTATCTTTATCCCAACCGGCCATACGTAACTCAGCAATGATTGCCACGGTTTCGGCCTGGGCCGCAACCTCGGTCAGCGTTTTGCCAGGCTCCCCAGCCGCGCCCGACGCTGCCGCGACCCGCGCCGAGACCATGGCCCCGGTTAATTCACGGGCGTTGCCACCAAGCACCCGCATGCGCTCGATTTCATTTTCGAGTTCACGAATGTTGCCAGGCCAATGATATGCACACAACAACGCGATCGCGTCGTCGCTGATTACCGGCGGTGAGTCGTCGCCGCGATGGCTCTTGCGTGCAAAGTGACGCGCAAGTTCAGGAATGTCGCCAACCCGTTCACGCAGCGGTGGCACGGTGATCTTCAACACGTTGACGCGAAAGAACAAGTCTTCGCGGAATTGCCGTTGGCTGACCATCTGCGCCAAGTCTTTGTGTGATGCAGCGATGATCCGCACATCGACTTTGACTGGCTTCACCCCGCCCACCGGTGTGAACGTGCCTTCTTGTAAGACCCGCAACAACTTCACTTGCAACGCTGGCGACATGTCGCCAATTTCGTCGAGGAAGAAGGTGCCGCCGTCGGCCATTTCGAACAAGCCTTTTTGATCTTTCACGGCTCCGGTAAACGAACCTTTGACGTGACCGAACAACGCACTTTCGAGCAAATTGTCGTTGAACGCCGAGCAGTTCTGCACCACAAAATTCTTCTTGGCGCGCGGCCCGTGATAGTGCAACGCACGTGCGATGAGCTCTTTGCCAGTACCGCTTTCGCCTTGAATCAGCACGGTTGCGCTGGTCTTCACGACTTTCTCCAGCAGCGCCGCCATCTGCTTCAACGCTGGCGTGCGGCCAACGATTTCCGAAAACGGATGCACGCTTTTTTTATCGAGCTTGTCGGGCTTGGCCGCAGCCGCAGCGTCGGCACGATCGGCACTGCGTGCAACGCTGATGGCCGCACCAGTGGCGTCGATCAGCGCACGCAGTTGCCGCAATTCGCCTTCGCTGACCAACGGCTGGGCTTGCCGATGCGCTTGCCATTCGGCATCGGTCACTGCGAGTTCCGCGCCAACGGGTGGCGTTGCAACGTCGTCGGTGCGCAAGCCGCAGACGTGCACCGTTTCGCCGCTTGGCAGCGCGCCAGCCACGATGGTCATGCCTGCATGGCAGGTTGCAACAACGGCGACGCCAGCCGCTTTGCTCGCTTTGCCTGCTGCACACACCGAGGCTTCACAACGCGTGCCTTGCGCAACCGTGCGCAATAAATCGCATAGTGCACCACGCGACGCCGGCGATGAATCAACACACACGCCATCACGGTCAGCCAATTCAATGTCCAAGCCGCTCCAACGCCGCACGGTGCTGCGAGCCAAAGCAGAACTAGGATCGGTACCAAACAGCGCAGTCATTCGAGCGGTAAGTATACGCCAGCAAAGCAATGGCGTCTGCACCACGGCACTTGATCAGTCGTCGCCACACCAATTCGCTCAAGCTGAACGCCAAACCCCAGCTTCCACTTCTACCGCGCGCCGCTCACGCCGCAACTTCAATAAGTGCGCTATCAATGAACGTTCCGCTAACGGCCACAGCGCTTGCGGGGTGTCGGCGTATGCTCGCTGCACCAATTCGCGCAGGTTTGACCGAGCGCCCGCCGCGAGTGCGTCACACACTTGTTGCTCGCGCCGTAACCGATGGTTTTCGTACTGCTGCAACTTCGCGACCCCATCGACGATCATGGGCCCATGGGCAGGATGTAAGCGGCAGGGCCCGTAGGCGGCGAGCTTGCGCAACGAAGCGAGATAGTCAGCCATTTCGCCTTCATCGGGGTCGATCAGAATCGTGCCAACGCCAGCGACCATGTCGCCCGCGATTATGTCGAGACCGTCGGGGCTAGGCATGGCAAAACACAGATGGCCAGC
>JAKQOD010000099.1 GCA_029565465.1 Deltaproteobacteria bacterium
TAGCGCTCGCCGGTGCAGCGTGGTTGCGGTCGGCACCACGTGCGTCGCCGGTGTCATCGGGTAACGTCGATCGTGGAGTGGCCGATGGCCGGTTGCAAGTGCTGCAAGCACAGCTTGCTGCGTTGACGAATGAGCTGAACACGCTGCGGATGGCCGTTGCACGCAACAGTGCAGTGGCGGTCGGGGCTGGGGCTGAACACACAGCTGGCGCCCCAGCGCCCTTGCGCGATGACAAAATGAGCGAGGCGCCCAAGGCTCCGATGGTGCGCAACGATGCGCCCAAAGGCCTGACGCTTACGGAGGCTGCCCCAGGTGCGTGGAGCGTGCGCAACACCGACCCCGCGATGGCTGGACAAGTGAAGTTGATCAGCGTGCAACGCGCTGATGGCACCACCGAAAACGTCAGCATCATTGTGCCTGACGTTCAGCGTTAGTCCAGGCGACGGCGCTAGGGGCCGAAACGCAAAAAAGCGCCGCGGTCAACGGCGCTGATTGTTAGCTGGGTTGCGGCTTACAGCTTCGGACCTGCAGCACGAACTTCCGCTGAGGTGCCGGCTTCAAACTTCTTGAAGTTTTCGCGGAACAACGATGCAACTTTGCGCGCCTTGTCGTCGAAGTTTGCTTTGTCCGACCACGTGTTGCGTGGCTGCAGGATGTCCGCTGGCACTTCTGGACACGAGGTTGGCACGGCAAAACCAAAGACTGGATCTTCGACGGTGGCGACTTTTTCAAGTGCACCGCTGTGGATCGCGTCGATGATGGCGCGGGTGTATTTCAGCTTGATGCGCGAACCAACGCCGTAGGCGCCGCCGGACCAGCCGGTGTTGACCAACCAGGTTTGCGCGCCGTGCTTCTTGAGTTTCTCCGCGAGCAACTCAGCGTATTTGGCTGGATGCCACGCCAAGAACGGCCCGCCGAAGCACGCCGAGAACGTGGCTTCAGGATCTTTGACACCCACTTCGGTGCCTGCGACCTTGGCGGTGTAACCACTGATGAAGTGATACATCGCTTGTGCCGACGTCAGCTTGCTAACAGGCGGCAGCACGCCAAACGCATCCGCCGTGAGGAAGATGACGTTCTTTGGATGGCCACCGAGGGCTGGCAGTTTGGCGTTCGGAATGCTGTCGAGGATGTAGCTGCCGCGGGTGTTTTGCGTGATCGAAACGTCTTTGTAATCAACGACGCGCGAGAACGGCTCGTACACCACGTTTTCCAACACTGCGCCGAATTGCAACGAGTTCCAAATGTCTGGCTCTTGTTCTTTCGACAAGTCGATGACTTTGGCGTAGCAACCGCCTTCGATATTGAATACGCCGTTGTCGCTCCAGCAGTGTTCATCGTCGCCGATGAGCAAACGTTTTGGATCTGCCGACAACGTGGTTTTGCCAGTGCCCGACAAGCCGAACAAAATCGACGTGTCTGAACCATCGCGAGCTTGCGTTGCCGAGCAGTGCATCGACAACACGCCTTGTTTTGGCATCAGGTAGTTCATGATGGTGAACACACCTTTTTTCATTTCGCCGGCGTACTCGGTGCCGAGGATGACGAATTCGCGCTTCGCGAACGACAAGTCGATCGACGTTGGCGACGTCATGCCTGCGGTGTGCTTGTTGGCTGGAAAGCCACCTGCGTTGTAGATCACGTAGTCGGGTTCGCCGAACGAAGCGAGTTGTTCTGCAGTTGGGCGAATCAGCATGTTGTGCATGAACAACGCGTGGTACGCGCGTGCACAAATGATGCGGATCTTGAGTTGGTACTTTGGATCCCAACCAGCGTAGCCGTCGACCACGTAGAGGCGTTCACGAGTGTTTAGGTAATCAACTGCGCGTTCGCGGTTGATGAGGAAGCTGTGTTCTTCCAGCTTGATGTTGACGTTGCCCCACCAAATATCGTCGCGAACTTCGGCATCATCGACGATGCGTTTGTCGGTAGGGGAGCGGCCGGTCTTTTTGCCGGAATATGCGATCAGTGCACCGGTCGACGAAATGGTCGAGCCTTTTTCGAACCGCAGGGCGGCTTCGTAGAGGAACGCGGGCGATGCGTTGCGGTGAATGTCAGCGACTGAGATACCTTGCTTTTCGAGCGAAAACGCCATGGCTACTCCGTTACGGGGTGAGGGGTCAAAAAAAGATGGCTTGGTATACACCACGGGCCAAGTTCGCCCAAGTCCGATAGGCGGTGAGTTAGGGCAAAGGCGCTGCGGCGACGCTTCACTTCGCACGCAGTATTTGCGACTATGTAACGATGCGCTTGCGTTACGGTTTACTTGCTCTTTTGGGACTCATTGTCGCAGCCCCTGTCCAAGCCTATGCTGGCAATGCTGACGATGACGAAGATCCCGCTGCCGAGGATCCTGAGAATAGAGCTCCGGCCGACGACGATGAGGTGCCAGAAGTCGCAGCCCCCAAGAAGAAAAAGAAGAAAAAACCTGAGGCTGCGGCAAGCGAGACCGCGGCACCTGAGGCTGCTGGCGACGAAACGCCTGACCGCGTGAATTTCACCGGCGAACTGTTGGCAGGGACGCCACTCGATAGCGGCAACCGTGCGCTTTACGGGGTTGGCGGCGGCGGTGGGCTTGGGGTTGAGATCTTTATTTCGCCGCTGCTTGGCGTCCACATCGATGGCAGTTTTTTGCTGTTTTCCAAAGGCAAAGCGGCAGGCTCAACCAGCCTAGTAGCCGGCGGGATCGGCCCTCGCCTGCATTTTGGTACTGCCTTGTTTGGTGCCGATACCCGCCATGACGCGTGGGTCGACGCCCATGTGAATTACGGCAGTTCAGCCGGCATTCGTCGGCCGGGCTTCGATGTTGCGGCTGCGGTGCAGTGGGAAATTTCGCGCAATTTGCGGCTCGGGCCGATCGTGCGCTACCAGTTTGGATCGGACCCGTTGGACAAGCATGCCCAACTGATCACGGCAGGCCTCACGATTACCTACGGTGGCCGGGTGCAACGCACGGTGGTGCATGAAGAGCCAGCGCCGGTTGACTCTGACAATGACGGCATCATCGATCCTGACGACGAGTGCCCGAAAAAGCCAGCCGGTGATCACCCCGATACCGAGCATAACGGCTGCCCGATGCCGGACCAAGATGACGATGGCGTGCCCGACGTCGACGACGAATGCATTGACGAACCTGCCGGCGATGCACCGAATCCAAAACGGCCTGGTTGCCCAGCGCCCAAAGCGGAAGAAAAGATCGCCAAAGTAAAAGGCAGCAAGATCGAAATCTTCCAACAGGTGTATTTCGAAACCAACAGCGCAACAATTGAAGAACGGAGCCGCGAAGTATTGGACGTCGTTGCCAAGCTGATCAAAGGCCTCAACGGCAAACGCATTCGCATTGAAGGTCACACCGACGATGTTGGCACTGATGCGTACAACTTGGATCTGTCCAAACGCCGCGCTCGTGCGGTTGCGCAATGGCTGGTGCAAAACTCCGAAGTTGATCCGGCGCTGCTCGAAACCGAAGGGTATGGTAAGTCCCGCCCGTTGGTGAGCGGCAGTGATTCTGACCGTAATCGCCGGGTTGAATTTGTCATTCTTGACGAATGAAGTGGCTAGTTGCAGCGCTTGCCTTGTTGGGCTGCCGCAACGAACCGGCCGCGCGCCTGCCTGCATTACAGTTGCCCGTGGTGCTGCCGCCGCTAGCGGAGCAACAAGCTGCGCTCGCTGACGCGTTGGCGAAACATCATCGCACGGTGTTTGATCGTAATCTCGACGCGCATGACCCAGGCGAGCTGCGTGAACACATCGCGTACTACCAGCAAACGATCGATCGGCTAAAACCGAGCCCGGCCGATTTGTTTCGCGCCGGGGATGACCAGTTTGCCTACCAGTTTCGTCCGGAAAACGGACTCGGCAATGGGCTGCGCGATTTTCCTGCTGCAGGCAACCGCCCAACGCCGAACCTCCGGCGGGTTGCGAACGGCGAATTTGGCGGCCCCGAAGCGATGGCTTGCGCCGATTGCCACAGCGTTGGCGGCGACGACGGCGCTGGTTCGTTAACCCAAAACGTCATGCAACGAGGTGATGGCGATCGCACCAGCAGTGGCGATCTTCGCAGTGCGCCAGCGTTGCTTGGCGTCGGGCCGGTGCAACGTTTGGCAATCGAGATGACCGCCGAGCTGCAAGCGGCGCGGGCTACGGGCATTGAGCAAGCGCGTGCCGCTGGCATGCCGGTCACGATTATGCTGACCAGCAAAGGCGTTGCCTTTGGCGAACTGGCGGTAGCACCAAACGGCAGCGTCGATACGACCAAGGTAGTTGGCGTGGCTAACGATTTAGTCGTGCGGCCGTTTGGCTGGAAGGGCCACCAAGCGAATTTGCGAGGCATGGTGCGCGAAGCATTTCGCTTGCACTTAGGTATGGTTGCCACCGTCGAGCAAGAATGGATCAGCCAAGGCATCTTGGCGCCCACGGCCTACGGCAATGTGTTGTGGACCGATGTCGACAACGATGGCGTGAGCACCGAAGCCGACGATGGCATGGTGACTACGATGGTTGCTTATCTCGCGCAACTCGAAGTGCCGGTGACCCGCTTGCCGCAACAGCCCATCTTTTTACCAATGTGGAGCGTTGGGCGTGACCTGTTCAGTAGCATCGGCTGTAGCAGCTGTCATCGCCCAAGCTTGCAACTCAACGATGCCCACTTTGTCACGGCGCCCGAGATGAAAGTTGCGGGCTCGCCGGTGCACATTGATGTCGCGCACGACGGCCTACAGCCCAAGCCAACCGCGATTCCGGGTGGCTTCGCCGTCGAGTTGTTTTCTGATTTGAAACGGCATCACATGGGGCCCGGTTTAGCTGCAGCGATGGCGCAACCTGCCGAAGGCGGCGCGATTGCGAATGATGTTTGGCTGACCCGCCCGCTGTGGGGGCTTGCCGATAGCGCGCCGTATCTGCACGACGGTCGCGCAGCTACCGTGCGTGATGCCATTGTTGCCCACGGGGGCGAAGCCGATGCGGCGCGGCTTGGATTCGAGCAGGCACCAGCTGCGCACCAACAAGCATTGTTGGTATATCTTTTGTCATTGGCACGCACGCCACACCCGGTGGTGCCATGAGGCTGCGCGCCGCACTAGCCACGATGAGCGTTGCGGCGCTGGCCGCCGGGTGCCAACAACATCGCGTCGAGCAACGCTGCGGCAGTTATCCAGTCATGGGGTTGTCGCTTGACGCCACCACTGAAAGCTACCGGCGCGCGGCGATGCGCCACGAATTGCGGTTACAGGAAGCACTGGCACCTGGGTTTACCTTGCGCGCCGCTGCCGCAACGGCCGACGATAAACGGCTTGCGCGCAATGAAGTGTGTGCAGTGGATCTCTATGAAACCGGGCGGCTCATATTTGAGCATGCGTTCACCCCCGCCGAAGGCGCGAGCGCGGTGCGGCATCGGGTGCAACGTGGCCGGCGTGGCGGTCCTGAAACCACGAGTTGCACCTCATGTCATTGGCGCGGTGGACCGGCTGGTGCAGGCAGCATCGTCGACGATTCGTATTTGCTTGGCGATCACGATCGAATCAGCAGTGCCGATGCGCGCAATCCTCCATCACTGGCCGGCGCTGGCTTGGTGCAAGCGTTGGCAAGCGAAATGTCGGCAGAGTTAGCAGCGCAGCGTGAACACGCAGTTGCGCGCGCACGCAGCTCCGGCCAAGCGGTCGACGTTGCATTGCAAGCCAAAGGCGTCGCGTTTGGTACCGTGACGATTACGGCGCAGGGCCGCATGTTGCGGTCAAAGCTCGAAGGCATCGACCCCGACTTGGTGGTGCGGCCGTTTGGTTGGAAGGGTACGGCTGCCACCATTCCTGAGTTCATTGCGGAAGCGACCATGCTGCACTTCGGTGTGCTGCCCGCGTCGCTGCTTGCACCCGATGCCGCCGGGCGGCAGCCGCTTGACATTGAATCAACCGAAAAGGCCGAGTTGACGAACGGCCAGGTGATCGCCTTGTCGGTCTATGTAGCAGGGTTGGCTGCCCCCACCACGATCGCTCCGCTCGATGCGTCCGGCCAGACCACAGTCCTCGCTGATGCCTACGTACGCGGTCGTAGGTTGTTCGAAACCGTGGGCTGCAGCAGCTGCCACCAGCCACGGTTACCGTTGCGGTCACCGATGCTCACGCTCAGTGCGGGTAGCGTTCGTGGACCGCGGTTGGACCTCTCCCGAGACACCGAATCACCCCAGCTCGTACGAACTGTTGATGGTGTGTATTACGTTGATCTCTATAGTGATCTTAAGCGGCATGACCTAGGCGCCGGGGTCGAATCGAAGCATGTGCAGGGCGGCATTGCGCCGCGTTTGTACCTAACCCGACCGTTGTGGGGCCTTGCCGATTCTGCTCCGTACTTCCACGATGGCAGTGCTGCGACCGTCGACGCAGCAATTGCGCGGCACAACGGTGAAGCCGGGTTGGCGCATGACAATTGGGACGATCTTTCGCTCGATGACCGCAACGCGCTGCGTCTGTTTTTGCTGTCGTTGCGACGGCCACCAGGTGTGCAAATCCCCTAGCAGAAAGTGCGTGAGCTGGAGTAATGTAGGTCGCGATGGCCAAAACACTACTTCTGTACAGCGTCCTGGGGTTGGGCGCACTCGGCGCAGCGTTGTCATTTTCAGGATGCGAAACGTGTCCCGACGGTGGCGGTGGCAATAGTCTATATTGCCACGCTAGTTCATGCTTAGCTTCCGAGGCTACGTGCAACGGTGTTTGCGCCAATTTGCAATCCGATCCTGACAACTGCGGCGCCTGTGGCACCACCTGCGGCGACGGCATGTCGTGCTACAGCGGGGTTTGCGCACCGAGCTGCGCGGCTAGCAACGAACAATCGTGCAGCGGCGTTTGTCTTGATACCAACTCCGACGAAAACCATTGCGGTAACTGCACCACGGTTTGCCCGGCGAGCCAAACCTGTGAAGCTGGCACCTGTGGTTGCACCGCAACGCAAGTAACGTGTGGCGGCACCTGTGTTGACCCACAAACCGACCGCAATCATTGTGGCGCTACTGGCGATTGCATGGGCGCCAACGCAGGCACCACGTGCCCAGCGTCGCAATCCTGCCTCGGTGGCCGCTGCTTGTCGACGGCAATCTATCGCGGCAGCTTGCCGAACACGACGGGCTTCTGGACGTACGCTGGCGTGGTTGGTGTCGAAGGTGCAACCAATGAATGCAACCTGCGCGTGCGCGGCACGGGCTCGGTAACGCAGGTTTGTACCTACGCTCAATTGACGGCTGCACAAGCCGCAGGCGAATTGATCAACGCGAAGGATTACGCTGGCGGCACGATCACCGACTGGTGGGTCAACGACGCTACCGCTGCAGGCAACTTGCAATGCAATGACTTCCCAAATTTTGGAACCAAGACCTGGACCTATGCAACCGCGCACATTGGTTACGTCGGTAAAGCAACGACGTTGGACGCAGCGGCTGGCACGGTTTCGCCAGTGGCAACCGGCAATCCAAATCCGGCCAGTGGCATTGTTTGCGCTACGCCGCGCGCGATTCCATGTTGTACCGCACCGTAGCAATTGCTGCGGTTTGCGCATGTAGCAATAGCAATAGCAGACCATGCGCCACGCCCAGCGGCGCGCACAGCTGTCTGATGTCGCGTGAGGTTGGCGATGTGGTACGCGGTGAACTTGGCTTTCGCTTCGCCGAGCCAGCCGATTTCGACGGTGATGGCGTAGCCGACATCGTCGGCGGCGCCCGTTACATCGGCAAGGGCTATGCGGTGGTGTTCACTAAGCCAACGCCTCGTCGGTGGGAAGGTGAGTGGCCCAACGGATTGTATGGCCAAGACGTCACCGCGGTGCCGGACCTCAACGGCGATGCCACAGCGGATTTGGTGATCTCCGCGCCCAACGCAATCGTCGACGGAAAATTGGGCGGCATCGTCGAAGCGCGCACGGCGGCGGGGCAATTGTTGTGGCGGACCAAAGGCGAATATGCCGGCCTTGGTTGGCAACTTGATCGCGCTGGTGATCAAGACGGCGACGGCGTGGGCGATATTTGGGCCGGTTCGCCATCGGATGCGCAAGGCGGGCACGTGTACTTGCTGAGTGGTCGTGATGGCCACGTGATTCGGCGTATTGATAATCACGAACACGATGATGCGTTTGGCTGGTACGTGGTTTCGATAGCCGACCTCGACGGTGATGGCTTGTCTGACGTTGCGGTCGGTGCACCCAACGCGGGGCAAGGTGGCGCTGTGTTTTTGATCTCATCGCGTGGCAACGTGCTGCACAATATTCGTGGTGCCCGGCCCCACGGCCGCTTTGGTGAAATGTTGACGGCGCTCGACGACGTTGATGGCGACGGCACGGCTGATGTCGCGGTTGGCGTGCCAGGCGCAAGCGATGCGTCCGGCCTCGGTGAAGTTGCGATCGTGTCGGGCAAAACCGGCAACGTGTTGCATCGGCTCAGCCAGCAACATCCTGGCGAATTGTATGGCCGCGCGTTAGCAACCCTCGACGATCTCGACGGTGATGGGGCACGCGATTTCGCGGTTGGCGCACCATGGTACGGCACGGCCGAAAAGCCGCGCATGGGCCGGATCGAAGTGCGCTCAGCGCGCAGCTTGCGCGTGTTAGCTCAAATCGATGGTGATACCGCGAATGATTGGCTTGGCTGGCACATGGCGCGCGCTGGCGCAGCGTTGTCGAAACCTGGCATTTTGCTGGGTCGGCTCGAAGCGCACGATGGGCGTGGTGCACTCGAACTGCACGAGTTTCGCTAAGCGGTCATTCCGGCAATGCGCCAGGATTCATGATGCCAAGCGGATCGAGATTGGCTCGCAACGCTGCAAAGTACGGGTCGAGCCGGGCTGCGCGTGAACCAGGCAGCCAGCCACCAGCGTCGGTGGCGGCGCGTTTGCACAATTCGATCAAGGCAACATCGTGTGGCGCGGTGGCATCGGCTGGCAAAGGTTTGCCTTCGCGTTCGACCGAGAAAAACGCGACGGCGCCATCGGCATCAAAGCGCGAGATATGGGCGCGCGCGGCTCCGCCAGCCGCACTCGCAGCGTTGAGCACAGCATGATACGTCGCTGCCAGTTTGCGCGGCGTTGCCATCGCTTGAAACGTTGGTGGTGCAGCTGGCGTGGATTCGCCATGGTGCAACCGCCGCCACCACAACGTGGCGGCATCGTCGTCGGCGGTTTCGCCACCTTCCGCGCTAACGGCACTGGCGACCAGATCGCGATCACACGCTGCTAGGTCAGTCGGCCCAGCGGTGCCAACCACCATGAGGGCGCCGTTTTTGCTTTTGCCCGCGACTTGGTCAACGATCGGCATGCCGCGGAAGTGGGCTGCCGTCTCGGCAAGATCGTAAATGCGAATGCCCGAGGGGGCGGCTTCTTCGCGCAGCGCTAAATAAACAGCTGCGATGGCGGCTTCGATGCTGGGCACGACGTAGGCCGAGGCAAACCGCGCTTCGGGTTGCCGGTGAATGCGCACGACGGCTGATGTAATAAACCCAATCGTGCCTTCGCTGCCACACAGCGCGCGCAGCAGATCGGGGCCAGTGGCGCGCCGCGGTGCAACGCGAGTATGAACCGTGCGCCCGTCGGCAAGCACGGCCGAAACCCCAACGACGGCGTCTTCGAAAAAGCCATGGCGCGCTGATGATTTGCCAGGCGTGCGCACTGCAATGATGCCACCCAACGACGGGGCCAAGACGGCCGGCGGATAATCACCGAGGGTGAGATGCCGTGGCGCTAAGATCTCCTGCAAGCGCGTGCCCGTAACGCCAGCTTGTGCATGCACCAACAGCGACGTTTCGTCGAGTTGTACGATCTGATCGAGGCGGCGCGTGCTGACGAATACGCGATCGCGATCACGGCTGTGCGGGGAAGGGCGCCGCCCGGAGCCTTCAGGATGCACAGGCACGCGATGGCGCGCGCACAGCGTCATCACTTCGGCAACTTCGGCTGGCGTGCGCGGCACTACCCGATAAAAATCGCTGGCGAGCGCAGCTGCGAAATTGCCAGAGGTATCCGCGATCGGCGACACGAAATCTGCGCCGACGGTGGCAATGAGTTGGGCGTAAAGTTTTTCGCTCATGGCTTGGCCTCGTCGAGCGGGAAACGCGCCGGTGCATCGGTTGGCGTTTGGCTGCGCACGGGTATCGATGCATCTGCGATGTGCGCTTCAAGCCCCATCTTGCCGGGGTTCATGATGCCTGCCGGATCGAGGCTGGCTTTGGTGGCGCGATAGATCGCCATCGCTTCGCGATGTTCGTTGGCCATGTGTGCGGCTTTGAGCAAACCGACGCCGTGGTGATGCGAAATGGTGCCGCCGACGCGGGTTGCAGCCGCCAAGCCATCTTGCCAAATCGCGTCGTACAATCGCTCGGCGGCCGGCAGATTGTCGGCCGGCGCCGTCGCTGCAAAGGTGAAATAGATCGAACAGCCGTCGGCGTACGCGTGCGAAAAATGCGCCATCACCACGGCATGGCGGCTGATCGCGGTGCGCACAGCTTGGTAGAGTTCAGGCAAATTGTCCCAACGCGACGCAACTTCCATGGTGTCGACGAACGCGCCATCGCGGAACATCGGCGACATGCGATACGACACGGCGTAGCGATGCGATAGCCACGACAGCCCAGGTTGTTCACCCATGTCACGCGCGCCAGCGGCTTCCAGCTCCGCGAACGTCAGCGCTGCTTCAACTTCGGTCCGAATGCGCGAACCTTCGAGCCCAATGATCAAGCGACAACCGCGTTTGGTAACTTTGCTCGACACGGCGTCGGCCAAACGGTTGAAAGTGGCGGCATGGCCAAGGCCACTGAGCATGGCGTCTTTGCGCAAATTGCCAACTCGATTTTTTGCAAACAACCGCAAGCGGTCCAACACACCGTCGGGCGCCGGTGGTGGGGTTGGCCAGGTTGGTAAGGCACCAGTTGCGCGGGTTGGCTGCGGCGCATGCCGATGCAGCTCGTGCACGCGTTGGTCTTCGCGAACATTGTCGTCTTCGGTCTTGTGTGAAAACGAGTTAATCAACGTATCGAGCTCGTCGTACAAGCGAATCACCGCCGGGCGCAGCCCGCGTTGCAACACGCGTCGAATCGCTGCAATGCCATCATTCACATTGTCGACTTCATAGCCGCGATAGATCGTAATCTGCGGGGCTGGCGCTACCCGCAAACGTGCCGACGTAATAATGCCGAGCGTGCCTTCGCTGCCAACGATGAGTTGGGTCCAGTTCGGGCCGCGTAACGCGCGATTCGGACCGTCGGTTTCGATGACTTCGCCGCGGCCCGTGACCACGGTGAGGCCTGCGACCCGATCTTCCACTTTGCCGTATTTCGTCGACAACTGGCCGGCTGCGCGGGTGGCAAGCCAGCCACCGACGGTGGAACAATAGATCGACGACGGAAAATGGCCAAACGTAAAGCCGCGCCGCGCAAGTTCGCGTTCGAACCGCTCGCCACCGAGGCCGGCTTCAACATCGCAGATCAATTCGTCGTTGTGCACCGAACGCAACGCTTGCATGCGTTTGGTGTCGATGGTGATGCCACCGTAAAGCGGCACCACACCGCCACACACGCCACTGCCGCCACCGTACGGAATAATCGGCACGCGTAAGCGCAGCGCAAGCTTTACGATCGCCACTACTTCGCTAACGTCTTCGGGCCAAACGATGGCCGTTGGCCGGTGTTTTTCTGGTTGGCCAGCACGGCGAGCCAACAACATGCGTGGCCACATATCGCGTGCGTAGGTATCGCGATCGGTATCGCCAATCGAGACGCGCTTAGGACCAAGCAGGCTGTACAACTCTTTGGCGAGCAGGTCAGCGTCGACCACGGGCATTGCCATGGCCGCAGCCTAGCACGCAGGCGCAGCGACGGGCAGAGCCGGTGGCCACTACAGTGTGCGGCGAACTCCGTGCTGCGATTGCAGGCTCGACCGGCCGAATGTATGGTGCGCGCATGGCTAGATTTGCAGCGGATAAAATTCAAACGATGACCGTGATTGGCGCTGGCACCATGGGGCATGGCATTGCGCATGTGGCTGCGCTGGCTGGCATTTCAGTGCGGTTGTTCGACGCGTTGGCAGGCGGGGCCGCCGCTGGCGTTGGCAAAATTGGCAAGAATCTCGACAAAGGCGTTGAGCTTGGCAAGCTGGCTGCCGACGTTGCAAGTGCAGCCAAAGCACGCATCCGCGCGGTCGAGAGTTTCACCGAAGCGTGTGCCGATACCGACTGTGTGATCGAAGCGATTCCCGAGCGGCTCGACTGGAAACGCTCGACCTTTGCCGATGCTGATCGTGATGCACCCGAGCACGCGTTGATGGCGACCAACACCTCGTCGCTGCCAGTGGCGGAAATTGCCAGCGCCCTGCGCGATCCTTCGCGTTTGGTCGGCATGCACTTTTTCAACCCGGTGCATGTGATGAAGCTGGTCGAAGTTGTGAAGCATCCAGATTCGGATCCGTCGGCGGTGGCATGCGCCGTTGGCTTAACCGAGCGGTTTGGCAAAACCCCGATTACCGTCGCTGACGCACCAGGTTTTGCTTCGAGCCGCTTGGGCTTGGTCATTGGCCTCGAAGCGATGCGCATGTTCGAACAAGGCGTGGCTTCGGCGGCTGACATCGACACCGCAATGAAGCTGGGCTACGGCCACCCGATGGGCCCGCTCGAACTCACCGACCTTGTTGGGCTCGATGTGCGCCTCGGCATTGCCGACTATCTCACCGAAGCCATCGGTCCAAACTTCACGCCGCCGCGCGTACTCCGCGCCAAAGTGGAAGCTGGCAAACTTGGCAAAAAGTCCGGCGAAGGGTTTTACCGTTGGAGCGCCGACGGTAAACGCATTGATTAGCGCAGCGCGACGAAGCGTTACGACAGGCGCTTAACCCGTTTGCCGCGACCCGTGCGTTCAGGCCGTGAGCCTTTGGCTTTGCTATGCTTGCCACTGCGTGGTGGATCGATTGCTGAAAAGGCAGCGTCTTGCCGCTCCGGCGACAACGCCATCATCGCCAACGTTGCGTGTGCGTCGCCGTTGCGTTTCATCTCCGCAATTTCCATTGCTGCGATTGGATTCACTGCGCGGCCGTCGAGCCGAACTTCGAAGTGCAAATGAGGACCGGTTGCGCGGCCCGTTGCCCCGACTTTGCCGATTTGTTGGCCAGCTGCGACCACTTGGTCTTTTTGCGCCAAGATCTTTTGCATGTGGCCGTAACGGGTAATCAAGCCACCGCCGTGATCGATATAAACCACGTTGCCATAACCACTTTGTTTGCCTGCAAAAATCACAACGCCATTGCCGGCAGCATCGATCGGCGTGCCGTGAGGCGCACGCACGTCGGTACCACGATGAAATTTTGGGTTGTGGTTGATTGGGTCGCTGCGCCAACCAAAACCCGAGCTTTGGCGGCCAGGCACTGGATCTGCCGTCAATACCGACAAGTCGATCGAGGTCCAACGCAATTCGTCGCTGATGTTGCCGTGGGCAAAGCCCGTTGAAAGTGCAACCAGCTGAGCTTCGGCACTGCGCAGCGAGTCGCGCACGGCGATCTGTGCACGCACCACGCGGTCGAGCAGCCCTTGCAGCGAATCGCCGCCGGCAAAATCTGGCATCGACCAGTTCATCGACCAGCCCGAGAGCCGATCCCACAACTGATGCAGTTGCTGCGGGTCTGCATCAGCTGCTGGCGCTACCGACTCCGCTGCCGCCACTGGACGCACCGTTGCCGTCGCTGCAGCAGCAATAACCGCGCAGGCGAGCAATTTGGGGGGCTTGGTGGGGTTCGACATAGGCGGGTACGAGTGTTCGGCCAAGCCAACTAGCACGTCAACCCGCGGAAAGGCAAAAAAACTGATCAGGTCAAATCTTGGAGGCTCTTAGGGCACCAGCACCTACATACCTGTTGCGTCTGATGTCGTCGCAGCGCAGTATGTGCGCGCTTCGATGTCGGCCTCAAAAATTGTTGGATTTTCAGTGCGTGCTCGCTGGGGCACGTTGGTGATGTTGTTACTTGCTGCTTGTGGCTTTGCCATCGCGGTGCGGGCACTTGCGTGGTGGCACGTTGGGCCCGCCCAGATTGGGCCAATCGAATTTCGCAGCTGTTTTGAAAACGATTGCAAAGTTAGCCGCCTTACGCTGCTGACCGGCGCTTCGTTTTGGATCCGCACGGGCTACATCACGTATGGTGCTGGGCTCATCGCAACTATGGTCGCCGTTATGTGCGCCGCCGGCATCGCGGCCAAACGTGTACCGGTGCTGCTTGGCAAAATGATGCTGGTTGCCGTGATTACTGCGGTCGTGCCCGCCACGATGTTCATCACCCAGGTTCCCAAGCTAGCGCAAATGTCGCTTGGCATTGGTGTGCCTGTGTTTTTTGCGAGCGTCGTGCTCGGCATCGCAGCTTCGCTTAGCGTATTTCGCGCATCGCGGCCGCAACGCGCTGCTGCTGCATAACCAAGGGACGTTCCCGTCCCTTCTGCCGCCGACAAGTCGCCCGCATTCAACCCACCGCGCGTTACTCGCGCACTTTTTCTTGGCTCATCAATTGCCGGTTCCTGCTTACTTGCGCGGAAATTTTTCGAACGGCTTTTGCAGCTTGTCGGTCCACGCGGCAGGTTCGACCGTCAACGGCGCAACGATCGAAATCTTGCCGCCGTCTTTGCTTGCTGTGACTTTGATGTCCTTGGCACCTTTGGTCACTTTAAGATCAAGCATCACTGCTTTCGCCGTCGGTGGGCGGTCGCGCAGTGCCGTCACAATCGTGGTGGTGTAGCGCAACCAAAGCGCATTCATCGTTGCATCACAATCAGGGCCGTCGACGGTAATCGTGAGTGCAAAGCGTTTGCGAAACGCTGCCACCATCTCGGTCACCATGGCTCGGTTTGATTCACGCGTGCCTGAGCTTTGGTTTGAGATTGCAGTCCAATCATCGCCGGTGACACCCTTGGCGTAGTCGGCGATATCGCGAGTGAAAAACGATGCAGCGTGCACCGCGCCAGCATTTGGATCAGGCAATTTAGCTCGGCACGCCGGACCCACTTTTAAGGTAACCAGTTTATCGAGCACGGTGGCAGCGACGAAGTCAGACGACGTCGACAGCGCAAATACGTAATCGTCAGCAAATCCCGACGCCCGTTGCCGGAACGGCCGCTCCATTAACTCGGCCCAGTTTTTGGGCTCGATGTCGCGTGGCGCGGTGTATTCCACCGTCGTGCCGTCGGGCGACATCGTATACGTAACCGCGCGCGCAGCTTTGCGTACCTTGATCGTGATGTTCAGCTTGGGCACGTCGATCGGGTATTGATTGATCGCTCGGCTGGTGGCGAACCAGTAGCTGAGCCACAGCGCGCTGGAGCCGTTGTCACAATCATCACCTTCGATATCGATGGTGTACGAAAACTTGCTGCGAAACGCGGCGATCTTCTCAGCCACCATCGCTGCGTTTTTGGTTTTGTCTTGGCTTTCGATGTCATCCCACGATTCGCCAGTAACGCGTTTCGCGTATTTTTCGATATCGCGGGTAATGAACGAACCACTGTGCCGTGCGCCACCGTCTTTATCCCCGAGTTTTGCCAGGCACTTGGCGCCCGCTTTGATGACGACCAGCTTTTCGATGATCTCTTTGGTGTACGGTTGGCCCGTGGCATCGAGCATGGCATCGCTAAGCGCATCGGCCTGCGCGGTTTGGTAACTGAGCGCGCTGGTCAGCGCAACGCATGAAATAATGGTAACAAGTTTCATTGATTCACCCCTCGCGACTAGCGTCGACGCAAAGGATGGCGGATGCAAGCACTTGGCCTAGCCAAAGCCGAGCAGTTTACCAAACTGATACACGGCCAAGCTGACCAGATACGCCAGGCCCGTCATGTAGGCGAGCAAAAAAATTGGCCAGCGCCAGCTTTGTGATTCGCGTTTCACCACGGCAAGCGTGCTCATGCATTGGCAAGCCAACGCGAAAAATAACAGCAGCGACATGCCAACCAGCGGCGTATAGGCTTTGCCGCCCGTGGTGTTTTTGGCGTCGTGCAAGGTTTGGCGCAGCGACTCGCGTTGCGCATCTTCGTCGAGATTGCGGTCGACTCCGACGGTGATGCCCATGGTTGCAACAAACACTTCACGCGCTGCAAACGAGCCAATGATGCCAACGCCGATGCGCCAATCGAAGCCCAGCGGCGCAATCGCAGGTTCGATCGCTTGGCCCATGCGGCCACCGTAACTGTTGCGCAAACGTGCAGTCGAGCGTTCGTTTTCCAAGGCACTTTTGGTCGCGTCGTCGGTCGCTTTGGCAATCAACGCATCGTAATCGCGCGCACCGGCTGGCAACTCACGTGGGAAGTAGAGCAGGGCCCACAACGCAATCGAGCAAGCCAAAATCACCGTGCCGGCTTCACGCAAAAACGACGCAGCGCGTGACCACATGCCACGCAACACGCCGCCCCAACGCGGCATGCGATACGGCGGTAGCTCGACGAAGAATGGCAACCGTTTTGATTTCAGTGGCTTTACGGTCAACGACATGACCCACGCTGCCACGAGTGCTGCAACCACAGAGAACGCATACAGCCCAACCATGAGCAGGCCTTGCGTGAGGCGCGCGCCTGGCATCATGGCGGTGATCACCAACGTGTACACCGGCAAGCGTGCCGAGCACGACATCAGCGGAATCACCATCATCGTCAATAAACGATCGCGACGACGCTCTAGTGTGCGCGTTGCCATAATCGCTGGCACTGCGCATGCGAAGCCCGACAGCATCGGCACGAAAGCGCGGCCGTGCAGGTTCATCGCACGCATCACGCGGTCCATGAGATACGCCACGCGTGCGAGATAGCCGAGGTCTTCGAGCAGGCCCAAAAATAAAAACAGCAGCAAGATTTGCGGCAAGAACACCAGCACGGTGCCAACGCCGCCGATCACACCGTCGACGACAAAATCGCGTAACAGGCCCGGCCCAAGGATTTGTCCGACTTGGTCGCCGGCCATGCCGACGAGGCTTTCGATGCCGTCCATCATTGGCGCAGCAAACGTAAACAGCGACAAGAACAGCAGCGTCATCACACCAGCGAACACCAGGAAGCCGTACCAACGATGGAGCAACACTCCGTCGATTCGCTCGGTGTTGGTGCGGTCCGGCACCGCTTTGATCAGCGCAGGGATTTCTCGATCCAACCACTGCCAGCGCGCCAGCGTCGGTTCGTCGTCGAGATTTTGTGGCAGCGGGCTCTGCATTGCGGCCGCGCGCACGGCTGGTGGCACGCCAACTAGCTCGTCGTCGTGATCGCAGCAAAGCAGCGCCCACATGGCGACAGCGTCGTTGTGTGGCCATGTGTGGTTTGAATCTTGATCGACCGCAGCCACCACGCTAGCGATACGCGCTTGCAACTCGCTCGACGGCTGCCACCGCCACAACGGTGCTGGCACCTCGCTTTGCAACGCTTGGCGCATCGCATCACGCAGTTCCGTGAGCCCTTGTTTGTTTGGCGCATTGGTCTGCACCACGGCACAGCCGAGCAACGCTGCAAGCTTGGCTGGCGCAGGCGTTGCGGCTTTGGCTTCGTCGGCCATGGTGAGTGCAACCATGCAGCGCACGCCGAGCTCTTGGCACTGCAACAACAAGTACAACGATCGAGCTGGTTGCGAGGCGTCGACGCACACCACCACCAAGTCCGGCACTGCTTCACCGCCGACACCGGCGACCTTGGCGATCGCGATTTGTTCTTCAGGTGAACGCGCGACCAAGCTGTAGGTGCCCGGCAGATCGACCACAGTTGCATGTGTGGTTGCATCAAACGCTAGCTCGCCAGCGCGCACATCGACAGTCACGCCAGGGTAGTTGGTGGCTTTGGCGCTCGACCCCGTGAGTGCATTGAACAACGTGGTTTTGCCAACGTTGGGATTGCCTGCCAAAACGATAAGCGGCGCCGTGCGACTCATGGCGCTACTTCAATCTGAGCTGCTTCATCGCGCCGCAACGACCACTGGCCGTTGCGCACTTCGATCTGAATCGGGTCGCCAAGTGGGGCAATTCGCACAATTCGCACGTCAGTTTGTGGCGTAAGTCCCATTTCCATCAAGCGGCGCCGAAATGCTCGCGGCCCAGCCACGCCAACCACCGTAGCGGTCTTTCCGGGGCTGATCTGCGCAAGCGTTTTCACCTGCGTGGCGTAGCATTAATGAAAATAGTTTTCAATTCCAATTGCTGCACAAGTTGTCGCGGGCCCGCGCAAAGGCTGCGTGCTATGCTCGGCGTGTGGAGGCGTGATGGAATCGACGCTACTCGTTTCACAGAGTTACGAACCGATCAAAGTCATCGCTTGGCAGCGCGCCATCGGCTTGCTGTTTTTGGGCAAAGCCGAGGTGGTGCAAGAATACGACACCGAAGTGCGCTCGGTCAGCATGACCCTGCGGGTGCCCGCCGTCGTGCGCTTGGTGCGAGCGTTTCGGCGGCAACACAAACCCGTGAAATTTTCGCGTGTGAACATCTACGCCCGCGATGGTTATCGCTGCCAATATTGTGGCCGCAAAACCAGCGTCGCCGAACTCACCTACGACCACGTCGTACCGCGCTCGCAAGGCGGTGGCACTTCGTGGACCAACATCGTGACATGTTGCTATTTGTGCAATCGCAAAAAAGGCGGCCGCACGCCGCGCGAAGCCGGCATGACCCTCTTGGCACCACCAACCCAACCCAACTGGATGCCCGCCGTTGCCATCCGCGTCTCCCTCAAATCCGTGCCTGCCGCGTGGCGCGATTATTTGTACTGGGCCGGTGAGTTGGAGGATTGAGCTGTCGCAGGTGTAAACTTCATGCATCACTGCGACCGCTGTTGAACGTGCGATTCTATGATTTCGACAAAATTACAGTAGGGCTGTAATCTCGTCGGAGAAATGCTGATTTGCTTGTCGTAAATCGTGTGCATGCGACAAAAATGTTTCACACGCGGGTTGCAGATCGCAGCGTGAATCTGCGAATGGCTTAAGCATGGAGTTTCGTGTGGACGCGAGCGCGGCTCGCAACGTTGGCCGTTGGCCGTTGGCCGTTGGCCGTTGGCCGTTGGCCGTTGGCCGTTGGCCGTTGGCCGTTGGCCGTTGGCCGTTGGCCGTTGGCCGTTGGCCGTTGGCCGTTGGCCGTTGG
>JAKQOD010000030.1 GCA_029565465.1 Deltaproteobacteria bacterium
CGAACCTAACGAGAGGTGCGAAAATAATGTCAGCTTCATGCCCTGCCACTAGAGCAAGGCATATGCCGCCGTCCGAAACGAAAATATTGGTAAGTTGCCTTACCAATAGAGTCGCATGTGTAAAATTAACGAGTTGGCGGAGCCAAAACTGCCACCTAATGCGTGCGCATTTCAGTGGGCAGCGGCTAACGCAGTTGACCGCAGCTTAAGGCTTGCGGGTTGCCAAGCGCGAAACGTAGCGCGAAGCGGTGTTGCGCTTCACGATGCCTTTGGTCACTGCTTTGTCCACGATCGAAATCGCGTTTTTGAGCAACGCAGCGGCATTTTCGGATTTGCCGTCGATACCAGCGCGGGCTTTTTTCACAGCAGTACGTAGAGCGCTCATCGCAGCACGGTTGCGAGCGCGGTTCTTAATCATCTTACGGTTCTGCTTTTGGGCAGATTTGATATTGGCCACGGACGTATCTCCTCAAATAACAATCGAAAGCGGAAGCGGTGAGTAACGCACCGAGTGCAGCCTTGTCAAGGCTAGGAACCGGCCGCAATTTCTTACAGGAATTCAGCGAGTTGCATTTTGTTTAGCGAGGTTCCAAAGCGCGTCCATTTCTTCGAGGTTGGACTGTTTAGGCGACTTGCCCTGGGCTGCTAACGCGTCTTCGACATAAGAAAATCGTGATTGAAATCGGGTGGTTGCATCTCGGAGTGCCTGTTCGGCATCGACCCCTAGCTTGCGTGCGGTGTTGACCACAGCAAACAGGAGATCGCCGATCTCGTGATGTTTCGCTGCATCGTCCGAGCCGTCGGCGATTTCGGCCACTTCGCCAACTTCTTCGCGCACCTTGTCGAGCGAACCGTGCCAGGAGGGCCAATCAAACCCTACTTTGCCAGCTCGGCTGCTGATTTTTTGGGCGCGAGCCAAGGCTGGCAAGCCAACGGGTACTCCGTCGAGTGCGCGCGGTTTTGCGCCAGCGTCGGCTTTTTCTTTGGCTTTGATTTGCTCCCATTGCGCCAATACTTGCTCGGGATTGTCGATCCCGGTGGTGTCGGCGAACACGTGCGGATGTCGGCGCACGAGTTTTTCGCTAATGCCCGCAATCACCATGTCCATATCAAAGCGCTGCGCATTGTCGCGGCGCGCCGCGATGGCGGCGTGAAAGACGATCTGCATCAGCAGATCGCCTAACTCTTCACAGTGCAACGTCGCGTTGTCGAGATCGATCGCTTCGAGTACTTCGTAGGTTTCTTCGACGAGAAACGGGCGCAGCGAGGTCAGCGTTTGTTCGCGATCCCACGGGCAGCCATCGGGCGCGAGCAAGCGATCCATAATTTCAACCAAACGCGGCAAAGTGTGGCCAGCAGTAGGAGTCATGCCGGCAAACTAGCACGCTGCGCAGCCGGTGGTTCGTGCTACTGTGCGAGCGTCGCTGGCCGTGAAGCCGGCGCGGTGCGGCGCTGGTGGATGCGCCACATAAAGGATGAGTATGCGCCGCGAGAAATTTACATTTGCAGATCCTGAAGCGTTGCAAGCCCTGTGTGGCAGCAACAATGGTCGCCTCAAGCTGATCGAACGCACCGCTGGTGCCCAACTGTTTTTGCGCGGCAACGAAATTACCGTCGAAGGCGACGACGCGACGATTGCAACGGTGAAATCGGCGCTGGAGCAATTGTATGGCTTTGCGCAAGCTGGCAAGCCGTTTGGCTCCGAAGATGTGGTGCGTGCGGTCAAGGTGCTGCAAGGCGACAGCACAGCGACGTTGGGGCAGATTTTTGGCGATACGATTCTGACGCCGCGGGCCGGGCGGCCGATTGCGCCCAAGGGCCTCGCGCAAAAAGCCTACGTCGACATGGTGCGTACCAACGATATCGTATTCGGCGTCGGGCCGGCCGGGACGGGCAAGACGTATCTGGCGATGGCGTTGGCGGTGCGTGCGTTGCTCGACAAACAAGTGCGCCGGATCATTTTGACACGGCCTGCGGTCGAAGCCGGTGAACGCTTGGGCTTTTTGCCGGGCACGTTGGAAGAAAAAGTCGATCCATATCTGCGCCCGCTGTACGACGCGTTGCACGACATGCTCGATGCTGAAAAAGTATCGCGGCTAACCACCGACGGTGTCATCGAAGTTGCGCCGCTGGCGTTCATGCGCGGTCGCACACTCAATGATGCGTTCATCGTGCTCGACGAAGCGCAAAATACCTCGCCAGAACAAATGAAAATGTTTCTGACCCGCCTCGGCTTTGGGGCCAAAGCGATTGTGACCGGCGATCCGTCGCAGACCGACTTGCCACGTGGCACCACCAGTGGCTTGCGCGACGCCTTGGAGCTGGTCGATGGCATTCGTGGCATTGGCATCGCGCGGTTCAGCGACGCTGACGTGGTGCGCCATCCGTTGGTGGCAGCCCTGATTCGCGCGTACGATTCGCGCGACCGCGAGCGCTTCGAAGCGCGCCATGGCGTGCCGGTTACCACGCCATAATAGGGGCGAGGCTAGTCCGTATGGGTTTTGGCGTCGTTCCACGCGACGACTTCCGCAGGCGTATCACGCAGACGCGCTTGCGCTAACACCGCGAACAAGTCCGCGACCCGTGCGATGCCATGCAATTGCTCGACCGGCACGATGGTGCGGGTCCATTCTTCATATTCGGAGCAGATCAGCACCAAATGTAGTGGCATCAAGTCCAAATCAGCTCGCAACACCGACTCATCGGTAAACGGCAGGGTTGTAAACTTGGCAACCAGCCGCCGAGCCAATGGCTCATCGAAGGCTATGTTGATTGCCGCACCCTGCACCAGCTGGATAGTAGCTATTTTTGACGCAATTTCGCGATCGCGGGTGCCATTATCTCAACCAGTTCGCTTGGCCCGACTTCGGTGCGGACGCGCGCTAAGACGTTGCCATCGGTATCAAGAAACACCACGGCGGGCAGCGTCGCTGCACCATACTTGTTTCGCATGGCCATATCGGCGTCGGTGCCGTCCGAAACATCGAACTTGAGGGGCACGAAGTTATCGGTCAGCACGGACCATGCTGCATCGTCACCGAAGGTTTTTTCCAATTCTTCACACGGGCCGCACCAGGTCGCCGAGAAGTCGACCATGACACCTTTGTGCGCTGCGCGCGCTTGGGTGAACGCTGCGGTTTCATCGCCACGCACCCACGGCAGATGGCGCTTAGGTGCCAAGTACCAACCCCACGCCGAGAAAATGCCGCCGAGGACCAAGAGGATGGCGATCGCTTTGCGGATTTTTTCGACGGTTGTGCCGTGAAATGACAAATGGATCGCACCGAGCGCCAGGCCGACGACGATCATGCCGATCGACATGGCGATGAACCACGTTGCAGGAACGGCGAAGGTGCGCATGAATGGCAACAATGGTTTCAAAAAGTACATCGCGCCAATGAGCAGCATGATGCCGCCGATCGATTTGGCCCAATCCATCCAGCGGCCGCTTTTCGGCAGCGACATAGCAAATGCGGCAAGCACCCAAAACAAGACGCCCATGCCGAGTGCGTAGACAAACAACAATGCACCGCCGCCGACCGCGTTGCCGGTGCTAGCGACGAACGCTAATAACCCGCCCAAAAACGGGCCCGTGCATGGCGCTGCGATGAAGCCACCGACCAAGCCCATGGCGAATGCACCGCCAAAGCCTGAACCGCCGACGCTGTTGAGTTTTGCCTGTAGACCCGACGGCAGATTGAGTTCGAAGAACCCGAACATGGAAAGCGCGAGCGCTGCAAACAACAACACAACAGGAATCACGACCCAAGGATTCGCAAGCAAAGTGCCAAAGCCCTTAGGGCCGACCAACAAGGTGACGGAAACGCCGAGCACGGCGTATGTCAGGCCCATGCCAAACACGTACGCAGTCGCCAACGCCAGCGCACGGCCACGCGAAACGTCTTTGCCTCGTGCGCCGAAAACGCCCAGCGTGATCGGAATCATTGGGTAGACACATGGCGTCAGCGATGTAATGAAGCCAAACCCAAACGAGCCGATGAACATCCAAATCCAGCCACGGTCTTTGTACTTCGCAAAGTCGTCGCCACCGCTATCGGCCCAAGCGGCAGGCGCGTGGGTCAGGATGAACAGCAACACAAGTGCTGCGGCCGCATAAAGCGGGGTGCGGCCAAACCGGCGAAACCGGTCAACCCGGCTAGGTACAAAATCGCGAGGCATAGGGGGTATATAGCAGGGCACGGGGTGGCTGGTATACCGCTTGCGCGTAGGTGGTTATTCCGCAGTGATGCTCGACGGGAGAAATAGGCCACATGGCTAGTTGGCGGTGCGATGACAATTGGGTACGGTTCGACCACTTTGTTATCGAAAACGGCAGATTCCGAGTGGGCCAGTGCACTAGCACCGAGCCATGTCCGCGGCCTCGATGCGTACCAACCGGGCAAACCGGTGGAAGAGCTGGAACGCGAGCTCGGTATTACCGGTGCGCTCAAAGTTGCGTCGAACGAAAACCCGCTAGGTCCGTCGCCGCGTGCCGCAGCTGCGATTACGGCGGCGTTGCCTTCATTGCATCTGTACCCAGACGCTGGCGGCTTTGCGCTGCGGCGCGCGTTAGCTACCAAATGGAATTGTGAGCTTGATGAGCTGGTGCTAGGCGCTGGTTCCAACGAGCTACTGTACCAATTGGTGCTTGCGACCTGTGAGCCCACCGACGAAGTGGTTAGCCACAAGTTCGGATTTTTGAGCTATCGGCTGTCGGCGCAGGTTGCTGGCCGGCCGTTTGTTGCAGCGCCTGCCACCGCAGCACTGAGCTGTGATGTGGACGCCTTGATTGCAGCGTTTACCCCACGCACCAAGTTGGTTGTCGTCGGCACGCCGAATAACCCAACGGGTTCGGTGATCAGCAAAGCGCAACTGCAACGCATCATTGACGCATTGCCGGCGCGTGCGCTGCTGGTCGTCGACGAAGCCTACGCGGAATACGCCGATGCGTGGCCCGAAATTGATCACGCCAGCGGCGTCGATGCAATGCGTACCGATCCGCGCGTTTTGGTGCTGCGCACGTTTTCCAAAATTTATGGCCTGGCTGGCCTGCGGGTTGGTTATGCGATTGCCAATCGTGCGGTGGCCGAACTATTGGGGCGCGTCACCCGCACATTCAATGTCGGCACGCTGGCACAAGTCGGTGCGATTGCAGCGCTCGAAGATACTGCACACATTGCAGCGAGCGCAGCTCTAGCGCGGCAAGGCATTGAGCAACTACGTGCGGCTGATTTTGGCGCGGCCAAGGTGCTGCCTTCGTTGGGCAACTTTGCGTTGATCGATTGTGGCCGGCCGTCGACCGACTTCTACAACCAATTGTTGCGCAAAGGTGTCATCGTGCGGCCGATGGCAGCGTGGGGCTTGCCTAACCATCTGCGGGTTTCGGTCGCTGCGCGCGCCGATATGCCGCGAGTTATCGAGACGCTTGCAAGCGTGTTGGCGTAGTTCGGCGCCTCCGCGCCGGCTGCTTGCAGCATACGTGCTCGCAGCAACCATGGCCGCTGGGGCGTGTGGCTCGTCGGCGCCGCGGCCAATAACCACGGCGCTGTTGTCATTGCCGACGGATGGGCCAGGGCGGTTGCTTGCGTTTGTGCCGCCAGATGCCGAGTTGATCGTCGAGCTAGATGTTGCGCGCCTGCGCAACAATCCCGCGCTTGGCCAGCTCGCGCGGCAGCTGATCGACAGCGATGTACCGTTAGCGCCGCAAACCAGTTTGCCGCCTGGCATCCCTACCTCGTTGCGCGGCGTCGATGCCATCGTGTTAGCCAGCTATCATGTGGGTGGTGCCGATGCGCAAACGCTCACGTTGTTACAAGCCGCGCCTGGACAAACCGTAGCCGGGGTCATCGTGGCGCCTGGCATCGTCGCGGTTGGCCCGGAAAATTTGGCAGCCAGCGCAGTGCTGCTCGGCGCCAAGCCAACGCTGCAAAATCAATTATCGCCGGCGTTGGCGACCGCGCGGCAGCGAGCAACGTTGGTCGGTAGCCAGGGGGCGGTGCTACGAATTGCCGCCCATTTGGCGCCCGCCGTTGCCCGCGACCTGCGGTTGCCCGTCGATGTCGCAGCGTGGAGCGATGTGGTCGACGATGCGGTGTTGATCGTGGCATGCCCCAAGCAGGACGCGCCCGCGATGCAGCAACGTGTGAAGCATGCAGCGCGGCTGCCACTGCTTGGCGTACTTGGCTTGGCGCCAAGTTTGGTGGACGCAGCCCTGCAACCGATGGGCGCATGGTCGCGGGTGGTCGTGGTGGTGCCGCCCAACCGTCTGCGCCGCGTCGTGCAACGAGCGTCTGCGGCGCTCGGCAAACCACGGGCTGCCGTGCCACAATCATCGCAAGGAGTTGCGCCATGACAGCGTTTTTGGTTGAACCCGCTACCGGTGCTCTACATGGCCGCATCGTCATGCCTGGTGATAAATCGATTGGGCATCGCGCCTTGTTGTTTTCGTTGTTGTGCGATGAACCCGTGATTGTCGTCGGTCTTGGCAACGGCGCCGACAATGGTCGGTCAGCCAAAGCGATCACCGCGTTAGGCGCTACGGTGACGCGTGAAGGCAGCGCCATCCGCATCGTTGGCACCGGGCTCGATCGCATGTGCGCACCGACGGCGCCCATCGATTGTGGCAACTCGGGGACGACGATTCGCTTGTTGACCGGGCTCCTCGCCGGGCAACCGTTCGCCACTACCTTGTTTGGCGACGAGTCGTTGAGCAAACGCCCCATGAAGCGCGTGATCGCGCCGCTACTACAAATGGGGGCCCACATTACCGGCGCTGACGAAGGCCGCGATGGTGATATCGTGCCGCCGCTAACGGTGGGGCCGGGGCCCACCCGACTGTCCGCGCTTGCCCATCAATTGCCGATTGCATCGGCTCAAGTCAAAACGGCATTGGTGTTGGCCAGCCTGTATACCGACGGTGTTGCGAGCATTACCGAGCCCGGACCTAGTCGCGACCACTCGGAACGCATGTTGCGGTATTTCGGTGTGCCGCTGACCACCTCGGTGAGCGCTGGTGCGCGCGGCCCTACCACCACGTTACACACGGCTGGTTGGTCGCGCCGCATGCACGGCGGCCGCATCGTGGTGCCTGGCGATCCGTCATCGGCCGCATTCCTGCTGGTCGCTGCATTGTTGCGTGGCACCGGCACCGACGAAGTACGCTGTAGCAACGTCACTGTCAACGCAACCCGGATCGGCTTCATCGATGTGCTGCGTGCGATGGGCGCGACGATCGAGATCGAAAACCTCGACGATACCGGACCTGAGCCGATCGCGGACCTTGTGGTGAGTGGCAAAGCCGCGCAGTTGCACGGTGTCACCATCGAAGGCGAACTGGTGGTGCGCTCGATTGACGAGATTCCGATCTTGGCAGTCGCCGCAGCCCTCGCAACCGGTACCACGGTAATTAAGGATGCCGATGAATTGCGCGTCAAAGAATCCGACCGCATCACGGCAACCTGCAACATGTTGCGCGCCTTTGGCGTTGCATGTGAAGAAACGCCGGACGGCTTTGTTGTGCATGGCACGGGTGGCCGCTTGCCACATGGCGGCCAGGTTGACGCGGTGGGCGATCATCGCATTGCCATGGCTGGCACGGTCGCTGCGCTCTGTGCGCCGAGCGCAAGCCGCATCAATGACGCCGACAATGTGGCGACCTCGTATCCGGGGTTTGTTGCTGCGATGTGTACGTTAGGAGCGCAGGTCGCGCATGGATGAACTGCGCCGCGGAGCCACGGTTCAGTTGCCGCATGGCGTGCTGGCCATGACTGCAATTGGTGCTGCGCCGACGCTCACTGCTGCGCATACCGACGAACATCGCTTAGCCGCAGGTTACTCCGAGGTTCGACGCGGGCAGTTTTTGGCTGGTCGCTGGTGTTTACGCCGTGCGGCTGCCGAGGTGCTTCCTGCTGAGCGCGCGTTACCACCCTTGTTGGTGGACCATCGAGGTGCCCCGATGTTGCCCGCCGGCTTAACTGGTTCGGTGAGCCACAAAGACTCACATGCGGTTGGGATGGTGGCGCCGCTCGCCGTCGACGGTTGGCGTGTTGGGATCGACCTTGAACGCGCGGCGCCGCCGCGCGGCGACGTGGCATCACGGATTTTAACCGACACCGAATTGACGGCGTTGTCTGGGTTGGCGCCGTTCGAGCGCGGCCGAGCTGTAACGTTGCGCTTTTCGATCAAAGAAGCGATCTACAAGGCGCTTGATCCGATGGTGCAACGCTACATCGGGTTTCGTGAAGTTGCGCTGCAGTGGCAAGACCAGCAAGTAATGGTTGCGCCGCTGCACCTGGACGGCACGTGGTTTACCGTCGAAGTTTGGTGGACCGAATTCGACGGCTTTTGGTTGTCCACCGCACGTGCACGCCGCGGGTAGGCATGCGCGTCGGTTGCGGGCTTACAACCGAAAATGAAACCGCCGCGTCGAGCTCACACTCCAACGCGGCGGTCGTTCAAGTTCAAACGTTGCGGTTAGGCGCGTTCGATCTTGACGGTTTCACCTTGGTGTTTGCTACCGCTGAGCGCTTTGATGATGGCGCTGGCCGCAGCGTCGCTGACTTTGACGTGCGCTGATTCATCGCGCAGCATTACTGAACCAAACGCACCGCGATCGCCGCCGAGTGGCTTAGCGAGCAGGGCGCGCAAGTCGTCAGCCGATAGGCCGTGCTTTTTGCCGAGGTTAACAAACAACTTTACTTGGCCACCGGCGGCAACTGGTGCTGCTGGTTTTTCAGTTTTGCTGTTTTTGGTTTCTTTAGCGTCGGCTTTGCCGCTTTTGGTTTCCTTGGCGTCGCTTTTGCCGCTTTTGGTTTCCTTGGCGTCGCTTTTGCTGCTTTTGGTTTCTTTGCCGTCGGCTTTGCCTTTTTTGCCATCGTGTTTGGCATCGGTTTTCGTTTCGGCTTTGGCTTCTGGCTTGGCGTCAGCCTTTTTATCGTGGCGGCCGCTTTTACCTTTTTTGCCATCGTGTTTAGCGTCGGCTTTGGTTTCCGCTTTGGCTTCTGCTGGCGCGGCTGCCACCAAGGGCAGTTGCGCAGGCTTGGCTTCTGGCTTGTTGTCTGCTGGCTTCGCCGATTTTTCAGCGGCCCAGGTTTCCCAGAATTCAGCGCCACTACCTTCGGTGGTCTTGGGTTTCGCTGGTGCTGCAGCTGGCGCCGCAGGTGCTGGCGTCGCTGGTTTGGCTTGGTTCACACCGGTGTCGATTGGCGGCAGTGGATTTTTGGTGCCTTCTGGACGGTCGTTGCGATTGCCACGGCCTTCGAAGCGATCGCCACCGCGGTCATTGCGGGTCGGCCGATCGCTGCGTTCTGGACGAGCTTCAAAGCCTGGGCGGTCGCCGCGTTCCGGACGGTCTGGGCGCGCTTCAAAGCCCGGACGGTCGGTACGTTCTGGCCGGTCAGTGCGTTCTGGCCGGTCACTGCGGTCACTACGGTCGGTGCGTTCTGGCCGATCGCCGCGGGCTTCAAAGCCTGGGCGGTCACCACGTTCTGGGCGGTCAGTACGTTCTGGCCGGTCACTGCGTTCTGGCCGGTCAGTACGTTCTGGCCGGTCGCTGCGTTCTGGCCGATCGCCGCGGGCTTCAAAGCCTGG
>JAKQOD010000100.1 GCA_029565465.1 Deltaproteobacteria bacterium
ATCAGCAGATTTGGCGCATCGTAGAGCAGCTTGGCCAACGCAACCCGGGCCTTTTCGCCACCCGAGAGCACGCGAATCGGTTTGTAGATATCGTCGTCGTGGAAGCCAAACGAACCGGCGAGATTGCGCAGGGTACCGAGATTGGCAAGCGGCGCGTGCTCTTGCAATTCCGAAATCACGTCGCGATCACCGACGAGCCCGTCCATGGTGTGCTGAGCGTAGTAGCCCATTTGCACGGCAGCGCCGAGTTCAGCGGTGCCTTTGTCCGGCGTCAACGCGCCAGCCATCATCTTGAGCAGCGTCGATTTACCAGCACCGTTTTCGCCCATCACCGCCCAGCGCTCTTTGCGGCGGATGATCATCGATAAGTTTTCATGCACTTTGCGCGCGCCGTAGGCTTTGCACAAACCGTCGAGCTTGATGACATCGTCGCCGGAGCGCGGCGGCACGCGGAACTCGTACGTGCGTTCAATCACGCGACGCGGCTCGGCAACCTTTTCGATTTTATCGAGCTTCTTGACGCGGCTTTGCACTTGCGCAGCTTTGGCGGCCTGGGCTTTGAAGCGCTCGATGAACAAGCTTTCTTTGGCCAGCATCGCTTGCTGCCGCGCATATTCGGCTTCGCGACGCTCGCGTTCTTCGACGCGCATCTTTTCGTAGAAGTCGTAGTTACCGGTGTACGGCCGAATCTCGCCACCGTCGATCTCGATGATCTTTTTGACCACGCGATTCATGATCTCTTTGTCGTGGCAGGTCATCACGACGGTGCCTTTGTAGTCGCGCAAAAAGCCTTCGAGCCACAAGATCGATTCGATATCGAGGTAGTTGGTCGGTTCGTCGAGCAACAGCACGTCGGGTTGAGCCAACAAGATCTGCGCCAACGCAACCCGCATTTTCCAGCCACCGGATAGCGAGCCAATATCAGCGCTGAATTGTTCTTCATGAAAGCCAAGGCCAGCCAAAATCGCTTGGGCTTTGGCTTCGAGCTCGTAGCCGCCAAGATCTTGGTAGCGCGATTGCACTTCGCCAAAACGCTCAACCACTTCGTCAAGATCGTCGCCAGCCGCTTCGAGCCGCACTTGCAGATGCGCCAGCTCCTCAGCCATCTCGGCAACTTCGCCGGCACCAGCTACGGTTTCGGCCAAGATACTGCGGCCTTTGCGGTCACCAACGTCTTGCCGGAAAAAGCCCACGGTCAGTTTCTTTGGGCGTTCAACGTTGCCGTCATCCGGCAACTCTTCGCCCATGACCATACGAAAAATCGTACTTTTGCCAGCGCCGTTGGGCCCAACCAAGCCGATTTTTTCGCCTGGGTTAATCTGAAACGAAGCCTCGACAAAAAGAATCTGGCCGCCGTACTGCTTACTTACCTTCGAAAACGCGATCATAACGCGCGCTGTATACTCGAAATCGGATGGAAAATCGTGGCGATTCGACGCGGATCGCGCAGCCCCACGTTACTGATTTTGTTGAACAAGCGCGACGTGGCCGCGCCCAGGCAGCGCCCATCTGATGTTTCCGCCTTGACATAGTGTATTCTGGACACTATCATGTTTTCATGATGCCGCTTACGCTGCTTGGTCGCTGTGCTGTCGTTGCAGGGGCACGCCATCGCAGCGTCGCTCGCAATTGCCAAGATGCGGCTGCCACGTGGGTTGCAGCAGACCAACGCTGGGGGCTCGCGGTAGTGTGCGATGGTTGCGGCAGCCAGCCCGCTTCGGAGTTCGGCGCTTTGTGGGGCCGACTGGCGTGGCAACAAGCTGTGCAACGGGCGATTGGCGCAGGGATAGTGCCAACTGCTTGCGAGTTCTGGCCGAAGGTGTGTGCCGATGTTGCAGCAGGCCTCGCCGCGCTTGCTCAGCAATGTAGCAGCAGCGAAGTCCCAACCATCAGTTTTGTACACGAGCATTTGCTGTTTACCTCGCTCGTTGCTGTTATGTATGACCAGACGTTGAGTGTGTTTGCGCTTGGCGATGGCACAGCGTTGGTCGCTGGCCAGGTGCACCAGTTTGGGCCATGGCCCGATAACGCGCCGCCGTACCTCGCGTACGCGCTGTTGGACCCAACGTTTGCCCCCGCAGCTGTTGCAACGACGATCACGTGCAACGTTGAGGCAACCGGCATTGTGGCAATCGCAAGCGACGGAATCGATGACTTTCCTGGCGGCATCGAAGCGTTGGTTATTGAACGCAACGTCCGAAATCCAGACGGCCTCCGACGAACGCTCGAATTGGCCGCACGGCCAAGCGAGCAGATCGATTGGCCCGAGCAGCGCGTCATGCGCATTGCTGGCAGGTTGCACGACGACACGGCGGTTGCAGTATTGCAATGGGCCACTTCGAATGTGGAGGCGATATGAAGCTCATCCTCGACGGTAAGCCGCTAACACTTTCCGCAACCGATGCGATCGCCGAAGGCGGCGAAGCAACGATTTACGATCTGCACGACGGCCGCGTGCTCAAGCTCTGGAAAGGCCCCGACCATCCAGATGTTGCGCACGACGCGAGTTTGCGCCAAGCGGCAACTGCACGCATCAACGCCTATGGCCGCAAGCTCTCGGCGCTACCGGTCGACCTCACAAAACGCGCACCACAGCTGGTCTTGCCTTCGGCGTTTTGCCGCAACGCTGACGATCAACGCATCGTTGGCTTTGCAATGCGCAAACTCGACGGCTCGTTGTTGCACAGCTTCGGCGAACCGCGTAGTTGGCAGGCAGGCTTCGCTGGCAAAGACCGCGTCGCCATGTTGCAGTCACTGCACCACGCTGTCACGCATGCGCATCAAGCGGGCTTCGTCATCGGCGATTTTAACGACCTCAACGTGCTGTTCGAGGGCACCACCGCGTATTTGATCGACGTCGATAGCTTTCAGTTCGGCAACTGGCCAGCCGCGATGTTCACCGAACGCTTCGCCGATCCACGGTTGTTGCAATGCTCGCCACAAGGCTTTGCGCTCGCGCAACCGCATGATGCACGCAGCGATTGGTTTGCGTTTTGTTGCATGGTGGTGCGCACCCTTCTGGGCACTAGTCCGTGGGGTGGCGTACCGGCCAGGGCTTGCACACCGTCGGAGCGCCTGTTGCAGCGCATCTCGATCTTCAGCGCTGGCATTACCTATCCGCGGGCCGCGCGCCCCATTGCCACGTTGCCAAGCGCCGTCGAAGCGCATCTGCAAGCGGTATTTGCGGGGACCGTGCCTGCAAGTTTTCCACGCGCGTTGCTCGATGCGATCGAATACACTGCATGCCAAAGCTGCGGCATGGTGCATGCCCGCGAACGTTGTGCTTGTGGCGCGGCGTCACCACGACGCGTGGCGGTTAGCACCGCTGACGTAACCGTGACGACGATCGACCGCCGCAGCGTGCAGCCGAACGTAGCTACGGTGACGGCTAAGCCAACCGCAAGCTGTCCGGTTTGGCTGTGCAACCACGGGGTGTGGCGACAGCGCGGCTTGCGTGAAGAGCGCATTGTCGGCTTCGTCAGTGGCCAAACGCGAGTATGGGCGACGCCGGCACTCGGCGCCGGCTTCTATCGCGTGGGCGCGTTTACCGTCGGGTTCATGTTCCGAACCGCTGCCGGCCTGGCGCGCGAGATCACCGGGCTGCCAGCATTGCGGGGCTTCGTCGTCGATGCGCATGCTGCACTCGCCGATTCATTTGCATGGTTAACCATTACAACTGCCGATGCAGGCACCCTGCGCACACACCTGATCTTGCTGAGCGAAAGCGACGGCCTCATCGCGTGTGCTGACGTGACAACACAGGCGTGGGCCGCTGGCCTGCCCGGTGCGCACGCAGCGCAACAAAGTCTATATATCCCAACCGACCAAGGCGTCGTCCGGCTCGGCACGCGCCAACAACAGTTCCACATAGAACGAGCATTTCCTCAAACCGCACCATGGGTGCATGTTGGCTGCCAGCTCGGCTTCGACCAACGTGGCCTGCTTAGTCGATCTGATCAAGGCGCAGTTGCGCTGGTGCTTCGCTAAACGTCTCTGCCATAAGGAGTTACTATGTCCACGATGAAACGCAACGCTCCGCTGCCATTGCCACCTAGCTTTGCTGCTGCCGACGCCGGCAACTATCACTATCAAGCCAATGCAACGGCGCTGGCGGCAACCGCCCAAGACTGGCGCAAGCAGCACAACATTACAGCGTCGGCTGCCGACGAGCACAAAGTCCATCTGTTGCTGATCGACGTGCAGAAGGACTTTTGCTTTCCCGAAGGCTCGCTGTATGTAGGCGGCCGCTCAGGTACCGGCGCCGTCGACGACTCGCGCCGCATCGCCGAGTTCATCTATCGCAACCTCGGCACGTTGACCGACATCACCGCAACGATGGATACGCATCTAGCGTTTCAGATCTTTTTTCCACAGTTCTGGCAGGATCGCGCCGGCGCGCCACTGACGGCGCACACCGTAATCGCCGCCGACCAGATCGCCAGCGGCGAAGTAAAGCCGAACCCAGCGATGGCCAAGTGGCTGTGCAACGGCAACTACACCTGGTTGTGCAAACAAGTTGAGTACTACTGCCGCGAACTAGAAAAGGCCGGCAAGTACCAACTGTATCTGTGGCCACCACACTGTTTGCTTGGCACCGACGGCCATGCGCTTGCCGGTGTCGTACAAGCGGCACGCCTGTTTCATGCGTATGCGCGCACGGCGCAGTCGACGGTGGAAGTTAAAGGCGGCAATCCGCTTACCGAAAACTACTCGGTGTTGCGGCCCGAAGTGTTGACGCGCTTCGACGGCGGTGCACTAGCGCAGCGCAATACGCAGTTCTTGTCGACGCTGTTGTCGTCGGATGCAGTTATCATTGCAGGCCAAGCGGCGAGCCACTGCGTCAAAAGCACCATCGACGACTTGCTCAGCGAAATTGTTAGCGTTGACAAAGCCTTGGCTAAAAAGATCTACCTGCTCACCGACTGCATGTCTGCGGTTGCCGTGCCCGACGGCAAAGGCGGCTTTGTGGCTGACTTCACCGACCAAGCGACCGCCGCGTTGCAGCGTTTTGCCGATGCTGGCATGAACTTGATCAAGTCGACTGACGCACTCACTTTGTAGTTGGCTCTTTAGTCCGCTGCGTTTACCGCACGCCGGATCGCGAGCAGCGTTACTGCCACGCAACGGCGAAGCTTTGCCCTTTTTTCATCAAGGAGACCTATGGCTAAGACCAAACCTGACAATTCGATCGCTGCCAAACTTTTACAAAACGCTCAACAAACCGGCGGCATTTCCAAACGCACGCTGGCGTCGCTCGACATCGTTGATGTCGGTGCGCAAATCCAAGCTGGCTTGGGCGTGAACGTCGACGATGTTGCGGCCAGCGAAGTGGTGTTGCTGACGATGATGCCCGATGATTCGAGCTCGATCGCAGCGGCCGGCAACACCGACGCTGTGCGCTTGGGCCACAACCAAGTCATCGATGCGCTCAAAGCGTCGAAACAAAGCGGCGAAGTGTTGGCGCACACTCGCTATCTCAACGGGTCAGTGCTGTTTCCGTACGCCACGCTCGACAATGCGCAAACGATGACCCCAGCCAACTATGATCCGCGCTTAGGCACGCCGCTGTATGATCAAACCACAGTAGTGTTAGGCACGGTCTTGGCCAAAACCGCCGAGCTGGCGGCTGCCGGCATCGCGGTACGGACCGTGACCCTCTTGATTACCGACGGTGCTGACTGCGGCTCGAAGCGTTGCAACGCCGATGACGTGAAGCGCCTGGTCGGTGAAATGCTCGCGCAGGAGAACCATACGATTGCAGCGATGGGCATCAGCGACGGCAGCACAGACTTCCGGCAAGTGTTCTGCGACATGGGCATTCCTGACCGATGGATTCTCACCCCAGGCAACTCACCAAGCGAAGTACGGCGTGCGTTTGCGATTTTTTCGCAATCGGCGGCGCGCACGACAACTGGCGCCACGTTCGCGATGGCTGGTTTTGGTAATTGAAGGTTGCGCTAGTTCGCTGCGCAGGCAAGTGCCCGCGTAATCTTTACATTGCCATTGTCGAGGTCGACCACCGCAACGGTACCCGGACCCGGGCTGCCACCGATGACGAGTAACTTGCCTGGTCCACCACGGACCAAGGCCGATTCGCCAGGTTGGCCGATGGCAGGTAGCTTTTCGCTGTGCGAAACGCCGTTGGACCACAACGCATCGAGCGACATGGTTTTAACGACTTTGCCGGTCACAACATCCTGCAGCACGAGCTTGCCGGCGCTCTCTTCGAGAAAGGCCCAGGTGTTGTTATCGACTTGGGTGTGCGGTAAGCCGAAGGTGCCGAAGTCAGCGCCGCCGACATCAGCCAACCGTTTGCCAGCTTTGCCGTACAGGGCACCACGCGCTGCGGGGCCAGCGCACACGTCAGCACTGATCGCAAGTGCATCACCAACGAACGACGGGCTACCGCAACGGTAGTCGCCTTTGCCAAATTTGATGGTCGACACTTTCTTATTGGCGGCGACATCCCACACTTCGACCACACCTTTGGCAGCTGCAATGGCAACCTGGGTGCCAGCGTGATTGATGCTGACGGCTGTCGGCGGAACCGCTTTGTTGACTTTGTACTTGAGGGGCTTGCACGCGTCGGCGACACAGACTTCGATCGATTTTTCCGACACCTTGAGCGTTGCAACAGCGGCTTCAAGCCCGCGCGGCTGGGCGTCTGGTGGGTCGCTCAATTTGCTGTATTCACCGCTGGTTAAATCAACGCCGTAACACACGGGGGCCGCACCGCCGGCCACACAAAACTGGGCACTGCTAAGGTTGCCATTGGCAATCACGATACGATTTTCGGTTTCGCTCGCAGCTACACAAATCGGATCAGGCTTTTTGATGGGCTCTGGCTTTTTGACGACTACCGCCACGGGCTTCTTCACCGCAGGCGTTGGCTTGCCGCCACAACCGGCGACCGCAAGCCCGCATACCAAGACATAGAGCTGCAACCGAGCATTCATTGCGAACGAGTGTATCGGAATTCGTGCGCGGCGGGGCCTTCCGCCACATCTTCTGACTTACTGGCGCAGCGCCGCGGCGAGGTTCAAGCGCAGCGCCGCGTTGGCTTCGGTTACCGTCGCTTGCATGCTGAGTTCACCCAGAACAAGTGAACCGGGGACATCGGGGCTGGTGAGTTCGGTACCAGTAAAAAGCTGATTGAGCGTGGTGGCGAGTGCGTTGGTGAGGCTTTGGTCAAATTGCGTTGTGCGGTTACCTACAGCTTGCGCCAGCAACGGGTAACACGCTTCGAGATGGCCTGGCGTTGGCTCACAGGTCAACGCTAATTGTTGCAGCGACGCATGCGGAAGTTTGGCGGAAGCATCGAACTGCAACGAAATTTGCGACCAGGCATGACCAAGCAGTGGCGCTGCGCGATCGGTGTCGGCAATGCTCAAGGCCGCTTCGGTGCCAAGCACGAGCGCACCAGCGCGAACTTGTGCCACCGGTGGCAGCGCTAACCGCAACGGCGAAATGCGCACGGTGAGAAATTCGCGCACGAGCTCGTCGTTATTGAAGGCTTGATCAATTTTTGCGTCGGCAAGCACGCGATCGAGCAAACCGTGGCGCCAGCATTCGAATAAAACGCTATTGAGTCCGTCGAGCGAAAGGTCGAGGGCGAGTGTCGTGGTTGCAGGTACCGGTGCCCATGTTGTTGGTCCAAACGTTGGCGGCAACACGGTTGGTGCCGACGGCAGCGGCGTGATAACGACCGCCATCGGCAGCGCGGCATACGCGCTGTCGACGATTTGCAAAGGCTGATCACAATAGGTAAATCGCAACGTGCCACCGCCGGGCAGTGGCACTGGAGGTGGTGGCGCGAGCGCACTGAGCACAAACTGGCTCAGTTCTTTGCGTGCGAGCTTGGTGGCGAGCCGGTCGCCGCCGAGTTTGTCGCTGGCCCATTGCAGCACACGATTGCCGAATTCCAATTTCGCTCGCGAGTAAATGGCGGTGCTGAGCTCACCGTTGTGAAGCTCCGGCACTAACGCCAACACCATCGGCACGGTAACGCGATCGAAGTGAACATCAAACGCGATGCGCAAATAGCCGCGCTCAGGCTTGCTGCCCGACGGCAACAAGCTGCGATCGTCGGGATGCTTGCCGAGCTGGGCCCAGGTCAACGTCATGCCGCCGAGGCTGCGGTAGTCGCCGATGCCGAAGGCGCCGGTGCCACGCAGGTTTTCGTCGGCAAGCTTGGTGACCAGCGCAACCGCGCTGTTTTGCAGCAATGCTTGGCCAACAACGACGCGGCCAGTGCACGCAGGCTTTTGCGGATCGATAAACGGGCCAACCAGTTGGGTGGCCGTCACCGATTCAACTTGGCCGCCGCGGCGTTCGATGGCCCAACGCAAGCGCTGCAGCCCTGGGCCGGGCGGGGTTTCCCATTGTTGGGTGACACGAGGCTGTAACTGCGACGGTACGGTGCCGGTCAGGCTGCGGGTTTGATCAACCTGCGCGCCGTGGGTGTCAACTGCAAGGCTCGGCGAGCGGCACGCGCGGCCGACGAATATGAGTGCAACAACATGGACAGCGACGACAGCGGCGCCGAACAGGCCGAGCCCAAAGGTGGAGCGAACGAGCGAACGCTCGGAGTGGGGTGCGCCACCGCGGCTTGCGATCATGAGCGCAGCACCGCCATGACCGAGACGAGTTCCCACGCCACCACCCACAACGTGCACGCCACCACGCTGGCGGTCATCGCACGCGTGACGCTATCGGCTTCAGGCTTCGGTGCACCGCCTTTGGCAACGGTGTCCGACGCGATGCCCCACGCATACATCCACACTAGAAAGCCAGCGCGCAGCGCATATGGCGCGCGTTCGGGGCGTGGGTCGAGGAAATCGCTGGTTAATACGTCCCAGGCGTTTGGCACGTGATAGCTGTGGCACACCAAAAGGCCGCCAGCGATCATGCCGAGCGCGAAGATCGTTGCAACGCATAGATACGCTACACCGACGGAAACCCACGCTGGCGCCCACAGATAAGCGCGGCGATCAACGCCAAGCGCATCGAGCGCAAGGGTTTGTTTGGTCAACCCCATTGAGCCAAGCCAAGCGTTGGTAGCACTGCCCGACGCAGCGACGAACAACAATGCCGATAGCGCAGGCGCCAGCGCGACGACGTAGGAGCCGCCGATTTGCCGCAAGATAGCATCGGGCCGTACGCCAGCGCCGCCAACTTTGCTGATGACAAACAGCACGGTGTAGCCAATCAGCGTCGACACGATGCCGTAGAACAACAACGGCCGAAGCAGCGTTTGAATCAGCGCGCGCTTTGCAATCACGCCGAAATCGCGTGGGTGTTTCAGCAACTGGCGCGGAAAGAACCATAACGCGAGCGCCGCGACGACGAACGGTGCAGTGAATGGCGCCAAGCGCCGTGCGATGCGCCGACCGACGCTGATGGTGGAGGGCGCACCTTTGGGCGGCGGCCGGTCGCCGAATTCGTTGAGATGATCAACCAGCGCAGCTTCGAGCCGCACCAACCAAGCACCACGTTCTTCGTCGGTGTGGCCAGGATCTTCGAGGGCGCCTGGCCACTCGCTGGTGAACAGTTGATCCATTTTGCGATCGGCGAGCGAAAGCAAAAACAGCCGATCCGCCACGCCTGCAGCCAGCGCCACATCGTGAGTGACAACAATGGCTGAGATGCCGAGGGTTTTGACTTGCTCACGAATCAGCCGCGCCAACATGCGCACGCGTTGTGGATCAAGCCCGACCGAAGGCTCGTCGAGGAATAACAATTTGCGTTGGCTAGCCAACACGCGTGCGACGGCAACGCGTTGCGCTTGGCCACCTGAAAGCGACGTGACCGAGGTGCCCGGCGCCGCCAGCGCGGGGTCAAGCCCGACGCTGCGTAGCCATGCTGCCGCGTCGATCGGCGTGGTGTGCGCGGTGGTTACAGCGCGATCATCGCTATAGCGCAACGCCAACTCGATATTGTCTTTGATGTCGAGGTGGTCGAACAGCGCACCGCGCTGCGGCACCAAGCCGAGCTGATTGCGATCGATCGCAAGCGCATCCGAGCTAACTTGAAAGCCAGCAGCGTCGAGCTCATCACGTTCGAACAACACGCGTGCAAATGTAGATTTGCCAGCGCCAGAGCCGCCCAGCAAGACGATGACTTCGCCGGGGGCGATGGTGAGGTCGATGCCATCGATAAGCACGCGGCCGTCGGGCAGCGCAACGCGCAGTTGTTCGACGTGCAAAGCGTGCGCAGGTGAATTCGGCGTGGGCGCCACGGCGCGACGCTACCACGGCCGATGCGCGGCGCGTAGCGAACGGGTTAGCCTTCCGCGATGATCTTCGCCATGGTCGCAGCGTCGATATTGGCGCCCGAACAGATGACTGCCACGGTTTGCCCAGCAAGTTGCTCGCGCAGCACGTGCAAGCCTGCAAGGCCGGCGGCACCGGCTGGCTCGACAAGATTGTGGGTCGTGCGCCAGATGCTGCGCACAGCTTCGCCGAGCTGGGCTTCGGTCACCGTGACAAATCCGGCAAGGCCGGCGGCGAGCGCTGGCCAGGTCATGTCATAGGTCGAACGCGTCGCTAAACCGTCGGCGATGGTGGTCGCGCTGGCCGACACCAAACGCTGTTTGGCATGCCACGAGTCGTGGGCGGCTGGAGCGCCCGCAGCTTGCACGCCGTACACCTTGGCGTTGGGCCGCAGCGCTTGCGCCACCACCAGCGCGCCCACCGCTTGCGAGCCGCCACCGACGGCAACAACGATGGCATCAAAATGTGGCACTTGTTCACACAACTCAGCCGTCAGCGTTGCTGCGCCCGCGATGATCATGGCGTTGTTGGTTGAGTGCGCTAGGGTCATGCCGCGTTCGGCTACCAGCCGGGCGGCAACTTGCACGGCGGCATCGTAGTCTTCACCAGCTTCGATCAACGTTGCACCGTAGCCGCGAATCGCAGCATTCTTCTCGGGATTGTTGCCGTTCGGCACGCAAATGGTCACCGGCACACCGAGTGCCTCGCCGGCCCACGCCAGCCCCATGCCGTGATTGCCACGGGTGGCGGCTACCACGCCGCGGGCGCGCTCCGCTGCGTTCAGCGACGTCATCAACGACATCGCGTTGCGCGCTTTGAACGCGTTGGTCGGCAAATGGTTGTCGTGTTTGACCCAAACCCGAATGCCCGCGCCTACTTCGGCGTCAAGCGTGGCGTAGTTGCGCGTCGGCGTCGGCGCCAAATACGGCGCCAGGCGCTCGCGTGCTGCAATCACATCCGCCATCGAAATTGGTGCTGCGAGATCGCTCATCGCGCACAGCATGCCGCAACTGTTGCGCCGAGGTGCGCTCGACGACAAAAAATCTGCCTCACAGTGCAGCCAATTCGCCAATCCGATGCAATATCAGGTGCGTGGAAGTCTTCCTGTTACTCATGGGCCTGTGGTTCATGATCGCTATGGCCCTCGGGCTGCGGCGCGCTCGGCCCGACGTGAGCGCAGCGCGCGGCGTGCGGGCTCGCATCGACGCGGTGTATAGCCAGCCGCACGAGTTCGTGAAAGTTGATCCAGCGAAGTACCCCGAAGCGGATCTGCGCTTTTACGATCGTGGCCGCGTCGAATTGGAAAAACTTGGCTACCGTTTTTTAGCGGATGTTGAAGACGTTACGATGACCGAAGCGTACCCAGCATCACGCACGTTTATGCGCTTGATGTCGGACAGCGGCGGCCTGGTGCGCGCTGCGCTGTATCACGTGCAACCGCGTGGCATGGTGATTTCGATTTTGCAACTGGTGCAAGTGGTGCCGCGGCATCTGCGCGTGATCGAACTTGTGACCGAAATCGGTGGCGTGTTTTTGGCGACGGCCAACACGCAGAATCTCGACCGTTTGGAGCCACCGCCTGAAGTCAAAACCGAGCGCTTGCCGATGGGCGCTGGCATCGCTAAAGTTGTCGAGCATCATCAAGCGCGCATCACCGAATGGCTGCGCAGCTATCCGCACCAAGTGCCGCGCTCCGTGGTCGACTACGACGAAGTAATGGCATCGATGGCGCGCAGCCACCTCGCGATGGCGAAACATCGGCAGAGTGTTGGCGGCCTCACGCGTGACGAATTGGAAAAGCTCAAAGGCCGGCCGCTCAACGCGTTTGAAATACAATTCTTGAACGAGCTGCAAACCACGCCGTCGCCGGCAGGCGCAGCAATGAAGCCACGCGATCCTGACAAAACGCCCGAGCCCGACGACGGCACCTTGAACTGACGATGCGCGCGCTGCACACATCTGATTGGCACTTAGGGCACACGCTCAAAGAAGTAAACCGCGAATACGAGCATCGCGCGTTTTTGCAGTGGTTGCTGGCAACCTTGCAAAGCGAACAACCCGACTTGTTGTTGATCAGCGGCGATGTGTTTGACACGGCGACGCCGTCGGCGACGGCCGAACAAATGTGGTTCGGTTTTTTAGCAGCAGCACGACGGCAGCATCCAGTGATGGACATTGTCGTGATCGCTGGCAATCACGATTCGCCCAGCCGGTTGGCTGCGCCAGCGCCGGTACTGCGCGAACTCAATGTCAGTATCGTTGCCACCGTGCCGCGTGGGGCCGATTTGCAGCCGCAGTGGCAGCAGCTGATTGTGCCAGTGTGCGGCGGCCGTGCGCTGGTAGCTGCGGTGCCGTTTTTGCGAGCGCACGATTTGGCGCATTTTACCGAGGAAGAATTGGCGTCGGGCCAACGCGACGTAGCGATGGCGTACCGACGCGTGAAGACGGCTGTGCGCGCGGTGCGGCAACCAACCCAGCCGCTATTTGTGATGGGGCATCTGTACGCGGCCGGTGGTGTCACCGACTCAAAGAGTGAGCGCCCGATTGCCGTCGGTGGGCAAGATTCAGCGCCGCCAAGCATGTTTCCTAAAGAAGCATCGTACGTTGCGTTGGGGCATTTGCACCGGGGCCAAAAAGTGTATGCCGAGCATGTGCGTTATGCTGGCGCGCCGATACCGCTGGCGATCGAAGAAGCCAACTATCATCACCACGTGGTTGCGATAGACGTCGACGATGCCACGTTGTTGGCCAGCATCCGGCAGCTGCCGATTCCACGCGCGGTCGATATCATCCGCATTCCCAAGCGCGGTTGGGGCTCGGTCGAAAGCGTGCTGGCTGCGATTACAGCGTTGAAGGACGAAGTTGCGGGCGCCGCTGAAGCGTTACAACCGCCGCCATTTGTCGAAGTCTGCGTCGAGCTCGATGCCCCGGAGCCTAAACTGCGCGCCAAGATCGAAGCCGCGCTCGTCGGCAAAGCTGTGCGCTTGATTCATATCGATCGCCGCAACGCCGGCACAGGTGAAACGCTGCAAGCCACCGCGAACCTGCGCTCGTTGGAGCAACTGACGCCCATCGATGTGTTTGAACAGCTGTGGCGGCGCAATTACGGCAGCGAGCCGAGTCCCGAGATTCGCGCTGCGTTTGCTGCGTTGCACGCTGAAGCCGCGGCTGCGACGGTGCTCGCCGTCGACGAAGCTGCGCCTGAGGCCACGCCTGTGCCCAAGAAGGTGGCGCCGTGAAAATCTTGGCGATCCGCGGCAGCAACCTGGCGTCGATCGCTGGCGAGTTTGCGATTGAGCTCGGCGCTGCGCCGTTAGCGACCGCTGGTGTGTTTGCGATCATCGGCAATACCGGCGCAGGCAAATCGACGCTGCTTGATGCGATGTGTTTGGCGCTTTTTGATCGCATGCCGCGGTTGGCGTTGCGCAGCTCGGTGGTGATTGGCCGCAGCGACGACGAAGCCAATCAACTGGGCGCCGCCGATGTGCGTGGCATTTTGCGCCGCGGCGCGACTGCGGGTTATGCGGAAGTTGATTTCGAAAGCGACGACCGGCGACGCTATCGAGCGCGTTGGTCGGTGCGGCGCGCGCGTGGCAAAAGCGATGGTGCACTGCAAGGCCAAGAACTTGGCCTCACTGCGCTCGATACCGGCGAAGTGCTCGGCGGCAAAAAGACCGAGACATTGGTTGCGATTCGGCAACGGCTTGGCTTGTCGTTTGATCAGTTTCGCCGGTCAGTATTGCTGGCCCAAGGCGACTTCGCAGCGTTTCTGCGCGCCGATGGCAAAGAGCGCAGCGAGCTGCTCGAGCGCATGACGGGCACCCAGATTTACTCGACGATTTCGAAGCTGGCCCATGCGCAAGCCAGCGAACGAGTGCGGCAGCAACAAGATATTCGGACGACGGTGGCAGCGTTGGCATGTCTCGACGATGCTGCGCGCGCAGCATTGTTGACGCAGCTCACCGTGCAGCAAAGCGCGTTGCAACAAACGCAACAGCATGCCACTGCCGTGCAGCAATATATCGAGTGGCAACAGCGCGGAGAACGGTTGGTCACGCTGCGCAGCGAAGGCAAGCAGCAGCTCGACGTGGCGGCGGCGCAACAGCAGGCAGCACAACCGCAGCGTGCACAACTTGAGCTGCTGCAGATGGCCGAAGCGCATCGAGCGAGTTGGCGCCAGCTCGGCGATGCCGAAGCGCGTGGCACGGCAGCGACAGCGCGCATGGCACAACGGCAACAGCAGTTGCAACAAGCGGCAAGCCAACGCGAACAACTTGCAGCCATTGCCGTTGCGCTCGACCAAGCGTCGTCGACGCTGCAGGCGGTATTGCAGGTTGACGTTGCAGCAACGAAAGTGATCGTTGCCGACTACGCAGCCGCCACCAGCCATGCCCAACGCGCAACCACCGCGCTGCAGGCGCAGAAGCAACGGGTAGCACTTACCGCAGCATGGCCCACGCTCGACGCTGGCTTGCCACGTGCAGCGTTGCTGCGCAGCGAACACACCACGTGCAGCAACAAGTTGCTCGCTGCGAAATCCGACCTGGTTAACATCGCCGCTGAAGCCAAACTGCTGGGCTCGCAAATGCAACAAGCCGAACAAGCTGTGGAGTTGGCCAAGCGCGAAGCTGCAACCTACGACAAGCGCCGCACTGCCACGCCGGAAACCGGCCGCCGCAACGAAGACTTGGCGCGTCGACGGGTCAGCGATATTGAAGCGCTGGCTGCCGTGCGCGCAGCTGCGTTGCAAGCGGATGGCGCCGCGATGGAATTGCAGGAGCGTGCTGCAGCATTGGCTGCTGAGCAACAGGCGCATATTGCCGACGCAGCCGCGCAACAACAAGCCGCCGCGCAACTCACAGCATCGCTCGACGAAGCGCAACGCGCGTTGCAAAGCATGCGCGATGTTGCCAGCTTGGCGCATCATCGAGCTGCGCTGGTTACCGGTGAGCCCTGCCCGCTGTGCGGCGCCACCAAACATCCTTGGGCCAAACGCACAGCCATCGACGACGCGATCGTGGCGCAGCAGACTCGTGTTGATGACTTGTTGGCGCAACAACAGCGGCAACAACAAGCGGTTGGTAAGCTCGAAGCGATGCAACGCGTGGCGCACAAGAACGCCGCGCAAGTGGCAGCCGAGCTCGCTGCATTGCGCGTGCGCGCCGACGAGCTCACCACACAATGGGCGAGCGCCCACGTTGAACTTGGGGTTTTGCAGTTGGTAGCTGCACCAACCGACGCTGCCGCCGCTGACTGGCTCACCAGCCAACTTGCTGCAGCACAAACCGGCTTGCAGCAAGCGCGCGCCGAGCGTGAACGCGCCGAGAAAGCAGCGCAAGCAGCCACCGAAGCCATCGGCATCGTGACTGCGCGCCAGCTCACGGTGACCGAGTTGCAACAACGCCACAATCAGCTCGATGTGCAACGCACTGCTCTGACCGTTGCAATCGAAAACGACACCGCGCGGCAAGCGCAACTTGCGCGCGAACTAACAGCACTGTGGTCCACGCTTGAGCCGCACTTACGCGAACTCAAAGCGTCGACGCAACACAGCAATGCGGCTGCTATCACTGCGGTGCACACGCAACTCAGTGCGTTGTGGCAGCAGTGCCAAGCCGCCGTGCGCGATGCGACCTCGTGCGCTGCCAATCTCGCGGGACATCGCGACCTGTTGCTCGCGGAAACCGCAGCGTTGGCCGAACGTGAAGCCGGTATCAACGCAGCGCTTGCGTCTGACGACGATGAAGCTCAGCGCTGCACCGTGCAGGCCGGTGAACTGCGCGCAGCACTGCACTCCGTCGCAGCCCAGCACGCCGTAAGCTTTGAACAATTGGTGCAATTGTTTGCAACGCCGAGCCAGGCTGCCGCCAACTTGGCGCAACAGTTGGCAGCGTTGGCGCAAGCCGAAGTGCGTGCGCAGGAAGTTTTCGACGAACGCGACCGTGCCTGGCGAGAACATCAACAAGCGGCGCCAGCAAGACCCAGTGGAATTGCCAACACAGATACTGGAAGCGCCGAGCCAACCGCGCCCGAATTGGCAGCGTTGCAAACGCGATTATTGCTTGCGCTCGAAGATCTGCAGCGCGATTACGACGGCCTACGCAACGAACTTGCCGTCGACGAATCGGCCCGCAGTCGCCGCGACGAACTCATCGCGCAACTCGGCGCTGCCGAGCGAAATGCGACAACCATCGCAGCACTTGCCGCAGCCATTGGCTCACACGATGGCAAGATCTTCCGCGCGTTTGCGCAAGGCCTCACCCTCGACGCGCTGCTTGAGCAAGCCAATCATCATTTGCTCGGCCTGGCGCCACGCTACGCTTTGGAGCGTGTGCCAGCGCAAGACCTCGAAGTGCAAGTTGTCGACCGCGACATGGGCGATGAAATTCGCGGTGTCGCTAGCCTCTCCGGCGGCGAAAGCTTCTTGATTTCACTCGCCCTCGCCCTCGGCCTGTCGTCCCTCGCCGCTCACAGCGTGCGCGTGCAATCCCTCTTTATCGACGAAGGCTTCGGCACCCTCGACCCAGCCACCCTCGACACCGCCCTCGCCGTCCTCGACAACTTACAATCCAGTGGCCGCCAAGTCGGCATCATCTCCCACGTCCCCGCCATCGCCGAACGCGTCGGCGCCACCGTCAATGTCATCAACCTCGGCGCCGGCCGCAGCCGCGTGGTGGTGGGGTGAGCGTTCTCTGACTGTTTCGACCACGTCGCCAATTTTGGGAAGGCCGCGGTCCCGCTGAACACCTCACCATCCGGCTCACATTACTGCGGGAACAGTCACTGCCTAAATTGAAAGATTATCTGCAGGCTCAACACGCCTCTCTCATAGCTTGCACAGTAGCCATCCTTAGCTGCGGGTCGGTAAACGATAACTTGCCCGCTTTGGAGCACCCACCCTGATCGATTACGCGCTTCGTCGCCTAGCTTGAACATTTCGTAGTCAATACCCGGATTGCCCTGATACCAAGCAGTCACGTTGAACGCCGCAATTTGTTGTGTCGCATTTTTGATGCAACATGCGGACACCTTGGTTGGCGGACAAAGGTTATCCTCACGGCTCTCATCTTCTTCCAATATGCCTGTCTCTCGAATCGAAACTTCGCATTCGCACGTAGCACTAACCGCCACGCCTTGCAGCGAATGCACAGGTGACACCGGACCGCCGATCGCTGTTGAGTGCGTGTTTGTGCTGCACGCAGACGCAACCATCAAGGCCGTGCAAATCGTTTTGCGCATATCACCTTGCGACCATGAATACTAAGTCCGCATGCCATTGCGGAGCACTGCGTATGTATTCAACAGAAACGCAAACCAGCCCAATCTCGCCATCGTGCGAGAAAACCAGCGCACCATATTCGGTCCGAAGATCTGCTTGAATCAAACACGCATTATTGCGCATCGGAATATTGCCCCCGGGCCAATCTGCCGAAACCACCGGCGTCGCGTCACCTCGGGCGCTGACGTTGGTAATCGTTGCGTGCTGAGTGCACCCGGGCGCGATGTCGCTGAGCAGTCGCTGCGCCAACAGCGGATCGAGCGGCAGCGATTTCCCTAAATAGATGCATCGGCTCGCACCGTCTAATCGCTCGTGCGAAGTCACCGAACTAACTGACATGTCCACTAGCGCACTTCGACGCGCAGTCGCAGCGCACGCCGCTACTGCGAGGACAGGGAGCGTTGAGAGGATCCGCATCATTAACAGTCTTTCTTGAATGATCGCCGCCGAGAGCACGGTGCACGTCCGCTGCGCGGCACCGCGCCGATTCGAAGCGTTCCGGTCTTGTCCTTTATTGTCGGTCAAGGAGCAGTAGTCGCCTTCGTGGCGCTAATATCTTCACGCAGTGCTTTGCGCGAGACCACACTGGCCTCTGGCAGTTCCATTTGCTTGAGTACGTTGCGAATTCGTCGATGCTGAACGATTGCGTTGCCCGCCATCCCAAGCCATCCCAACGCGAGTAGACCATTGACAATTAGCCAGCGTGACGAAATATTTTGCAGCGTCGCGCAATAAGCAACATAGCCCGCGAACGGAACAGCAGTCACTAACTCAAACATCAGATAGAAGCGTGCGCGTTTACCTTTTTTCAACAACGCCTCACGACTCGAGAGCTCCAGCTTTCCCGAGGCATTATCACCGATGGCAATTGCGTTACGCGACTTACACTGGTCACAGCGCCAACGATCACCACCCTCATCTAACTTCCCGCTCGAGTTCACAGTCTGACAGTCTGTGCACGTAGCATGTGCAGGGTTGGCAGGGGTTCCATGAGGAGGATTCACGCAGAGAACCTAGCACTGCGTTAACCGTTTTCACAATTGTTGTGAACACGTGGCGGCCGGTTGTCTTTTTAGAACTTCTACGGTGCCCATTGAATCGCGAACGGCGCGCGACGGGCAGCAGCTATCCGTCAATGACTGCAAAATGGGCCCAATGCGGTCTTAGTTTGTTCGTTCGCCGAAAAACCAAGCAGTAGAAAGGCGAGCACGATGCCTTTCCTTCTGTTGTGGCTGGCAAAGAACTAGTGCTTTTGCGAGAAGCCAATCCAGCGCACCAGGGCTCGCGGTCGGCCATTCGAGTCTTGCGAATAGGAGTTGCGATTCATTCATTTGTTGTCGTCCGCCGCAACCACGTGAGCAGATCACACTGAACGCAACAATCGTCGACGGTCTCATTTGAATGCATGCGCCGTGGCTTTGTGTCAGTTCACTTCTGGTCATTGCCTTGCCCCGCATCGCACCAAACACCATCACGATACAACCGTAGCAATCAGACTCACCTGAAGGTGATTCGCATCTTTCCAGCGCAAGCAATAGATTTGAAATGCGCCATTGCTGAAGAATGCGCGCCCAATGCCATCCCGAAGATCAATATTGAGAACGTCAGGTCCGTTTTGGTGGTGCTTTTCATTCTTGGAATCGGCACTCGTAAGCCACTTGATCACCAAGCGCTCATTGATTCGTGGCACTCGTGCAGCGATGAATCGTTCCACTTCCACATCAGATGCAAGTTGACGGCCTCTAACCTCGCACGGCGCAAGCTTGAACGGTTTGTCAGGGCTTGGCACTGGCGTCTCATCAACATATTCCAACGACAACTCGCGCTTAGCCACCGGGCCGCCGACCGGCTGGGATTGCTTGGCCGAAGCGCAGCCAAGCAACGCCACGCTTGCTGCGATGAACCGTGTCGCTGTCGTCAATGGCATTACCCCATCCGCTCTTTCGCGGCGCGTTCAATCGCGATGGCGAGGGGGACGTCGAGGGCGGATTTGCCGGCGGCGCCATCGCGATAGACGCCTTCGCGGCCTTCGTGTTGCGGCGGTTTGAGTTCGAGCAGCTTGTCGACGTCGTCGTTGGATGCGCCTTTGTGCAAGGTGAGCAAGCCATAGGCGCAGGCGATTTCGTCGACGTTGTCGCTGCCAAAGCGCGCAACGTCTTCGGGCGGGCGCACGGCACCGGCGCCCAAGCGGCGGGCTTCGAGGCGGGCACGCAAACCGTCGGTGAATTCGCTCGGCAACGCTTCAGGAGCGCAGTAGGTGCCGAAGGCAAGGGCGTTAAGATTGCCACGCAAAACATCTTTTTCGCTGCGCCGTTTGCGCCAGCTCCACGAACTGATCGAAAGTGTTGCAAGCGCAACGGTAGCGAGCCCAACTGCAATGCCACCACCGCCAAGGGTTGCAAACAAACACGCAATCGCGCCGACGGTGCCCCAGGTGCGCGCGTATGCAGCAAGCACACTTTTGCCGCTCATCTTGATCATGATGCCGCGCTCAGGGCCAGTCATCCACATCGACGAGGTTGGAATCAGGGGCATGTAATAAATGTGCGCAAACCGCGTCACTGCGTATTGCCCACCCTGCTCATCAACCGCGCCAAACGAGCGATGGCCGTAAATTACGATCATGCCGCTACGCTGCCCGCACCGACAGGCGAGGTCAAGCGCTTTTGCAAAACGTGAACGCTTTAGGCGGGCGATCGATTCGTCGCTGCACCGCCGGGTGGTAGCTTGCGGCATGCCGCGATTGTCGATTGCTGAGATTGAAGCTTTGCTTGGCGATTTCCCGCGTGCATTAGAATTCGCCAAGATCATCACGATCACCGACGACGAACTGATTGCCCGGGTCGATTTTAAGCCCGATTTTATTCGCCCAGGCGGCACGGTTTCCGGCCCCACGATGATGGCGCTCGCCGACACCGCAGCGTACTTTTTGATCCTCGCGCATGTAGGCGCAGTGCCGCTCGCCGTCACGTCGAGTCTCAACATTCACTTTTTGGCTCGGCCCAAACCCGGCGACGTTGAAGCGACCGCTCGCTTTTTGCGCCTCGGTCGTAAGCTTGCTGTCTGCTCGGTCGATATGCGCACCGTCGGCGACGAGACCATCATCGCACATGCCACAGTTACCTACGCTTTGCCGACGTAGCCCACTTTCCCAACGCGCCGCAGCCGCGTAGATTCGGCCATGGCTCAAACCTCGGCCCTGCCGCCGTCATATTTGGCGAACAACGTTACGCCCGAGGCAATGCAGGCGTACTTCGTTGCATCGCAGCGACTATTTCGCGTTGCACCGTGGCTGGTAGTACCTGATTCGCAAGCCATCATTGCGATCACGAGTGAAGCCTTGGGCCTAAACAACGCGGTGCTTTCCATCGTTGGTCCGCCGCTGCGCAACAGCGTTTTGGTATTCGCCAATGCGATCGACTACGCCAACTATCTGCACACCACCAGCACGCCGGTTGACGACACCACGCTGAGCCGCTTGCCAGGTTGGACTGCGACGGAGTTTCACCACGGCAAAGACATCGATCGGGGGCAATTGCTCGAAATCAAACAGCACGATTGGGCAATCGCTGGCCCTGCAGCGTTTCCGTTGCCAAACGTGCGTCGCGCCGGAGCATTGCCGCAAGCAGCGACGCCCGACGACATTCGGCTATTAACAGTTGTGCAGACCGCGCTCGCCGAGCTCATAGGCGCTGAACCACGCTTAGGCTTTACCTGGGAGCCAGGCAATCCGCCGATCACGCGAGAAATTAGCGTGCCGTTCGCAGGCGGCGATATGCAACTCACCCTCGCTGCGCCTCACCCTGACGCTGGCAAGATCGTCGCGCACCTGCAAGCCGCCGCAGCGCGCGATGCCCTCGCGGCGAAATCCAGCCCGAGCCGCGCGGCTCGCCCGCCCGCCGACAAAGCCAAAGAAAAAGCCAAACGCAAAGCAGCAAAAGCCGCACGAAAAAAGAATCGTTAGCGGCACTTCGCGCACAAACTGCCTTACGCTACGGGCATGTCACGCAAACGCACCAAAGAGCCCGACGCTTGTCCGATTTGGTTTGCAGGAATTTTTCCTGTGCCAGCGACCGAGCCCGCCGCCACTGCCGACGACGGTTTCGACACAGGTGCATCCGAAGCCCTGGTGTGGCTTGGCCAACATGGCCAACAACTCGGCGTCGACTTCCTCGCGCTTGGCACAGCCATCGATACCGCCGCCGACTATTTCTGGACCACCACGGAATTCCCCCTGGTTGGCCCTGAACATGTACCGGAACGCATCCATGTTGCAGATGCGGCATTCGCGGCGCGCTTGCAAGAGCAGCTCGGCGACAAAGTGAAAGTTGTCTGCACACCTACGCCGGAACTCGATGCGTTTGTTGCTCACATGATCCAACGCACCCAAGATCAAGCACGGGTCGTGGCGCCAACCTCAACGACCTACTTGGCCCAAGGCGTCGACGCCGACGCACTTGCGGCCTACTTCGCGTCGGCAGCGCGGCTGTACAACGCGGCGCCTTGGAAGCAAGCGTCAAACACGGCGCTGAGCATTTCGCTGCCGGCGTTTGGGCTGCAAGACGCTGTGATTTGGACCATGAACGATGCGCATGATCCATTTGCATACACGCTGCTCAACAATTACTACGACCTGATTCGCAACTCGTTCGTGTTCAATTACCAAGCCGATATCGGCGAAGCCAAACCACCGGCGCCGAATCAATGGGCACAAGGTTTTGTCCGCGCTGGCGAATTGAACCCAAGCCGCGAAGCCGAAATCGCGTCACACGCGTGGCCAGTAGCCAGCGACGACGCCTTGCCCGAAATCATCGTCGCACGCGATGGCCACTATAGCCACGAACCGACGCTGCGCGATGTGCGTTTATTGACGGCGGTCAACAATGCCATTGCCGAAATGATGAAACGCTTTCCCAACGACGGCCTGCATTTTTCTGCGCCGCGCACCAAGCTCAAGTACGCGTTGAGCGTCAGCGACGGCGAATCCACCAGCGTTGCGATCATTGTGCTGCCGCATCCGTTTGATGCAGCGCAGCCGAGCCGCGTGCAACTGGTCGAAGCATTTGCCGCCGCGGCTGAAGGCGCAGCGTTGGGGCCACGCATTCGTTGGGTCGATGCGTTTTTGCGTTGTTACCAAAGCCTGTACAATCGCCCGATTGCGTATCTCACCGACCACGAGCTGTACACCACGCTTACTCGTGCTTTCGCCAACGACGTTGCGTGCCGCACCAGTGACGCCGAAGCCATCATCACAGCAGTTGCAGCGCTGCTGCGTTATTTGCAGCGCTGCGAACAATTGCCGAATGCAGCAGATTGTCTTGCCATGCTCGACGACGATGCTGTCGCAGGTTTGCGCGCAGCGATTGATGAAGCCGGCGACGAGCGGGCTGACGATGTGGCCGACGCGTATGGCGATCATGATGACGCCGAAGGCGACGCCGCCGACACCGATGCGTGGCACACCGCCATCGCGGCCGAAGGCCTCACTGCGTGGCTTACCCGCGTCGATCCAACCGGCGGCCTCAGCGATCCTGATGATTCACGCAACCCTGCCACGTTTATGCGCGCGAACTCGCCTGACACGCGCGGCGCCAAACCAGCCAGTACAAGTCACGGCGCACGCAACGACAAACGCAGCGCCAAAGAAAAGAACAAACGCAAAGCGGCGAAGGCAGCGCGCAAAAAGAATCGCTAAGGCGCACTCGCAACGAACAGCCGCAGCCCCGCATCCAACCGCCATGTCCAACCGCCATCACTTATTGGTCTTCGGTGCCACCGGTCGCTGCGGTGCACTTGTTGTTCAGCGCGCTGTCGCTGCGGGGATCAAGGTGACGGCCGCTGTCCGGCAACCGGTCGACATACCAGGCGCGACGCTCGAGCTTGTCGACGTGCTCAACGCCGACCAGACCGCTGCCGTCGTCCGCCGTGTTGCGCCAACCGCCGTCCTGTCTTGCCTCGGCCAGCGCAGACAAAATCCGGCCAATCCTTGGTCGCGCGTAACTTCTCCGCCCGATCTACTGACGCGCGCCAGCGCCAATATCATTGCGGGGATGCAACAACATGGCATTGCTCGCATTGTCGTGATGAGCGCGGCCGGCGTCGCGGAAAGCGCATCGCAGATGTCGCTTGCGATTCGCTTGATGATCCTACGCACAAATATTCGTTTCGCCTATGTCGATTCAGCAGCAATGGAAGCACAACTCGCCCACAGCGGGCTGCAGTGGTGCGCGATTCGGCCCGTCACGCTGCGCAGCGGCGCCGTGCGACCAGCGAAGCCAACCGATCGCTACGGTCTACTATCCTCGATTCCACGCGCCGCAGTGGCGCAATGCATGGTGGATTTGGCATGCGCACGTCACATCGACAATCCGTTGCCAATGATTGGCTAAACGAGTCTAGTGCCGTGTTTCGCTGCAAGCGCAGCCAGCGGCGCGCCAGTGAGCCGCTCGACGGTCCATTCGCTTTGAGGCAACGAGCCTAAGCGGCGATAAAATTCGATCGATGGCGTGTTCCAGTCGAGCACCGACCATTCGAAGCGGCCGCAACCGCGATCGACGGCGATGCGAGCAAGCGCCGCCATGAGGGCGGAGCCGATGCCCAACCCGCGCGCAGCGGGATTGACGAACAGGTCTTCGAGGTACAGGCCAGGCTGCGCCAAGAACGTTGAAAAAGAGTGAAAGAACAATGCAAACCCAACCGGCTCAATGATGTCCGTGCCCCTGCCCGTGCCCGTGCCCGTGTCCGTGTCCGACAAGCGATCCATCGCGACTGGCGGCGTTGTCGCTGCGCTTCCGGTCCTCACGTACGGGAGTACGTTCCGGTCCGGTTCTCGCTCCGCCTTGCCATCCGCGCGGCTCGCTCGTCGGATTGAGGCACCGTCGTTGCTGCCCGTAACCGTGTCCGTGCCCGTGCCCGCGCCCGTGTCAGTCTCAGTGCCCATGCCCATGCCCGTGTCCACGTCCGTGTCGCCCCCGGCCGTCGTCACCCGCTCCGCAATCAACACCTCCGCTGCCGGCCGCGCGCCAAACAATTGCGCACGCAAGGTGTCCTCGGTTGCAACCACCTGATCGCGCAGCTTTTCATAGTCAGCCAACGCGCAAATGAAGCCCAAGATCACGCCAACATCGTCGACGGTTGCAAAACGAATTCGAGTTACCGACGCCATCGCAATGACTCCAACATGGCAACAAAATCAGGTGGCAGTTCCGCGGTAAAGCGCAATTTCTCGCCGGTGATTGGATGATCAAAGCCGAGCGTGTGCGCATGCAGCAACAGCCGCGGACTCTTGATCACTGGTAAGCCCTGCGCATAATGATCACGGTCGTACACTTCTTCACCGACGAGCGGATGGCCCGCTTCGCTCAAGTGAATGCGAATCTGATGGGTCTTGCCGGTTTCCAACCGCACTGCGCACAATGTCGCACCACGCAAACTCTCGACGACACTGACATGCGTGACCGCGCGCTTACCTTGATTCGCGTGCCGGGTCGAGCCGCGAATGCCGTCGCCGCGATCTGGCACCAAGTTCGATTCAATCCGCTGCGCTGCCACCACGCCATGCGCGATGCACAAATACTCGCGTTCACACGTATGCGCACGCAGCTGCGCACCGAGGCCGATTTCGGCGCGCTTGGATTTCGCAAACATCAATAAGCCCGAGGTAGCACGATCGATACGATGCACCACATGCAACGGCACATCCGTCGACGACACGCCGCGCCGCCGCCACGCACCGCGAATCAAATCCATCGCGGTGCCGGTCTCGCGCGCATCGAACGGCACGCTCGACACGCCGCTCGGCTTGTCGATCACCACCACGTGCGGATCGTCGTACACCAACACGCCTTCTTTGGTTGGATCGATCGGCCGCGGCGCATTGCGGCGCAGCTCGACCACTTGCCCAACGGCCAACCGATAGTCAACCGCGACAACCGGCGTACCGTCGACAAAGGCTTTGCCGGTTTCGATCAAGCGCTTGGCCACCGAGTTGGGCTCGTTGAGCTTGGCTTTCAAAAACGCCGTCAAGGTTTGGCCGGCGAGCTCAGCGTTCCATTTGGTGTTTGCAGCAGTCATGATGATTCTCGGTACCCAAAAGCAGCGCCTCGTCGGTACCAGAATCTTCGCGCCCGCGCCAGCCGCACGCCATGTTACATCTGCGCTA
>JAKQOD010000050.1 GCA_029565465.1 Deltaproteobacteria bacterium
TTGGCCTCGGTGGTCATGGCGCAACTGCCGCGCCTGCGGTTGGTCGCGTGGTTGCCGACGCCGTCGTGCAACAGCTTGCTTGATTATTTCGGCACGACAGCCAAGCGGTAGCCGAAACGCGGTCTGGCTTCGATCAAATTGCCCACGCCTTCGCGGCAAAACATGCGGCGCATCCGGCGCACAATTTGTTTCACTTGTTGTTCATTGGGCGACGTGGTTTCGAATGACAAGACCACCATCAGCTCGGATGTTCGAATGAAACCGCGGATGCTGTGGTCTTTGGTGGCTTCTTCGGCCATGCGTGTGACCAACAATTGCATCAGCTCAAACTGTGCAGTTGACAGTTGAATTTGCCGCCCTGCGATGGTGACCAAGCCACCACCGCCACCGGTTGGTTCGGCGAACGCAATAGCTAACTCCGGCGTCCCGACGCCGGTGGTGAGCGGTTCGGAAAATTCGTTGGCGTCCTCGGGTTCGAGTGAACGACGGCGCCGATCCTCGACGGTGGCCGTGGTTAGCACGGTGGCTTCGGTTAGCGCATTGCTGGGCTGCAGCGTGATTGACACAGCGGGTTGGCTGCTCGTAAGCGCAGGCAGGGCGGGCAAAAAGAAGAACGACACAGCGCCAATTTTGATGCGATCGCTGGCTGCAATTGCGATGGGCCCTTGGATGGCGAGGTCGTTGACCATTGTGCCATTGGTTGAACCCAAATCGCGCAACGTCCACGTCGCGGTGGCTGCATCATACGAGAGGTGCGCATGATGGCGAGATACCGAGGCATCGCGGACCAGCAGATCGGCGCTTTCAAGATGCCGACCAATCAATGTTCGTGCGCCGCAGTAGTGCAAGCGCCCCCACCAGTCGATGAGCGTGCCGCTGATTTCGAGTGGCTGGCGCGGGACTTCAATTTGTTCGAGCGCTAGTCGGTGGGTGGGCGCTAGTTCTGCCTTACAGTCTTCACACAGGACGCCGAACTCTGGAGGCTGTTCGTTACAAATGGCGCAATGCATTGGAGTGTCCGCTTTGTTCGTACTACTCCGGCTGAGACGAAAGTGATATCGGCCTATTCGGTCGAATGCATGGTGTTAGGGTGCGGAACGGGTAGCGAACGTGCGGCGCTAGGTATTTCACTGATGCGGAACCCCGGAGTAGTAACGTTAAACTCGGCGACGGCGACGCAGTAACCCTACGACGCCAAGCGCCAACCACCAGCCGCTTGGCTGTGCACCCGTTTGGCAGCAACCGTTGCTTTGGCCAATCGGCGGCAAGCCAGCGTCGCTTGCGGCGTCGGTACCAGCGTCGCGTGCGGCATCCGGCCCAGCGTCGATCATCGGTGCTGCATCAAGCGTGGCATCGGGCGCTGCGTCGACCATGGCGTCAGGTGGTGCATCGGGTGCGACAAACGCATCAAGCGTTGTTGTGGCTCCGCCCATTTGGTCGACCCGATCGATGAGGTAGCCAGCGGCTTGCACGGACCGATCCGAAACCAAGCGTACGATTACTGTATCGCCTGGTACTTGCACGGATGTGAAATTGGGATGGGTGCCGTTGAGGATCTGAAACAGGTCGCCGTGGCCATCGTAAAGGTAGATCGAATCACAGGCACCTTCGAAACAGCTATTGCGGCGTTGGGTTGCAAGGGTTGCGAAGTGCAGCCGCAACGCCAATGCGCCAGGGCGCGTAATCGTCTGTACATCATCGGCATTCGCAATGTAGCGGCCGTTGACCTTGGCTGGCTCGATCGAGACGGTTTCGGATGCCACTACGTTGCTGTACGGCGTCCACGGCTGCAGGTCGCGCGATAGGCCGTAGCGATAGAATGCGCGGCGCAGCGCCGGGATATGCGTGCCTGCAAACAGCATTTGGTCGGTATTGAGGATGGCTGCGGCGGCGGTAAAAAACGACTCATTGCTCGACAATGCAAAATGCGCTTCGAGCACCAGCCGATTCATAACATCCGCACCAACGGTTTGCTGCGCCGCCCACAACGCGCCGGACCACATTTCGCCGTCAGCATGCACTTCGCCTTCAACGTCTTCGGGAAAGTGTTTGCCACCGTCGGTGCGACGCAAACAAGGTGGATCGTCAGGTCGTGCGTAGGCTTCGGCGTCCCAGTCGCCAACGCAGGGTGGCTGCGCAACATCGTTCGCAAGCACGCCAGCAAATGAAACTGCAAGATAGTCTCCAAACCCTTCGCCCATCGCTCTTTCGTCGCCGCCGCCGTATCCGGGCACTTGATCGTCTTGGATGGAATGCCCGTATTCATGCAGGACAATATCTGCATCTTCGGCGTCGTCGACGCCACCAGCGCCAAAGCTCAGTTGTTTGGACACGGGTGAATAGAACGAGTTGTCGGCGTTGCCGTCGTTGACGGTTGCAATGATCGCACGGTTGTTGATGCTGCTAAAACCCAACGCTTGAATGCGCTGTTGTGCGCGATTGAGGTGGAAATAGGCGTTCACTTCTTCGAAGCCGCTTTGGCTGCGATTGAAGTTAAACGCAAGACTTGCATTGTTGGCACGCGTGCCGGCTGAGCGAACATCGGCAAACGTGCCACGCAAGACGCCAGTACCGTCGAGGTTGGGCAAGGTCACCGCAAAGCGTTGGGCGTCGAGCGCGGTGCTGGTGGCGTCGTTATTGTCGGTGAGCGTGGTATCGCCCGACGACGCAATCGGACTGCTATCGAACACCATGCCAGTGCCATCGGCGTATTGATTGATATCGCGATGCTGCAGCACGGCCCCACTATGCGCATCGATGTCGGTTTGGTAGCTAGCGGCTGGCGACGAAGTGCTGCGGGTAACTCGGTAAACTAATACTGCGTTGCCGTCGCCTTGGCGCCACCCCAACACTGCAGTGGGCGCAACCTGATCACGGCCCCCACCTGCTTGGGTGGCACGCGAGATTGCTGCGGTGCTGCTAATGGTGGCGGTGGCGCTGGTGCTACGGTTCGCAATCGGCAAGGTCGCTAGGTTGAGGTGCCGCAACCGTCGATTGCGATCAACGGTTGCAATAATTTCGCTGCCGAAAACCGGTAAGCCTTGGCGGTGTTCAAGCAAGCGGAGATAGACGCCCGCGAGGCCTTGCCGCGTATGTGTTAACGCAAAATCGCCAAGCGTAAGCCCTAACACGGTAGCGTTGCTGCGCAGAAACTGGCGGACGCCATGGGCATCGTTGCTGCTTAGCGCAAACGATCCAGTGACGAATTTGGCTTGGCTGCGCGCGTGATCCCACGTGACCGTCGCCGGCCCGGCACTTTGTTGCACTAGCGTTGCCAGTGTCACTGACGCTAGTTGTGGTGCGTACACTGCAGGACTCGAAGCGCCAGCGGCGTCTTGGTTGGTGGCTGGTCCTGTTGGCACCGAACAGCCGGCGAGAATACTAGCAAAGAGGAGCGCGCGACGCATTTGGGTAAGGGTAGGGCAAAGCGGTCGCGCAAGCCACAGCAGAGCGCATTGGGCGTACGGGGTTTTTGCCGATGGCACTGCCGCCAAAGACAGCACGGGGCAGGTCATTCGGGGATGCTCCCAAAGTCGAGGCGGCCTGTTGATGAACAGGAACCTCCCAGAAGCTAACGAGGGAGAGCTGAGCGCTTTGTATCAGCGCGCTGCGGTTGGCCGCGCTGGGCCCTGTGTCACCCAATCCGCGCGACGCGAAGTGGTGGTCAAAACAGCACCGCCCTGTGTCACCAGATCCGCGCGACGCGACGCGGTGGTCAAAACAGCACCGCCCTGTGACACGGATCCGCGACGCGAAGTGGTGGTCAAAACAGCACCGCCTGGTAACAGGGATCCGCGCGACGCGACGCGCGGTGGGAGTGAATGCGGTGGCTACGCCACCGCAGAGAGGGCGGGCAGAGCCCTCTCTAATGACAATCGCGGTCCGTTTCGTTGCACTGAAAGCGCACGTGGATGTGATCATCGTGATGCGGCTCGTGGTGCACCAAGCCTTCGCTGCTCGAGCGGCCGCGTGGATATTGAAAGGTTCGCTCAAGCACCGCGTCATCAACGCCATGCTCTTTCGCCCAGTCATAGATCACACCTTGAACTTTGTAGTCCAAGAACATCACTTGCATGCCGCCGTCTTTGCCTGTGGTCCGCGTGAACTGCCGAATCAAACCCCAGGTTGCGGCGATGTCTAGATTGTCAGCGGTGCCTTTGATAAACCAGGTTGGAAACGCGGCTGGCTTTTTCTTGTAAATCAGGCCCAAATCGATATCGCGCCCCGACTGATGTGAGCTGTGTTGGGTGATGCGGCCACCGGACTTGGCGGAAATATCACCGACTGCCACGATATGCGCTTTGGGAAAATCTTCGCGGAAACCAGCGAGCGCTTCGCGCACGAATGCGATCGTGGTCTTAGTGCCATACACGCGGCCCGACCGGCGAATGACATAACCTTTGCCAGCTTTGAGCCGATCTGGGCCAGCCAACCGGCCGTCCCATGGTGCGCCGATGCTTTGGCCGTCGGTTGCTTTTGTCGTAACCGCGGCATTTTTCTTGGTGGCTTTGCCGCAGCTCTTCGGAATCCGTAATTCAACGCCGCCGTGTACGCGGCCTTTCGGCAGATCGTTGGCGTCGCGCAACTCACCAATCGAACAGTGAAACTTCTCGGCAATGCGATACAGCGGCTCGCCGGCTTTCACCGTGTACATGGTAGGTCGCGGCGCTGCTCGGCGGCCTTTGGATTTGGCTTCCGCAATCCCAGTCGCCGTCATTAACGCAACGATCAGCCCAGCCAAGAGTGAATGCCGCATAAAATAATGGTGACGAATGATGTTGGGTAACGCTAGTTTTTTCCAACGTCATCTTCGGCCATTGTGCGCTGGGTGGTTATGTAAGTAGCTGCCACACAGCGTGCAACTCACTGCGTCATAGTTTTGCAGCGTGCGATGAGCTTAGGCACCACCGCCGACAAATCGTCTTCTAAGTCTTTGCCAAAATCGCTGCGCTTGAGCTGTCGCGCCGCCATGACCATACGGCGCAGATCGCCGCAGCCGCGATGGGCATCGGCCAGCGCACTAGCGCCGGCTTTGTACACACGCAATTCGATCAAGGATGCATTGTTCGGGCGCCGGCGCAGCCGCATTTCGTCAACTAGCTCGTCGATGATGCGCGCTTTGGCTGCAAGTTTGTCGGTGCGGGTTTTGTCCGATTTGTACAACACATCAAGTTCGGCATAGGTTGCAAACATACGCGCCGTACGTACTTCACGCGAAGCTTGGCCATAGAGCCACGCGAGTTGTTCGGGCGAGCCTGCGCCAAAGCGTTCAACCACCCAGTGGTCGGTCATTGCATCGGCGACGTAGCTTGCAATGCTTTCATTGAAAAAAGGCTGATCGGGTACCAGCACCGATGCATGCACGGACTCGTGCAAAATCACGTTGGCAAATTCAGGAAAGCCATCGGTCGCGCTCGACAGCATCGTCGACAGCACTGGGTCGGGAAACCATCCGCCGGTTGAATAGGCGCTGGCCGGGCGCGAGATCGCATCGTAACCACGTGCTTCGAGCTCACGCCGATGCGCAATCGCATCATCTTCGTCGAACCAGCCGAGGCCTGGAAAACAGCCAACAATCGGAAAACACCATTTGCGGGGGCGAAACGCCAACGGATCGGCAGCCCCGACAAACCAAACTGCAGCGGTGCGGCCGAGGGCGGAGTAGGTGGTGTAGTTGCGTTTGACCAGCAGGCCTTGGGCTGCTCCGTAGGCTTTGATCGACGGAATCTCGGCCAGCAGATTGGCCACCCATTCAGGCGTGTTGGGGTCAGCGATTACTTTTTCAATTGGGCGGGCGCGGCGCAGCAAATCGAACTGTCCGTATGATGCTTGCGCCAAATAACGTGGCATCAAGCAACCGGGCAGCGCGACCATCGCTAGCGTGAGCCAGACCACCAAGCATTTGGACGCAGCCGTTTTCATGCGAGGCGGCCAGCGATCGCCGCCGCGAGCGTTGCGCCCTCGGCGTTATCGAGTTTGCCGGGCTGCCATTTGATGCCTAAGCCGCGGCCATCATCGAACTTGGGGATGATGTGAAAGTGTACGTGATGCACAGCTTGATGGGCGCCTTCTCCGTTGTTCTGCAACACGTTGAAATTGCGCGCGCCCGACGCAGCGAGGACAGCGCGAGCAATTCGTGGCAACACCCGGCCAAGCGCCGCTGCGCTATCATCGTCAAGCTGGTCGAGCGTTGCCACGGCGCGTTTAGGGATCACCAAGGTGTGGCCCTTCGACAGCGGGAAGATGTCGAGGAACGCTAGCACTAAGTCATCTTCGTACACTCGATGACAAGGAATTTCACCGCGCAGAATTTTGCCAAAAATCGTGTCGCTCATGGAGCGCTACGATAGCAGAACTGCGAGCTAGAACGTTGATGGCGATGGGCACAAGCCGCTGATTTGGCCTGGCATGGTAACGAAGATCGTGAGCTTGCCGTTGGTGGTGTTGACGGTGTACACGCCGCTATTGGTTTGCGAACCAGGCCGTTCGCCAACGAACAACGTGCTGCCAACCAGTGCCATGCCTTGGGTGCGGGTTGGTAACGACGCACCGTTGAGCACTGGCCCCGGCGTCAACGCCGAGGTCGTTATCGATGCGCCGTTGAGCATCGCATCGGTGGCCGTGGTGTAATAGAGCGACGTCGCGTCTCTAGGCGCGATCGCATTACCTGAACTCATGGTAGGCGCGTTGCCGATCGGCGTGAGCGAGCCGCTGGCTAGGTTGATGCTAACCAGACGGTTCAGCTGAACATTGGCGCGCCCCGTCGCAGTGCCGTACAAGGTGTTGCCAACAAAGGTTAACGCACCCACGCGATGCGGGTTGTTGTCGCTCGTTTTAAGGCCACCTTTGGTCGTCACGGTACCATCGGTCGGCGATACGACAACCAGCTGCTGGGTGCTGCCATTACGGCCAGCCGTCGAAAACACTTCGCCTGCAGGCGACGTTGCACAACCAATCAAGCGGCGTTGCGCGGTCGCTAACACCACGGTTTGTTTGGTCTCGGTATCGATGAAGAAAATCCGGCTGCGTTCATCGCTGCTGCGTTCGACCGCAAGCAATCCTGGCTTGCTCAAGCGAAACGTATCGTCGATGGTTGCAACACCATTGGCCGTTTTGATGCGCACCGGCACGGGGGTAAACGCCGGCGAATTGGGTGCTGCAGCTGCGGTGCGCGCAGTGATCGTGTTGTCGTCGACGACTTGCACTTCCGCAGCAGCAACGCCGTCAATTTCGACCGTAGGGGTGCCGGCGTCGTCTTTGAGGAACCCCGCACCTATGATCTTGATGGGTGTCCCGCCAACGCTGCGCCCAACTGCTGGGATGATTTCGAGCGCGCGCGGCAACGCGTGGTAGCGAAACGCTTGTTGCGCTTTGGCAAAGCCGCTTTGGGTGGCGAGGCTCACATCAACTTGCGTTGCATCGGCACCGGGCGCAGCGGCCGGCAACGTAAACGTCAGCTCGGTGTCGCTGGTGGCCACGGCAT
>JAKQOD010000070.1 GCA_029565465.1 Deltaproteobacteria bacterium
GCGCGCCGCTGTATCAGCTACCTAACGATCGAATCAAAAGCCAGCATTCCGGTTGAGTTCAGAAAAGCCATCGGCAACCGAATCTACGGCTGCGACGACTGCCAACTCGTCTGCCCTTGGAACAAATTCGCGCGCAAAGCCACTGTGCCGGACTTCGAGCCACGCAACGGGTTAGACAGCGCCACGCTTGTGGAGCTTTTCGCTTGGACCGAAGCGCAGTTTGAGGAACGGTTGCAGGGCAGTCCGATTCGCAGAATCGGGCATGCGGCGTGGCTGCGGAATATTGCTGTCGCATTGGGTAATGCAACTCCTTCCGAAACTGTCGTCGCAGCGTTGCGTTCGCGTGAAAGCGACCCAAATGAACAAGTGCGAGAGCATGTGGCGTGGGCGTTGGCGCAACACATGCAGAATACGAAAAGTTAATTACAGGACTTGCAAATGGTTACGACAACGACGGCACGTTTCGGATCGGTTCGGAATTTTTTGCTCGGAGCCATCGCAACAACAATGATGGCGTGCGCTTTCGCCTTTGCGCCCCTCGCCGCACCGCTCGCTGGCAGCCAAATCAACCTAGTAAACCCTAGTTTTGAAGAACCCGGCGAAGCGCTCGGTGTCCCGCCGAACGGATGGTCCAAAGCAGGCGACGGCGCTGCATTTTCACTTGATACCGGCACCCGAAGTAGCGGGAAAAAAAGTTTGAAGCTGGAAAGGCCAGAGGGTGTTCGCATGACAGCCCTTAGCCAGTCGCTTGATGCCTCTGGATTGATAGGAAAAATCCTCGTGGTGCGCGCGAAATTCAAGAGCGACGGCCTCACGCCGGGAGCGAACGGCTTGATGCTGGTTGCGCGTAGTGCCGATCAAAAAACCGTTGGGTTTGCGGCGTCCGACGCGCTGTCGCTCGTGGGGACCACCAACTGGTCGACACGCGTGGCAACGATAGTGGTGCCTGATACGGCGACGCAAATTTCCGTTGGCGTTCGAATGGTTTCGGTGGGTACGTTGTGAGTTGACGACGTCGGAACGTCAATACGTGAAATTGATGGCAAAGCACGGATGGACGACGCGACAAGAAACTACCTAGACGATGCCATTGAAAAAGTCCAACGCGACGCGATGAACAGCGACAAAGTGGACTGGCCACGCGTCCGCGCTCAAGCCTATGCACTCGCGCAAGACGCGGCGAACGCGGCGGACACGCACGATGCGATTCGTTTCGTCTTGCGCAGCTTAAGCGATGGACACAGCTACTTCATTGCACCGAATACTGCCAAGCAAACTCAAGCCAATTCCAATGCGGAAAAATTCGATTTGGCGAGCGCAACCATAGCTGGTAAAGGTTACGTTTCGGTGCCCGGCTACACAGGCAATCTGTCTGCGCGCCGGACCGGTTTTGTGGACGCAATACAGACCAACATCAAGGCCCGTGCGGCGGACAACGTTTGCGGCTGGATAGTTGATTTGCGCGAGAACACGGGTGGTTCAATGCATCCAATGTTGGCAGGATTAGCGCCGTTGTTTGGCGACGGTGCGCTGGGCTTGCTCGTATCCCCCAAAGGAAACAAGCCGTGGCGCATTGCCAACGGCGGATCAGGCTTTGGTGAGGCCGCAGATGGCAGCAACGATGCGCGTGCGACGCGCCCTTTGATCCTCAACGGCGCAATCGCTGCGCCGGTCGCAGTCTTGCTCGGCCCGAAGACCGCAAGCTCGGGCGAAATCGTCGCCGTGTCGTTCGTTGGTCGCCCAAACACGCGCAGCTTTGGTGAGCCCACGCGAGGGCAAACAACGGGTAACTCGTCGATCGAGCTTACTGACGGTGCGGTGATGGCCGTCACGACATCGATTTATGCTGACAGAAACGGGAAACGCTACGGGGGAAAAGTAATACCTGATGAACCGGTAAGGTCGGTTTCAGGCGCCGCAACGCGAATACAAGACGACGCGTTAATCGAAGCCGCCATTAAATGGCTCGACGATCAGCGCGCCTGCAAGAAATAGTGCCGAAACCCGGATGCTCGCATCCGGGTTCCCGTAAACGGCATCGCGAAGCGATCAAGAATCCGTCCGAACGGGGTCCCCGTGGATTCGCTCCGAGGAGCGGAGCAACGCGCGGTCCAAGACCCGCACCATGAGCCCACTGGTTGCGCGTTAGCGCAACTTTCGGGCGATTTGTGCGGGTCCCGCGCGTTGCGAGCACCGCAGGAAATCAGCGAATCCCCGGGGTCGCCTTTCTTTGGTTACTTTCTTTGGCGAAGCAAAGAAAGTGACTTGCCGTCGGGCAACCCCCGACCGGGTGGAGATACAAAACACGTTGGCGCGTACCAATTTGCGGCGCAATCAGACCGCGCCATGCAGTTTCACGGGTTCATGGTTCGACAGGCTCACCACGAACGGATAGAGGCTCACCTCGCCGAGAGACTGCGGCGGCAACTACACGCCCTTTAGAATGACCTTCTAACCAAG
>JAKQOD010000077.1 GCA_029565465.1 Deltaproteobacteria bacterium
GCCGGCACGTGAACGTGCAAGTCGACGTTGTCGAGGAACGAACCAGGGTCGAGCCCAAGCTGTGCAGCGCGGCCACGTACAAACGACAGCGCAGCCGTAACCGACTCTTTCATGACATCGCCCAACTGACCGGTGAGGATCAGCTTGCCTTTGCCAGGCATCTTGGTCGCTTCAATGAAGAGAATGTCGCCGCCAACGGCAGTCCAAGCAAGCCCGGTACAGACACCCGGTTCGCTGGTTCGGTCCGCCACTTCGCTGACGTATTTCTCGGGGCCAAGGATCTCGCGAACCATGGCGGCATCGATGACTTCGTGCTCTTTGGCTTTGCCTTCGGCAACCTTCACGGCAACCGCACGGCACACCGACCCGAGCTCGCGCTCAAGGTTACGGACACCGGCTTCACGCGTGTAGGCGTCGATGACTTCGAAGATACCGTCGTCCGTGATCTCGGCGCGCGCCGACTCAGGGTCTTTGCCCAAGCCGTGATCGTCGAGTTGTTTCGGCACCAAGAACTTGCGGGAAATCTGCTTCTTTTCCTGACGGGTGTAGCCCGGCAGTTCGATGATTTCGAGCCGATCACGCAACGCCCATGGAATGGTGTCGAGCTGGTTCGCCGTCGCAATGAACATCACTTTGGACAAGTCGAAAGTAACTTCCAAGTAGTGATCCGAGAACGTCGAGTTTTGCTCTGGGTCGAGGACTTCGAGCAACGCAGACGATGGATCACCACGGAAGTCATGGCCCAATTTGTCGAGTTCGTCGAGGACGAACACTGGGTTGTTGGTACCAGCTTTCTTGATGCCTTGGATGATACGGCCTGGCAGCGACCCCACGTAGGTACGGCGATGCCCGCGGATTTCCGCTTCATCACGTACACCACCGAGGGAGATGCGACCAAACTTGCGACCAATCGCTCGTGCTACCGAGCGACCAAGCGAAGTTTTACCGACACCTGGAGGGCCTGCCAGACACAGAATCGGGCCTTTTTTGTCCGCCTTCAGTTTACGAACGGCCATGTATTCGACGATGCGCTTTTTGACCTTGTCGAGATCGTAATGATCTTCGTCGAGGCACTTGCGCACTTCCGATAGCTCAATGTGGTCGTCAGTCGAAATCGACCATGGCAACTCAACCAACCATTCAAGGTAGGTCCGCGTCACGGTGTATTCAGCCGACGAAGGCTGCATGCCCTTCAACCGATCGAGTTGCTTCTTGGCAACCTTCTCGGCGTCTTCGGTCATCTTGGCTTTGGTGATCTTTTCGGCGAACTCGTCGAGGTCACCGCCCGAATCATCCAACTCACCAAGCTCTTCTTTGATTGCTTTGAGTTGTTGCCGCAACACGTATTCGCGTTGGTTGCGACCCATTTCTTCTTGCACTTGGGTGTTGATACGCTCGCGCACCTTCAACACTTCAAGTTGACGCGACAAGAACTGCAGCACCTTACGAACGCGCGTCTTGAGATCAAACGTCTCGAGGACGTCTTGTTTCTCGCCGACTTCGAGTTCCAAGTTGCTGGTGATCAAGTCGGCCAGGTGCCCGGCTTCCGACACGCTATCAACCAGCGCGCCAGCTTCCTTTGGCAGTTCCGGCATCAACTTCACGACGCGTTTGGCGATGTCCTTGAGGTTCATCACCAACGCATCGAGTTCGACATCCGATGTTGTCGGATCTGGCACCGACTTAACGTTGGCGGTCAAAAACGGTTCGGCGCCGTCGAAGCCAGTGACTTCGAAACGCGAAACGCCTTGCAAGATCACCGAGAAGTTGTCCTTGGCGAGCTTGATGACTTTCAGAATGCGCGCAGCGCAGCCCGTTAAGTACAAATCGCCCGATGCCGGATCTTCAGTGCGTGCGTCTTTTTGGGTCAGAATGCCAATCACGGGCCGTTCTTTGGCGATCGCATCCTCGACGAGGCGCACCGATTTACGGCGACCGACGTCGATCGGAATGATCGATCCAGGGAACAGCACAGAATTGCGCAACGGTAATATGGGAAGCTGATCCGGTATTTCTACCGGTTGCTCGCCCCCAGGCTTGGCCTTGGTCATAGAACGAAAGGTATGGCCGCACTTGCACAGTCGTCAAGGCCACCTGCCCGTAATGACAGTCGGTTTCGGCGATTGCAACTTGGATCTCTCGACGCAACGTTATGCCTACATTGACCCCGAGCGGCAAAATGGTAGCGTTACAAGACATGAAGAAGGTCGCTTTCGTCGTGACAGCGGTGATGGTGGGGACGGTTGGCGCAGCACACGCTGATAAACGTGTGAAGAAACCCAAGTTGTGGCAGCAGTGCTTTAAGAATGCGGTTCCATCAACAGCCCACTTGGGCGGCGTAGAACTGCCCCGCGATGCCAAATTCGACGACAAAACCAGTGGTGAAGCACTCGGTAATCCAACCAAGCGCAGCTACTACTTCACGGTGCGTGGCAAAAGTCAGCGCGAAATTGGTCAGTTCTTCTTCAATCAGAAGTTAGTGCCCGTTGCTGGCCAGCCGGCTTCGGCGTTGCCGCGCTCAGTGTTCCAACTGTCGGCCGACGCCACGTCAACGCTGACTGTGCAATGTGACGCTAGTGATGAAGTCATGTGCGCGATCGAATTTCGCTTCGCGCCGAAGCATTTGCCTCCGGCGATCTGCCCCAAACTTGCGACACCCACCGAAATGGCCCCGCGCTCGGTCGTTGCCGCCGCGTTGCCAACCGAGTGGACCCGCGATTACCGCAACTCAACCGAACACGATTGGAAAACGTTTTTTGCGAAACATCCACCAACCGAAACCGGGCTGGGGCTAGCGCTGCACTCGGCGTTGCGATTCGATGCAGCGGCATCAGCCGCACCGTCGCATCGTGGTGGCAAACGAGGTCGATTCACCTACGTCTTCAACCTCAAAACCGAGCAACGCCAAACCGTGGTGGACTGGTACAAAACTGCGTTACCAGGGGTCGAAGTGGTACCGCTCGACAAATCGGGGTCGCTGGCGATGAACGCCAATGCTGACGATCAACTCTTGTTTAACTGCGACAAAAAAGGCTGCGTGCTGACCATGAGTTTGGTTCGCGCCGACAATACCGCCGATGACAGCAACCCACCCCGCCACGCCGGACCACGCGGTCGCACCTTGTAAACTAAGCGCGGAGACTTTTCCCTTGACTGGCCGGCAAATTGGCCTTACCAATTGGTTGACCACATCAACCAGGCGGAACGTATGGAAGAAGCTCCCCCAGAACAGGCGACTGCGATCGACGCAGTTTTCGAAAAGCTGCTCGCCGATATTCTCAAAGGTGTGCATCAAGCCGGCTCGCGCTTGCCTGCTGAACGTGAGTTAGCGCGGCAACTCGGCGCAAGTCGCCCCACCCTTCGCGAAGCGTTACGCCGGCTAGGCGAATGGAATCTGGTTGAACCGCGGCGGGGCTCCGGGGTTGTAGTCAAGGCGTATCGCGATTGGTCGATCGAAGTGATTCCGGCCTACATTAAATATGGCAAGCCCAGCGCTGGCCAGCCTTCGGTGGCGCGGATCTTGGTCGACTTGTTTTCGCTGCGCCGTGCCCTGGTCCTCGAAGTAATCAAACAAACGGCAGGGCGCATTCCCCCCCATGGCTCCCATGCAGCGCGCACGGCGATGGCGCGTGCGTGGGCGGTGCGCGATCAACAACGCGTATTCCCACGCGAGGACTTTGAAGTCATGCGTTGCATCGTCGAGTCCGCAGGCTTCATTCCCGGCCTCTGGTTGCTCAATCGCATCTCAGACATTTGGTTCAACATGGTCGATTCGATTCACTTCGCGATTCAGGCGCCGGCTGATTACGTCAGCACGTACACCACGTTTTTCGATCTGGTCGATGCTGGCAAGTCCGGCGATGCCTATGATCTATGGGCTGAGTATTTGCAGCGTCATGACGCTGCGATGGTGAAAGCATTGGAGATGTTGGCATGAGCAAGTATCAACACAGCGCTGCGGTGCGCCGCGTCGTGCATCATTTGGTGGGTGTGCTGTGCCCGCCCGACGCAGCTGACTTAGGCATCGTCGACGATGTTGCCAACCACATGGGCGAGATGATGGCCGCGCTGCCCGCAATCATGCGGCAGGGCTTGGTGGCTGGCTTGCTAACGTACGATGTTGGCGCGTTAGCGTTCCAGGTGGGGTTTGCCCGTGCCCATCAACTCAACGCCACCGACGGCAATCGCTACTTTGATTCGTGGCTGCATGGGCCAACCCCATTGCACAAACAGCTGGCCAAGACGTTTATGCAACTGCTGAATTTGGCCTATTACGAACATCCCAAGGTCCAAGCCGCAATCGGCTACACGCCAACGGAATGGATCGAAAAAGTAACCAAGAAGCGTCTCACGGTTTTCAAAGATGCCATCGCCAAGCGCGAAACGGCACTCATCGCGCCGGATCCCTTGCGACCTGGCGTTTCGATTCATTCAACAACCCGCGCCCGCGCAGACAAAGGACCACGCTCATGGCGGTAGCTCACGCATTTTCGAACGAAGCGGCCGCTCGCCCACGCGGCGTGATCATGGGGCGCGACATCACCACCGACGCCACGCTTGATTGCGACGTCGTGGTGATTGGTTCAGGCGCCGGTGGCGCTACGGTTGCAGCGGAACTGGCCGAAGCTGGCGCCGATGTCATCGTGCTCGAAGAAGGCGGATATTATTCAACCCGCGACTTCACGGCCAATGCCTCGGCCGCGGTGCGGCAGCTGTATCGCGATGGCGGCGCAACGTTGGCGTTAGGCAATCCGCCGGTGATGTTTCAAGAAGGCCGTGTCGTCGGTGGTTCGACCGTCATCAACGGCGGCAT
>JAKQOD010000078.1 GCA_029565465.1 Deltaproteobacteria bacterium
TGCCAACCCGCGCGCATTACAGGCGGCGGTAACCGATGCAGGAATGTCGAGTTGTAACAAGGCATCAAGCAACAACCGTTGTTCAATCACGCCTTGTTGAAACGTGTATGGAAACGCTGCGAGGTTGTTGAGGTTGAGATACGCGTAGTCGGTTGCACCCGGTACACGTTCAGGGTTAACTGGGAGTGCGCTCGACGCTGCCGCAATGCCATGCCGAGCAACCACCCAACCAGGGCCTTTGCCAACTTCAGGCTCGCCGGTTGGCGTGGCCGTGAAGCCCAAGTCGACGATGCCACTCGAAATGCCGCCCGAACCATGGAAGAACTGATACAGCGGCCAGCCATCGGCGGGCATCGGGCTGAGCGGCAACGTAATCGTCAACGGAATCGTTACGTCGCCTTGTTTCATTGGCGTGCCCGCCGAGTCGAACACGAATTGCCCCTCGGCGTTGAACGGTGTGGTGCCTTTTTGAAATTGCGGCATCGCCACGTCGCCGATGATTTCGCAGAAGCCATCGTGCATGGCGCCGTCGACAGGATCGATGCGCAGGTTCGAAATGACGGCGTCGTGCATCGTTCGTACGGCTTCACTGCGTGCGCGTATCACGGCAACTTCGTCGCCAGTGGTGAAGACGGTTGCCACCAATACGTCGTCGAGATCAACCCCGGCCGTCATCAACGCCGGCCACAGCGGCGCGTACAGCGCAGCGGCTTTTTCGCGCGTGCTGTTGGTGGCATCGGTACCTTTGACCAAAGCATCAAACTCGGCAGCGCGTTCAAAGCCTGGCGCCATCGCGCGGCGCACCACGAACGCATATTTCGTCGACGGGCGTAGCACTGTGCCAGGGTAAGGGGCTAGCGCCAGCGTACCGCTGGGAACATAGGCGTCAGGCAACAACGTTTTGGCAACCAACGGGTAGCGTGCGCCACGCTCGGTTGAAGCAGGATCGATGTCGATCAACAGTGCTGGTGCGGTGCTGCTGGTATCGATGATGTCGGTCAATTGGTGATCGGGCAGCGCCAAGTTGGCGTTACCAGCATCGAAGTGAAACCACGCAATCGGCATCACGGGAAAGCCTTTGCGGAGCCGCGCCAGGCTCAACAGATCGTTGACAATCGGCAAGCTGTCACGATTTGGATAGCCAGTAAAGTCGGGCGCACCAGTCGCCGTAAGCCGTAAGTCCGACGGAAAAGGCATGTTAAAAAACGTATCGAACGTGTCGTTGGCTTGATCAATGTCGAACGCGGCGCGGGGCTTTTTCACTGGGTCATCGCCGCAGCCGCTCAACGCGCCCACAACGGAAGCAACCAACGCCAACGAAGCCGTCGGCACGAGTGACGAAATCCGAAATCGAATCATTTGCTCATTATGCCTGCATTCAAGCGGCCGATGAATCACAACCCGAAGCCAAAACGTGCGCGAACGCACTTCAGCGCGACGATACGTTGTGCCATGTACATTCAGCGGTACCTGTAGATACCAGCCATTGCCATCCACGCTTTGGCGCTGGTCTGTCGCGTTCCTCGCCCACGCGGCGCGCAGGCTGAAGGTGGCGCTGCGGATGGTGCGAATATTGCTTTCATTCGCACCAGATGTTGAAAGTATGGCTGTGTCTCGGATCGTCCTTGGGTGTCGTCGCCTGTAGTGCCTCGCCTGGCGCAGGCCCCGATAGCGCGCCCGATGGCGCGCCGGGCGATGGGGCGCCGAGCAGCATCGTCATCAGGAGCAACGTGAAGTTGGGCAGTCATCCGCAATTGATGGACATTTATGGGGCGGCAGCGCCAACCCGCGTTGTGGTGTTTCTCCACGGCGGTGGTGGCAACAAAGAAACCATTGCCGAACAACTTGGCTTGCGGGTGCTTAACGGCGCGATGGTTGCGACCGATGCAGCGTGGCTCATTGCACACAACGTCGCATTTGTGTTCCCACAAGGCCAAGCGCACGCCGGCAGTAATGGCTTTACGTGGAGCAACTACGTGATGACGTCTGACGTCGACGACGTTGGGTTTCTCAACGATCTTGCAAGCGCGATTCGCAGTGGCACGTTAACGCCAGCGTTGGCTGCGACTGCGCGGGTTGCGATCGCTGGTCATTCGAACGGCGGGATGATGGCCAACCGCATGTGGTGCGAAGCGCCTGCAACATTTGATGCCTTTGTGGCATTTGCGGGACCTGCGTCAGAAGAATTGACCAAGCCGACCCACCTTTGTGTGCCAACGGTTGCCAAGCCTTATCTCGGTTTCGTTGGTGCGAAGGATTCCGTACTGCAGACGACGGGCAATTGGCTCGTCGATATCTGGCGCATCAATTCGGTGTTGGCAAATACTCCGGGCTTTGTGAACCCTGCAGTCGTGAACGAGCTGACGTTTCACTCGACGGTGCGAGTCAAACAAAAGTGCAATGGCACCGTAGCCGCGCCCGTCGATACCCGCAACGGCGCAACCACCCAGTGGCACGACTGTTCCGACACGATTCGCCTTGTGCGCGTCAACAACGCTGGCCATTGCGTTGCCAAAGCAGCCGAAGGCACTGGGTGTCCAGTCTCACTCGAAACCGGCACCGGTACACGCCCGATCGATAGCATCAATGATTTCGTGACAGCGGTTGCGCCGTAGGGGCAATGCCGCTTGGCGATGTGCTTCGTGCTTAACCCGAAATCGTTGTTCGTTTGGCGCGTGGGCTGACGGTGATGGAGGCTGCGGCACGCCGAATGATATCGAGGATGGCGTCAGGACCGCGCTGGTCGTCGTCGACGTACGCGACGCTAGCGCGTTCGAGTACGGCTTGATCGTTGGCTGCGACTTCGCCAAACAACACAAGCTGCGTGCGCACGGTAGATTCCAAGCTGCGCGTGTACATGCACAATTCCAAGGCGTTCATGACGCCGCGCAAGGTTGCATCAATGATCACGACGTCGGGTTGATCGCGGTTGAGTTTGTGTGCCGCTTCAGTGCCTTCATGTGCAGTTTCAACGATGACTTGCGAGCTTGCACGGCGCGTGATGTTGCTAAGCCAGCGCGCGCGGCCGGTGTCGTCGTCGATGACCAACACGCGCAAGCTGCGCTTGGTTACGCCTTGTCGTTCGATCACGGCGTCAAGCTGGCTGAGCACATCGGCGGCCGAGCGCGGTCGCGCAGCGGGTTCTTTTTCAAGCAACCAAGCAACCAAGTCCGACAGCTCGCTTGGCAAATCGGCCCGTAAGTCGATCAGGCGCGGCGGTTGATCGTATGCATGCGCCCGCTGCAGGCCGGCAAAGTTGCCGTCGAACGGTGGCGCCCCACGCGACAATTCGATGGCGATGCAACCCAAGTGATAAAGGTCGCCGGATTCGGCAGCCGCTGGATCGGCTGCTTCAACATGGCCAAGCGCAATTTCAGGCGTGATGAATGCACCGTCGGGGCCAAACGCCGGCACTTGCGAAAGCGAAACGCGGCCCAACACCAAGCGGCCGTCGTTGCATTGCCAAATGGTGTGGCTCGACAGGTCGCCCGCAGCCAAGCCAGCGTCGTGCATGGCGACCACCCCGGCTACGATTTGCCGAAGTCGACGTAGATAGATCGCTGGCGACAACGCAGCACCACCGAGCATTTCACGCAGCGGTTTGCCGGTGAGCCTTTCGGCGACTGCAAATTCGATGTCGCGATGGCTGCCAATGCCATGCACCAACACAGCACACGGATCCTTGACGCTGGCGCAGCGCCGGGCTTCTGCCAGAATCTGCCCTGGCGCTTGATCGCGCCAGCCAAATTTGAGGGCGACGTCGCGTTCGACCAGCATGTCGTGCGCAGCGAAAACCGTGCCGGTCTCGGTGGTTGCGACTTCGCCAATGATGCGAAACGCCGATTGCACAACTTCGCCAGGCGTGACCAGCGCTGGCGCTTTGGCACTGCCTGGTTGGGCTTCGATTTGTGGATTCGATTCACGCTTCATTTTCTAAAACTCGGCACATGTTCCAAGACCGCAAGATCTTGCTTCGTTTGAACATCGTCTCCGGTGTTGGCGCTGCGCGCAACCGATACAGCCGCTGCATTCCTTGGCGCACGCCGAGATCCCGCGCGCCGTGCACGCATATGTATGCGCCGGATCAGGCGCGTTTTGAGCTAGGCGAAAGCGCTGGTGCTACTGAACGACAAATTTGGCGGTCGCCCAGCTTACCCCGCCGGTAGGGTTGCGCACGGTGACCAACAGATGCGCGGGCCCAGCAATGGAGGTGGCATCGATTTCAAGCTCTGCACCAGCGGTTTCGCTTTTGGTAAGCAACCCAGTCGAGACTGCCCAGTGAAAGGCAAGCATGGGGTCCGCCGCGAAGTTGCTCATTGCGAACTGATATTTTTTGCCTCGCTCGAGCGTCGGCGGCGTGGTCAACGGCGCCCCGTCAATCGTCAGCACAGGGGTTGGGGGATTGCTCGCGGTTGAGTCACCGAGGCCAACCGTTTTGGCTGCGTCGCGCGTGATGCCATCCCACGCGAACCGCGCTCCGATTTGGACTTGGAACGGCTTGTCAGCGGGGACTTGCGCGGCAGCGCGCGCTGCTGCGATGGCATTAGCGTCGCCAGCGGTTACCTGCCACGTGCCGAGTTCGATTTTGATGGCTGCGTTCACGACCGGATCTTCGGTCGGCACAATGGCAATCGCGGGGGAGATTTCCGACGGTGTGCCATCGTCCGACACCACCAACGCGGTGATCTTGCCTTGTTGGCCAGGCGCCAAACTTGGAGGGTCGACACGAACCGCAATCACACGCGCATGATCTAGCTCCCAGCTTTGGCTGAGATCGGTGCATGCGGTAGCGCTGAACATTAGCAAGGTAGCGGCAATCAGGGTAAGTGATTTCATAGTTCCCCCTTGATGCCGATGGACGGCAAGATCGGAATGTTCTCGATGCTGGCACGTTGGGTAAAATCGAAGTTGTATTGATACTGAATGACGGCCGGATTCATATACGCGTTGTTGATGTCGAGAAACGCCGATAATGCCCAGGTTTTGAACTTCCAGATCCGATCGACGCGCAGGTCTAACTGATGGGCGGCGCGAACCCGCGTGGAGTTGATCTCACCGTTGATCGGAATGTAGCGATCGCCGTCGGAGTCAAACACTGCACCAATAATCGGCGTTGCAGGTTTGCCAGTGCTGTAGTTAAACCGCCCGCCAAATTGCCAACGCCCATCGCGGGTTTTGTAGGTAGTTGCCACCACCAAGTCATGAGTTTGATCAAAATCAAATGGATAGTTCGGGCCAGCGGCGGTGCTGCGTCGAGTTGATTTCGAAAGCGAATACGCTAACCACGCAAACCATTGTTTGTTTTGATAGGTGCTTAGGACTTCAGCGCCAATCGTGCGGCCACGCCCCTGGTTGGCGTATTGCCCAGTTTGCGCATTGCGAAAAATGAGGCCAGTACGCTCGGTATCGTAGAATGTAAGTTGCACATTGCCGCCGCTGCCAATTTTCTTTTCGCCACCTAACGCAAGTTGCGTTGCGCTTTCGGGGCCAAGCTTGACGTTGAGCAGCTCGTCGCGAAACTCCGGGGGGCGCGTGTATCGCCCAGCGGCAAAACGTAGCTTAAACGTGGAAGTTGGGCGCCAGGTGAGATCGCCGCGAGGCTGCACCTCGTAGGCACGATTCCGCACAAATTCATCTACTCGTACCCCCGTGGAGAACCGCAGCGTCGGCGACAAACCAGCTTCCATGTTGGCCCAAGCGCCGAAGTCCGGCAGCCAGAAGGTGCCATTGAACGAATTTCGCGGCGACTGGTCCATCATGAAGCCCTGCTGTGAGCGGCTATCTGACTGAATCAATTCCAACGCGAGCTTGGCGCGTTTGGGATCAATTTCGACGCCGGTGCGAAACACCACATCGCGCAGCCCGGCAAAGGTCGCGAGTTCTTTGGTCAACTCACCGCGCGCGGAAATCGAGAACAGCGTGCTTTTCAAAAATTGATCGCCAGCGGTGAACGAAACGGCCTGCGTTAACACCGACGCGCCAAGGTCGAGCGTAAGTTTGTTGGGGCCACGCCAATAGCCCGACGCAATACCGCGCAGAAACCCGGTGTCGGCGGAGAACGCAAATTCCTTGTCGGTTTGTTTGTCGTTGCTGATGAGTTTGGTTAAGTCATCGCTGCCAATGATCGTCAGCGCGGTGTGCCAACGCGACGTTGGATCGTAATCGAAGCGCAACAAGCCATCGTAAAAACGCGGCGCGGCTACCAGCCCAACTTCTTTCGGCAACACCGACGGTAGCCAGGTGTCGACGTAGGAACGGCGAAACGACGCCAACATGCGCAGCTTCTTACTGATCGGGCCGCTGGCCACTGCGTACGCATCAATGATGGAGATTTCGGTGACAGCTTCGAGCTTATCGTTGCCACCTCGCGAGGTGATCGCAATAATCCCCGACGACGCACGCCCATACTTCACATCAAACGCACCAGGCTGAAACTGCAAATTGGCGACGGCTTGGGTTGGGATGATCGACCGATTGAACAAGTGGTACAGCTGCGGGATATCAAAGCCATCGAGGAGAAAGCGCGAATCTTGTGGCGCTGAACCACGAATTACGATGCCTTGGCCGCCGCCGCGACCTTGCGGAATGCTGACCCCCGGCATTACCGTGAGGCCGGCCAACAAATCGCCACCGGTGCCTGGAATCGTTGCCAACTCAGTGCGCGATAGCGTGACTCCGCCGGAGACCGGCGTCGGTGGCCGCGCTTTGACTTCGACAACTTCGCCGCCAACAGTGGCGAGACTCGTCAGCGTAACGATAAGCGGATGATCCGTAGTGCCTTCGAGTGCGCTTGTAATGGCAACTTGATCAAAGCCTTCGGCATCGACCAGCAAGGTATCGTCGTCGGTAACCGCGATGACAAACGTGCCATCGCCTTCGGTTATCGCTGAAGCGCCACTTGGTGCGGTGATCACGGCGCCAACCACCGGCGCTTTTGATTTCGCATCGCGTACCACGCCATGCAACGAGTGGGTGAGTGCGCGGGCAGGCGGTGCAGGTGCTGGTGCTGGTGCTGGCGGCGGTGTTGCCGAATCAACCGGTGCTGCGGTTGGGGCCGGCGGCGCTACCGGCCCAGGATCGCCTTGGGCTGCTGCCAGGTGTCCGCCGCTCGCGCTCAACGCAATTCCTACTATCGAAACTAACGACGCGCGTGCTTTACCCATTCGACGATGACTCACTGCAAACACTATGCCCCAAGTTTTGCCACGGACCACGTTATCGGCAGCGTTCTGTGCGGGGGTTAGTTCAAGTGTCGGATTGCCATACAACGGTTCCGACACGCGACAGGTGCGACACTGTCCGGTGTTATCGGTTCAAACGCGCAAAAAAAAAAAACGCTCTCACGAGGAGAGCGTTTCGCATGCGCCGGTGAAACGGCGAGTTACTTCTTCGCTGCTTCTTTGGCCTTGGCGGCTTTTTGCAGCAGTTCTTCACCGATGTTGGTTGGCACGTCAGCGTAGCGCGAGAATTCCATGGTGAATTCGGCTTTGCCTTGGGTCGACGAGCGCAGTGGCGTCGAGTAACCGAACATGTCGGCCAACGGCACTTCAGCTTCAACCTTCACCGAGCCGTCTTCTTCGGTCGAACCCAGCACCACACCGCGGCGCTGCATCAAACCACCGAGGATGTTACCGGAGAATTCCGATGGACCTTCAACCGACACCTTCATGATTGGCTCAAGAATGCGTGGCTTAGCGCGTGGGAACACTTCGCGGAAGGCGCCTTGGGCTGCAGCTTGGAATGCGTTGTCCGACGAGTCAACTGCGTGAGCCGCACCATCGTTGATGACGACGCGCAGACCAACCACCGGCACGCCGAGGCGTGGGCTCTTGGCGATCATCGACTTGAAGCCCTTTTCACACGAGCTGATGAATTCGCGAGGAATTGCACCGCCCTTGATTTCGTCGACGAATTCGAAATCGCCTTCGACTGGCTCGATGTAACCACAAACTTTACCGTATTGGCCCGAACCACCGGTTTGCTTTTTGTGGGTGTAGTTGAATTCGGTCTTGGCACCGACGGTTTCGCGGTACGCCACTTGTGGTGGCGAGGTCAGCACTTCGGCTTTGTACTCGCGCTTCATGCGTTC
>JAKQOD010000084.1 GCA_029565465.1 Deltaproteobacteria bacterium
TAATGATCGAGTGCGCCGAGTTGAACCGCGCGTCCATGGTGGCGTCCGACGACAACACGGCTGCGCGGTTGGTAGTGACTTCGGCCATCACCGTCTTTGACAGCACGATGTTCGCATCGGTCTTGCCGCTGCGGGTTTTGACATAACGCGGCGCCATTTCGCCTTTATCGTCGACCAACAAAATCACGCCGCGATCAGCGCCGAGCAGCTCAAACGCTTTATCGAGAATCTTCGGCAGCAGCTTATCGAGATCAAGTTCGCTGCCAACCGCACGCGCGAGTTCTTGCCCAATGCGCAAGCGTTCGTAGTCACGGCGCAGGATCTTGTCGTCGGCGATTTGCTTCTCAGGCAAAAAGTCGCCGGTGTTGGCTTGGACCCGGCCGCGAATATGGCTTTCGGTCAGGCCTGGAGCGATCGTGACACGGCCCAAAACATCGTCGATCTTAGGTTTGTCAACGAACACCAACCGCGTCGAACCCATGGTGATTTCGTCGCCATCGGTCAGATAGTGATCGCCAACCCGTTCGCCACGAAAGAACGTGCCATTTAACGAACGCAAATCGCGCAGCATGAACCGGCCATCAGCGCCACGCTGGATGTGCGCATGCTCTTTGGAAATGATGCGATCCAGAACTTGAATCGTATTGTCTGGGTGACGGCCAATAGAGTTGAATGCAGCAAGTTCGAACTCTTGCCGCTCTTCACCCGAGATGACGATCAATTTAGCCATCGCTAACTCTTCGATGGTACGCGTACTACGGCAGCGAGTAAACGGTTCGCGGTGATCACTTTTCGGTTGGTGCCAACGGGAGTGGTGGATCACCTGCGGTTGCGCAGCGGATATTGCCGTTCAAATCGGCGAGTTCGGCTGGGGTGGTCGCATCCTTTTCGCCTAACACGGCCAATAAGATGCCATGGGGTTGACCGTCACAGCCAAGCAACGAAAGCGTTACGAAAAACGCTTGACCATCGATAGTCAGTTCGCCAGTGAGCTGCTCGCGGCGTCCAAATGGGCCACGCTGGGTTTCGCTCTTGCCTGGTAGCCAGGCAGCGCCCAGGTGGGTCACGAGTGCGCTAACACTCGATTCGAATAGTTCAGGCGTCAGTACGGCGGCGGGCGCGGTTTCCTGCACCAAAATCATCCGGTGATCGTGCGAAATGATGAAGCCACGATCATCTACCACCTGCTCCCACCCCGCAAGCAGCAATGGATCGGCGGTCGCAATGGGCGTGCTAGCGGCCAATTTTGCTTCCAGTTCAGGCGTTGGCGAACAGGATATTGCGCTGGTTACTTTCGCCCACAACGCGGTTGCCTCGGCGGCAGGTGCCGCCACCGCTAGGGTGATCACGCGGCGGCCACATGCAGTCTCAAAAAATTGAATGCGATAGCCGTCGTTGAAAAGCGCAACTTGAAAACCAGCCTGTCCACCGACGGTGAGAGGCCCAGAATCGGCTGCGAATTGACCTGCCGATGGAGGTGCCAGCCCACCAATCGCACGGACGATCACCGGCACATCATCGGCATTCATCGCCATGCCACGCCGCCACGAGATGAGGACCTGGCGGGCGCCATCTTTCCACTCGGCTTTGCCGTTTCGGTAGTTCGTAACGGGATCGCCTGCAAACGTGAGCGCGGACGGCGCAACCACCGAAAATCCCGGCAATTGCAGTGTGTGGTAGGTTAGCGGCGGCGTCGTCTTGCAAGCGCCCGCTGCTAACAACAGCGCTGCCACTACCGTTGCCATCACTGTTGCCATCACAGTTGCTTGAGGGCGCGCAAACGTCGACATGGCGCTAACGTAGCAGAGGTCGTACCTACCGACGCTGCCGATCGGAACGATCGGCTGAAACAATTTCGCCCCCGGCAGTCGGCGACCACCGGAGGCGTTTGTTGTGCGAACGGGGGGACTCGAACCCCCACAGTGTTACCCACTGGCATCTGAGACCAGCGCGTCTACCATTCCGCCACGTTCGCGACGTGGGCGACTTTCTATGACAAAACCGCCGACGATTCAAGTCCACAACAGGGGGAAACCCAGTGGAAGGCCCGATCCATCGCGGCCACGTGCGCGCCGCTCCGCTTCCGGCCCTCACGGCGTACGTGCGTCCCTCCGATGATGAAGGCCCGATCCATCGCGGCCACGTGCGTTGGCGCTCCGCTTCCGGTCCTCACGTAGAACCACTACGCTGCGGTCCGGTTCTCGCGCCGCCTTCGTGGCCGCGCGCCTCGGGCCTTTTGCCCGACCACGCGCCTTGGAGAACCGCGTGACGTAATACCACTTGCAACGAGTGCTCCGATCAGATCGTAGCCGCGTGAAAGCAGCGCGTACGCTCGGCCGATGGGCGAGGCGCGCGGATGGCAAGGCGGCTCGAGAACCGGACCGGAACGTACTCTTGTACGTGAGGACCGGAAGCGCAGAGACAACGCAGCCAGTCGCGATGCATCGCCCGTCGGCCCGCCGAAAACGAAAACAGCCGCATATGCGGCCGGCTTCTGCGTACCCACAAGCACGCGATTTCCATTGATTTGCGGAGCATCCTCCGCGCTGCGATTAGCGCTTCGAGAACTGGAAGCGAGCACGAGCAGCACGTTGACCGTACTTCTTACGTTCTTTCTTCCGTGGGTCGCGCGTAACGTAGCCAGCTGCTTTGAGCTTTGGACGGTGATCCGAATCGGCTTTCATCAACGCACGGGTGATGCCGTGACGAATAGCGCCAGCTTGCGACGAGATGCCGCCGCCCTTAACCGTAGCGATAACGTTGAACTTGTCGAGCAACGCAACTTCTTCGAGCGCTTGGCGAATCACCATGCGTGCGGTTGGACGCGAGAAGTAGTGATCATCAGCGCGGTCGTTAATCGTGATCTTGCCGTCGCCAGCCGAAAGCCAAACGCGAGCAATTGCAGTTTTACGGCGGCCAGTTGCGTAGGTGGAATCTTTAGTAGGCATTGCAGTCCTTGAGAATCGCTAGCGGGTTCGTTACTTGGTTTCGAGAACGCGTGGCTTTTGTGCCGTGTGTTCGTGTTTGGTGCCTTGGTAGATCTTCAATTTCTTGATGATGCGGCGACCAAGTGGGCCTTTTGGCAACATGCCCCACACCGCTTCGCGGATGGCGCGTTCTGGATCGTCAGCCAACACGTGCTTGGCCAGTTTGGTCTTGAGACCACCTGGGAACAACGTGTGGTGATAGTAAATCTTCTTATCGGGCTTGGTGCCAGTCAGCTTGACGCCGCCTGCGTTGAGCACGATCACAAAATCACCCATGTCTACGTTTGGCGTAAAGGTAGCTTTGTGCTTGCCACGCAGAACAGCAGCAATGCGTGAGGCCAAACGGCCGAGGGTCAGGCCAGTGGCGTCGACGACGTACCACTCGCGTTGTGCTTCACCGGCCTCTTTGGTCAGCCAGAAGCTCTTTTGCGTAACTTGGTTCTGCATTTGCGACATAAACGGTCTTCTTCTACGGGCATGGCACCAACTTGGTGTTGGCGCGGGCCGATCGAGTACAAGACCGGAGCCTCCGCTGTCAAGTGGCGATTGCCCCCTTGTCTCACCATCGTTGCCTAAGTTGTGGGGTTCCGGATCGCTGGTTATTTGTTCAGTGTCACAGTTATGTGTTACAACCTACCAAGTGACGCGCATAGGCTTCATCTTAAAACCCGATAAATCACACGCTGGTGTCCTGTTAGAGGACCTTGTGCCGTGGGTCCGTACGCTTGGCCATGTGCCTGTGGTGACCACCGAAGACCAAGTTGGGCCCGCTGGGGTGGAGATCGTCCCCGAAGACGAATTGGGTGCCGCCTGTGACATTGCGGTTGTGCTTGGTGGTGATGGCACGATGCTTCGAGCGGCGCGCTTGGTCGCCGACGCTGGTCGGCCCGTGCTCGGCATCAATCTCGGGCAGCTTGGCTTCCTCACCGGATTTCCCGCCAAAGAAGCACGTGCTTCAATTCAGGCCGCGCTCCAAGGGCAATTTCCGATTTCCGAGCGCACTCGGCTCGAAGTGAAGTTCATGCGAGCTGGAGCGCCACCCGTTGTACGAACGGCATTGAACGATGCAGTGATTCATCAAGGCGCCATGGCGCGCTTAGTTGAGCTCGAAGCGTATCTAGATTCGCAATTTATCGCGGCGTACAAAGCCGACGGCTTGATCATTTCGACGCCCACCGGCTCGACGGCGTACAGCATGGCGGCTGGCGGGCCCATCGTGGTGCCGGGGTTACACGCGATGATTATTTCGCCGATCTGTGCGCATGCATTGACCAATCGGCCATTGGTAGTGCCTGGCAATTCACAGATCCGGTTGGCGCTTGGCACCGATGCGCGCGGTGTGGTGCTAACCGTCGACGGACAATGGGCTCATTCATTTATGCCTGGTGACAGCGTCACCATGACAGCGGCGATTACACCACTGCGCTTGTTTCAATCAGACAAGAGCTTCTTTGACATCATGCGCGACAAACTTCACTGGGGGGTGCGGAGTGAACGCTAAGGTTTTGCGGAACTAGTACCTGCCTGCGCTTCGGCGCAACCACGCAAATAGAACAAGCGCGGCGCTAAACTGGCGCGTTGGCCTCGAAACACCAACGCTGCCGGGATCCGGGGTCGTCAGCTACTGCTTTGTCTAAATTCACCGACGGAGAATGAAATGTTACGCCACCTTCGAGTTACCAACTTTGCAATTTTGTCCGACGTCTCTATCGAACTTGGGCCTGGCATGAACGTGCTGACCGGCGAAACTGGTGCCGGCAAATCGTTGATCGTCGAAGCGGTAAATTTGCTACGTGGTGGCCGCGCCTCGGCGGATATTCCGCGGACCGGCGCGGACGAAGCCGTGGTTGAAGCCATCGTTGAAGTCCCCGCGGATCTTTTGCGCCAAGTCAGCGCCGTACTCGAAGCCGCCGGGCTGCCCACCGGCGATGGGGATGGCAGCGATGTTTTTATTCGACGGGTAATCCAGCGAGGCGGGCGCTCGCGAACCTACGTGAACGGCGCTTTAACCACCGCTGCTAAGCTCGCCGACCTCGGTGCTCTGTTGATCGATTTGTCGGGTCAACACGAGCACCAAGGGCTGGTAGATCCAGCCAAACATCTTGAGATCATCGACGCGCTGTCAGGTGAACCGTCGCTGTTGGCCACGGTGCAAGCGGCCTGGACCGAACTAGCCAACCTACGGTCGCAGATCGCGGCGCTCAGCGGCGAAGAACGCAATCGCGAAGCCCGCATGGATTTTCTGCGCTATCAAATTGAAGAGCTCGATACCATCGCGCCCCAAGCTGGCGAAGACCTCAGCCTCGATGCCGAGCGGCAGCGGTTGGCCGCCGTAGACCAACTCAGTTCAGCAGCGCGTTTGTCAGAGGAGTTGTTGTATGGGGCAAGTGAGTGCGCCCACGATCGGCTGGCTAAAGCGTTGCGCGAGCTCGACAAAGCCCAACGCTTTGACGCACGGCTCGGTGACATTGCGCGGATCGTCGGTGAAGCCAAGACGCTTATTGTTGAAGCGGCTGGTGAATTGCGCCACTACGCCGACAAACTCGACGGCGATCCGGAGCGTCTGGCATGGATCGACGATCGGCTTGCAACGTTGCGCCGGCTGATGCGGAAACACGGGGGCGACTTAGCCAACGTATTGACCAAATCAGTCGAGCTGCGAGCGGAAATGGAAACCTTCGAACGGCGCGATGAAATGTTGGGCAGCCTCCAGACGCAATCGGGCAAAGCCGAAGCCGCGACTGTCGCAGCAGCCAGCAAATTACGTGAAGCACGCAAGCGCGCCGCGGTGCGGCTAGAGCGTGAGGTTGGCGCGGCACTAACCGAGTTGGCGATGGGTTCGGCTCGGCTTACCGTGTTGCTTGAGCCACGTGAGCTAAATGCAACTGGGTTCGATCACGCCGAATTTTTGCTTGCGTCGAACCGAGGTGAAGACAAAAAACCGCTGGCCAAAGTGGCCTCGGGCGGCGAACTTTCACGCATCATGCTGGCGTTGAAAATGTCGCTGCGCAATGCCGATGAAGTGGCGACGTACGTGTTCGACGAAGTCGACACGGGGATTGGCGGCGCGACGGCACAAGTGGTCGGCAAACAGATCAAATCGGTGGCCGAGCATCGCCAGGTGCTTTGCGTGACCCACTTGCCGCAGATCGCAGCATTTGCCGATCAGCACTTTTGCGTCGAAAAGACCGAAGTCAAAGGCCGCACCGAAACCAGCGTCATGAAGCTTTCGGCAGACGCCCGCAAAGACGAGCTGGCACGCATGCTCGGCGGTCAAGCAACGTCAAAGGCCCGCGCGCACGCAGCAGAACTGCTCGAAGACGCGGCCCGCGTGATGGCCAAGCCCGAGCCGCGAAGCCAAGCCAAGGCGACTGCCAAACGAGGTGCTCGCTAGATGAAGGCCCGATCCATCGCGACTGGCGTCGTTGTCGCTGCGCTTCCGGTCCTCACGTACAGGAGTACGCTCCGGTCCGGTTCTCGCTCCGCCTTGCCATCCGCGCGCCTCGGGCCTTTTTCCTGATTAACCAAGGCCGATCCTGAACGAGGCTGGTTCACGAGCACGGGCACGGGCAACGAGACAGACACAGACACGTGCACGGACACAGACGGACACAGTCACGGCCACTGGCTCGGACACGGACACGGCCACAGACACGGTCACGGACACGGGCTCAGTCACCGGCAAACGTCAGGCCCACGGGCACCGTCAAAGTCTCGGGCACAACGGGCAACAGCACGGCTTCGGGCTCGAACGCACTTGGTCAGGCTAAAGGCCCGAGGCGCGCGGCCACGAAGGCGGCGCGAGAACCGGACCGCAGCGTAGTTGGTCTACGTGAGGACCGGAAGCGCAGCGCCAACGCACGTGGCCGCGATGGATCGGGCCTTCCACATGCGAGCCCCCACCTACGCCGCGAGAACCGGACCGGAGCGTACGGCTCTACGTGAGGACCGGAAGCGCAGCGCCAACGCACGTGGCCGCGATGGATCGGGCCTTCATGTAGCGAGCACCGCCCGCACCGGAAGCGCAGCGGCAACGCAGGCTGTCGCGATGCATCGGCCCTTCTTCACGCAAGCGCGCCCTTAGGATACGGGCTTGCGTGCTGGCTTGGTGCGCCCCGGACTACCCTTTTTGCCCTTCTTCTTGTGTCCGCTCGAATGGCCCGAAAGGTCGGTCCAACGGTAGCTCGGGTCACCAGGGGCGCGAAGGTCAACGTGGATGAAGCCGCTGTTTGGGTAGATGCCGATGCCCATGCCGCCTGGATCGAGGCTTTCAGCATAGGCATACATTTCTTTGATGGTTACGTCGCGAATCCGAATGTCCATTGCCGACGCGTGAAAGTGCCGGCTTGAGTTGCGTTCCGCAAACCGGAAACCAGACACCAAGTCGATTCGCTTCTTGTCGAAATGGTCTTGGATTCTAGATAGTTGCTCGTACAGTTTGGGATTCACTGCGCGCACTTCGTTGGTGCGTTTGCAGCGAAAAATTTCATCTAATTTGGCCAGCGCAGCTTCGTCGTACGAGCCGTCTTCGCGAAAAATATTGACGCGGACTTCTTCGCTGAGGTTCTCAGCGTTTACCCAGATGTCGCCCGAAGGACGCTCTAGCGGGGCGTCACGCAAATTCGATTTCGCAACGCCATGGCCCTGAAACACGCGAATGCGGCGGCAACGTTTTTTGCCTTTGCCAGACTTCGAGCACACCTTGGTGGAGCCCTTGTCATTCACACTGCGATGCGATTTCGCTTTGCCAGCGTATGCATCGTTACCAGCGCTGGCGAAAACCAGTGCCATCAGTGTCGCAAGTAAGGTGACAATCGATTTCCGAACGGCCATGCAAATCTCCGTGTCGTAGGTCCCGAGCCCCCGACCCTAGGCCGGGCTGGACTTGATCTCAACAAAATGGTGACATTTTCGACCTAAAATGGTCCGACCAATTAAGCTAGGATTTTGCTGGTTCACTCGCAAGTGCTGGCAAATTCACGCCTGGCAATGGAATGTGAACTAGTTCGATGCCGATCTTCGCAGCGATCTCAAAGATCCGATTGTCGCGATAGAACTCGCCGTAGCAAATCCGACGGATACCGGCATTGGCGATTTGTTTGAAGCAGTTCCAGCACGGACTTGCCGTCACATAGATGTCGGCGCCTTCAATGACAACGCCGTTGCGTGCCGATTGAATGATGGCGTTCGCTTCGGCGTGGATGGTCGCCACACAATGATTGTCCTCCATCATGTGGCCCACGTCGGAACAATGCGGCATGCCACGGATCGAGCCGTTATAACCTGTCGAAAGAATGGTGCGCTTGCCTACAATCACCGAGCCAACGTATTTGCGTGGGCAGGTCGACCGCGTCGCGACCACCTGTGCGATCGACATGAAGTATTCGTCCCACGATGCACGGGAACTGTGAGCGCTGGGTTCTGACATAAACGCAGGGTATCACTGCCCACGAACTAGTTGCAGCGCGGGCCGCCAGATCACGTAAGCTACGCAGCGTGACGCCAACCTGCGCATTTTGCAGCGAAGAAAGCACCTCGACATGTGCGCGGTGTCGCCGTGAACAGTGTCGGTTCCATTGGCTCGGCCCCACCAAACGATGTCCATACTGCGAACAGCAATGGAATAATTCAGGCCAACCTCGGGCGTTCATCTGCACTGTGGCAGCAGTCGGCGCCGGCACGTTGGGCGTCTTGGGGGCCTACGGTCTCTCCAAATTAGCCATCGTGCAGGGGTTGTTGGGCAATGGCGAAGGCATGTTGTTCGCATTGCCCATTTCCATGGCGATTGGCACCCACCGCTGGGTCAAGCAGAACGTGTTTCGCCGCCGGTTTCTCAAAGAATCCGTGCATGCGTTGCCTACTGCAAAGATCGTAGGCCGGCTGGGTTAATCTGTTGCGCAAATGAGCTATGGTCCCGCCGAGTTATGTCGGGCCAAGGCAAATATAAAGATACGGTTAACCTTCCAGATACAGCGTTTCCAATGCGCGCGGACCTCGCCACACGCGAGCCGGAACTCATTGCCCAATGGCAAGCCGACGGGTTGTACGAGCAAATTCTCGAAGCGCGCAAAGAAGCGCCGCCGTTTGTGCTGCACGATGGCCCGCCATACGCCAACGGCCACATTCACTACGGCCACATTCTCAATAAGATTCTCAAAGATTTGGTGGTGCGCTCGAAGACCATGACCGGCTACCGTGCGCCGTTCGTGCCCGGCTGGGATACGCACGGGCTGCCGATCGAACTCGCGGTTGAACGCGAACTGGGCCCTAAGCGCAGCGCCATGACTGCCGAGCAAGTGCGTGCGGCGTGTCGCGATTACGCCATGAAATTCGTCGACATCCAACGCACCGAGTTTCAACGCTTGGGTATTTTGGGCGCATGGTCGACGCCGTATCTCACCCTCGACAAAACCTACGAAGGCGCCATCGGTAAAGCGATTGCAGCGTTTGCGCGTGGTGGCTACCTGTATCGCGGCAAAAAGCCAGTGTACTGGTGCTCGCGCGACAAGACCGCGTTGGCCGAAGCTGAAATCGAATACAAAGACAAAACCTCGCCGTCGATCTATGTGCGGTTCCCGCTGGTCGACACAACGCTCGCAGGCAAGCTGCACCCTGCCCTCGCTGGCAAAGCGGTAGGGTTGCCGATCTGGACGACAACGCCGTGGACCTTGCCCGCCAACTTGGCGATCGTGTTGCACCGCGAGTTGGACTACGTTGCCGTGCCGGC
>JAKQOD010000104.1 GCA_029565465.1 Deltaproteobacteria bacterium
TGTCGTTCAAGCTGCCACGTGGTGGCATCGTCGGCATCATCGGGCCAAACGGCGCCGGCAAGACAACGCTGTTCCGCATGATCATGGGCACCGAAAAGGCCGACAAAGGCACGATCAAGATCGGCGACACGGTGCAATTGGGCTATGTAGACCAAAGCCGCGATTCGCTCGACGACAGCAAAACCGTCTGGGAAGAAATCAGCGAAACCGCCGAAACCATCATGCTTGGCGAACGCCAACTCAACTCGCGTGCGTACGTTGGCAGCTTCAACTTCAAAGGCTCCGACCAGCAAAAACGTATTGGCGTGTTGTCGGGTGGTGAACGCAACCGCGTGCACTTGGCCAAGATGATCAAACGCGCTGGCAACGTGTTGTTGCTCGACGAACCAACCAACGACCTCGACGTCGACACCTTGCGTGCGCTCGAAGACGGCCTGTTGAAGTTCCCAGGCTGCGCCGTGGTCATCACCCACGATCGTTACTTCCTCGACCGCATCGCGACCCATATCTTGGCGTTCGAAGGCGACAGCCATGTCGAGTGGTTCGAAGGCAACTTTGCTGACTACGAAGCCGACCGTAAACGCCGCCTCGGTGGTGATGCTGACCAACCGCATCGCATCAAGTACAAGCCACTGCCGCGCTAAGCGGTCGTTGAAAACGGAGTACACGAAAAAAGGGACCCAACAGGTCCCTTTTGCATTTGCGAATCAGGTGCGACGCAGCGTTAGAAAGCGTAGCCAACGCGGAAGTAACCAGCTGGCAAAACGTCGTCGCCGTATTCGCTCGACGCGTTTAAGTCGCGTTGGATGCCGAAGGCGGCCGCCATGTTGAAGCCTGAGTCATAGCTGACATGGTAACCGACGAGAATCTGCGGGCCCATTTGCGAAACCGTATTGCCGCAACTCGACGAGCTGGAGCTGCTGTACGCGTCGTAACAATTATTGTTATTCATCGAACGCACCAAGATGCCAGGCTCAATGAATGGACCTTGGTAGGTGCGACGCAAATAGATCGGCGCGCTGAGGCCAACTTCGATGCCGCTTTCGCCACTATCGCCGAAGACATCAACGTACGCGGTCACATCACCGCGGACGGCAATGTTGTTGCTCAGCGCGTGGCTTGCAGACACACCGTAAATGCCAATCATCCAGCCGATCGGGTTCACTGCGATGTTGGTCTTGCGAAAGCTGTAGCGATATTCGTTGTGGGTACCAACTGGCACTGGGTGGCCGTTGATTTGCGAAACGTCTGGGTCGATGGCGCCTGGGCCAGCGACAACAGGTGCAGCGCTGGGTGCGGCGACCGGTGCGGGTGCCACTGCACCTGGCGCGCCGACAATGGTTGGTTGGTTTGGGGTAACCACAACAACGGTGTTGGTTGCCGACACTACCGTGGTGTTTGCGTCTTCTGCGTGAGCGGCGCCCATGCCCATGGTGACAACGGTTGCAGTCAAAAGCGAAGCAGCGAATTTGGTAGTGTTGTTCATGGCGATAGACATAAGCATGTGGCGTGCCATGTCTAACCTGTTGAATTCACGATGCATCCCGCCGGTGCGGTGTTAAAAGCCGGCAGAACTCAGACATGGCTGTCAGGAATCAGGCCGGATCACCGGCCTATCGCGGTGAACGTTCACCGCGAACTGACATGCTGACAACCTGCCCTACAAGCCAAGCGCGCAGGTCGAGTCCGGCAATTTCGGACAAACTGCCGGGCGCTTGGTGCGCAACAGCTTGTCGGTTTGGTTGAGCTTGGTATCAGCTAGTGAATAAGTGGCGGGCGCGCTGCGGGGATCAGGCGCCAGTTTGGATACTCGCGGCGGCCTACAATATGGATGCGTCTTTTGATACTCGGCGAAGGTCATGCCGATGTTCGGATTGACCGCATGCGCGCCCCAATTCGCCGTGCGGAAATCCAACGCTGCATTAAGCAGCGTCGCGCCGTTTTTGCTCCATGTCGCTTCGAACACAAAGTCTTTGGAATCGTGAGTCTGAATCGCCAACGCATCTTCGATATCGATCAAGTTGCCATCGACCGTCCAAGGCGTGCCATCGCCACAGAAATCGGCACGCACCATACGCACGCAGGCCTGATGCATATCGTCCATCGCGGCGCTGACCCACGGCTTGTAGCCAAAATCGACGCACTTTGCGATCGCGCCCACTTTGCGACAGCCGATCGAAATGGCGCCCGACTCAGCATCGGCAATCTTGCCACCAGCGCCGAGCGTGCCAGCACTTCCGTCCCAATCACCGCCGAGGAAGATGGCTTCGCGTGCTTTGCCTTTGGCGTCGTAGCCGCAGATTGAATCGCCGTACGCAACCTTGGCAAACGGCTTGGTGGCTTTGGATGTACAGTTTTTTCTGGCTGCGGCGACGCACGCTTTATCCCACGTGGCTGTGCCACACGTTGGCAACGCCGCGACCACGGCTTGCACACATGCATTGGGCGTCGTTGCCGGCATCGCAATGCCAACGGTCGTCGGCGCGTGCGGAATCCCCCAGTGCACGATGTTCCACCACACGTCTTTGTTGTCTTTATAGAATTTGCCTTTGTAGCCAGCGTTGTCGTTGCGCCGCGACACGATCACCATGGGTAATGCATTGCCGTTGCCGTCGGCGGCGGCCAGTGTAGTGCCTGCGGTTGCAGGTGCCGACGCAGTGGCGACGCCATGCGTTGGCGTCGGATTCTCAAGTTGGGTGCCGTTGAGGCGCGCACCATTGATCCGCACCCCGTTGAGCGTCACTCCGTTGCGGGTCACACCATTGAAGCTGCGGCCGTTGGGCACGTGATTGTTTGCAAACGCAGGTGAGACAGCAAGGCAAAACGTGAACGCGAGCGATCGCGCGATCGGTAGCCAGTGGCGATGCAAAGCTAAAGGCATTGAGACCTCCGATCTAACACACGCATCCACCACGAACACGCGACAAAGCAGCAGCCCTCAGTGTTGATTTCTCAACGCTGTGCAATGAACTCAGATTGAAAAAAGGCAGCAGTCGCCCGTTACTGAACGATTGCTCGTTCAGTCAACGTCAAACCTACCCAACACACCATTTCCAAAGAACGCGAGGCCCGCCTCACCAATCCCGCCACACGCCTCAATCCCCATCCGAACCGTAAGCGAATCAGTAGCGAGTGCTACTTGCTGGCAACTGGTGCCAACACGATTTGGCTGCCAACCACGCGCGCGCCAGAGATGCGGAAGCCATTGGTGCGAGTGCCTAAGTTCAGGCCGTTGCCGTTGATCCCGTTGCCGTTGA
>JAKQOD010000171.1 GCA_029565465.1 Deltaproteobacteria bacterium
GCCCGGATCCCCAACTTTGGGTGCTTCGAAGCGGGCGAGCGAATCGTTGAAAAGAAATGCCGTGGAACTGGTTTTGCCGGCGTTCCCGGCAAAGCCACCGAGTAAGTCCAAAGGCCTCGGTAAATTGCCTGACGCAGCAGAATCCATCGCCCTACAAATTTTGATAGAGCTTGTTTGCGATCTCGAAGCCTTGCACGCGCCTTGCGTTTCGCTCGTCATTTGTTCCGACTAGCGCATAGCGCGCCGCAGACCGAGTGGAAGGCGCAATGATCGCAACTCCTACGCCGCGGCTACACCGTCGACGCCTTGCGCTGGCCTACGGCTTGGTGAGGTACTCGTTGCGGTTTTGTGAATAGTACAAGCGGCTTTTCACGGCAGCTCGTGGCGCGCGAAGAATTCCAACATCAGATCGTTTTTGTCGATCGCGGTCGACGGTTGGTCGCCCATGGGGCTGCCTTCGACGCCACCGGGCCAGGCGTGGCCACCATCTTCGGTGAGGTAATAATCCACTTCCGAACCGCTAGCGCATTGATTCCACCAAGTGCGGGAGAAGTTGCTAGCCGGTGTAACCACCGGTGGCGTGGCGCAACCGTTGATGGAGACCCACGCATTCAATACATCCATCGTGGCTGGCCATACCACGTTGGACGATGGGCCGGTGCCCATGCCGCCTAACGTTGGCACGTTGGTATCGGGTCGCGAGTGGGTGTGTTGCACGGGTACGGGGCGCGTCGGCGTACAGGTTGGCAACAACATCGCGGCCGCGTTGGGCGAGATGGCAGCAATACGGTCGGAGAGCTCACACGCTAGCCGATACGACATAATGCCGCCGTTCGAATGCCCAGTGGCGTAGACCCGTTTGTTATTGATTTTGAAATTTGCGGCGAGATATGTGATGAGTTCACTCACAAATTTGACGTCGTCGATATTGTTCTCGCTGGCGAAACCGCAACACGCCCCCCCGTTCCATGTCCGCAAGCCAATTGGTCCGGGCGCAGCGACTCCGTCGGGATACACCACAATATAGTTGGCTTGATTGGTTTTGGGCGTGAGCAGGTTGGTCGCTTCAAATTGTTCGGCGCTGCCACCGCCACCGTGCATGGCAATAATCAGCGGGAATGAAGCCATGGCATCGTAGCTCGGCGGCAAGTTCACCAAAAATGTGCGGTTCCGGCCATCCACCAGCAGCGTGCCTTGAATGCGAAACACAGTAGTGGCATCGACGCGGTTGGCATCGGCGGCATCGCTGCCCAGCGGAGCGTCGGCAGTTTGGCTGGCATCGCCACAACTTGTGGCGAGACTGATAGCAAGCAGCAGGGACGACACTTGGTTGATCATGTTGAAGATAAATAATAGCAACATACATGCCTAGCCAGGGCTGGCATGGTGGGCTGAAACGGCGACGTTGGTCGCACAAGTACCAAGGGCGGCGTGCAGGGGCCGGCGGGCGATAACGGCTGGTACCTCGACGTACCACCAACCGAGCCTGGCTTGCTCAAGCATCGTCGACGTTGGCAGGCGCAACACCCACCAGCGCGCCGTACTCCGCTTGCCTCTGTGCTCATCTCAATCTCTCTTTGAAATACCGCTTCCTTTGCTGCAATTTGGGTGACATGAGCTGGTACAAATTGGCCCTGTACATGCCGGTGCGACGAGTTTCACAATGAGCGATGGCCCAATCGTAGTTTGGGGCGAAGTCCTGTGGGACCGCTTCGTCGCCGGAGATCAACTCGGCGGTGCACCAGCCAATGTTGCATGGCACCTCGGTATGGCCGGCGATTGGGCGGTGCTTGCGACTCGTGTCGGAGCCGACGCGTGGGGCGAGCGTGCCCGCGAACGGTTGCAACTGTTCGTCGATACGGCGCTGCTGCAAACTGATGCAGCCCATGCCACCGGCGAAGTCACCGTAACGCTGGTCGATGGCGAGCCACGCTATCGCTTGATGCCCGATCGCGCCTGGGAACACATTGAATGCGACAGCGAAGTACGGGCGGCGCTCGACGAAGCAGTGGCGTTGGTATACGGCACGTTGGCGCAACGCACACCAGCGGGCTTCGCACAGTGGCAAGCTGCCATCGCTGCTGCCCCACCCGGCTGCATGAAAGTTTGCGATCCCAATCTGCGTGGTGAACTCACGCGCCTGTCGACTCATGAAAGGTTGGCACTACGCGAAGCGCTCTCGCAGGCTGATATCGTGAAAATCAATGATCGCGAAGTTGCGGCATTGCAAACGATCTTTGGCTGGCCCGACCCAGTCGAACATTTGCTCAGCGATGCAACGAGCGGCCAACGAATCGTAGCGGTGACCCATGGCGCCGACGGGTCGACGCTACACGCCATCGATGGCAACGGAGAGCGAGTGCAGCACCGCATTGCAGGTGTCGCGGCGACAAAGCCAAGCGCCGAGCGCGACAATGTGGGTTGTGGTGATGCGTATGTAGCGTTGCTGTTGCATGGTTTATTGCAAGGCTGGAGCCTAGTTGACAGCGGCAATGCCGCTAGCCGTTGGGCTGCCGAAGTTGCAGCGCAGCCGGGAGCGACTCCCATTTTCGACGACGAATTGATCGTGAGCATCATCGGTGAAAGTGGTTACGTAGCATGAGCTATTCAGCAACTACCCCAACGGAGCGCGGCAGCGAGCCACCGCTAGCGGACCAACGCCAACCGGCGCCACCGGCGCCAAGCAACACGCCACGCCCGGCCCCAGCACGTGATAGCTGGGATACCGCCGCTGCATGGGCCTTACGCTGGGGGCCGATCATCACCCTCGTCGTGCTAACTGGCGTGCTGTGTTGGGCCTATGGCCATGTGTTTGCTGGCGAGCCGAACGGCGACGACAATACGTTTCACCTCGGCGAGACCCGCCGCATCGCCGATTGTTTGATGCGTGGCGACTACGACTTTTGGAATACCAGCGCCAACGGCGGCTATGCGTCGGGCTACTACTATCAATTGTTGCCGTTGTTTACGCCAGCGGCGCTCACTGCGGTGACCGGCGGGCATTTGTTGTTTTGGTTTCAGCTCTGCATGTTTTTGCCGTTGGTGCTGACACCACTGGCAACCTATCGCGGCGCGCGCGCACTCGGCGCAACGCCATGGGAGAGTGCGATCGCCTCGGTGGCAGTCGCCTTTGCGATTTCGAATTCGCGTTGGGGCCACGGCGCCGACGGCAATTTCTCCGTCGGGCTGTACACCCAGACCTGGGCATTCGCCGCGTTTCCGCTAGCACTTGGCCGCGGTGCGCAGTGGCTGACCGCCGGCAAGAAGCTCGGCGCTGCGGTGGCATGGGGCACGTTTGTCGGCTTGTGTCATCCTTTTGCCGGCGTTGCTCTCGGCATTGCGTTTTTCATAGGCGTTGTGCTGCCGCTCGGCTTGCAGCCGGTCACGGAATTGCTTTCGCCGCCATGGTTGCAGCAAACGCCGACCGTCACAGATGCAAACGAAACGCCGGGCGCCGGCCTGCGCATGTTCGGTCGGCTGTGTTTGCTCGGCGCATTGTTGCTCATCGCATCGACGCCTGGTTGGATCACCGTGCTGGTCGACTACGCTGGCTTCGGTGGCTTTCCGCACCGCGTGGCCGACGAGGTTGGGCCTGGACTCAAAGGCCTGGCAAGTTGGCAATGGTCCGGCGTGATTCTAGATCATGGCCGCAAACTGCATATCTTGGGTTGGTGTTTGCCAGTGGTGTTGGTGCTTGCGCGCAGCAAGTATCTGCGTTGGGTGTGGCCACCTGCGCTGGCGTATGCCGCGCTGTTATCGGTTGGGCCACACTTGGTAACACCTGACGATCTGTTTCCCGCGGTGCGATTCTTAGGCGCATTGCAGATCGTGCTCGCAATGGCTGCTGGCATTGGCATTGTGCAGGTTGGCAAATTGTTGTGGCGCTGGGCCGAGCGCACACCCGAACCATTTGTGTTGCGCACGGCAATCGCAGCGGTCACCGCAGTATTGCTGACGTTGGTCGTACTGCCAGGCGCCCGCACCCAACATGATCGCGTGAAGGTAGCGACCGACTACCCCAACAATCGACGCAACGAAATGCAGCAATTCATCGATCGTTTTACTGAATTGCCGCCGGGCCGTAAGCAAGCGTTGGGCGGCGCCGAGAATCACTGGTGGAACTTGCTGCCCTATGTGTATGCCGAACGATCAGCATTGTTACAGATGGGCGGAGGCGGTTTGCAAGCGAGCCCCAACTACGACTTTTTGTGGACCGAGCGCGACGTGCGCAAAAAAGCTCACTTGTATTTTGCGCCATACCTTTTGTTTGCGCGTTCGAAGGCCGATTCGATTCCCGAAGGTCGATCGATCATGCAGACCGAAGCGTTCGAGTTGCGCAAGATCGACGACGGCGGCTTGGTTGCCGCAGTTGCCGTCACCGGCCGCATCACAGGGCCGCGCAAAGCAGCGAAAAAAGCTGCCCTGGCATGGCTGGCGTCGGATGCACCCATGAAAGATGAAGTGATGGCATACGAGCCGGCGGCCGCCGACTTGCCGTCGAGCAAGGGTGGCACGGTTGATTGGGCGGTCGAAACACCATCGGCAGGCGATGATCCCGATGTCGCCGCGCAAGTTACCGTCACAACACCAACCATGTTCGTCGCTCGTGTCAGTTGGCATCCACGTTGGGAAGTAGAAATCGATGGCCAGCCTGCACAGGTCGTGCGAGTGACGCCGGATTTCCCAGCCGTGGTCGTTGGGCCCGGCGCGCATCGACTACATTTTCGCTTTCATCGTCCAAGCTGGGCCAACGTCTCGTGGCTGTTGTGGCCGTTGTGTGGATTTGCCGGTATCGCAATTGAAGTGTGGCTAGCGCGGCGGCGGCGCAAGCCACCAAACGCACCCGTTACGGCGCGGCTGGCTTAACCGGCGCAGGCGCCGACGCACCGCTGCTGCCTTTGGTTGCAGGCGCACGAGTATCGTCAGGACGCACCAACGGCAATACGATTTTGAGCGAGGACATTTGCCATGGCGTATCTTCGCGCCGACGGTCAAAGCCAATCGTGGCCGAGGCGTTTGCGCGTTCGTATTGGCACAATGCGACAAATGACGCGCTGAGTTTGTCGTATGACAACGCGAGTTTTTCTTGTACCACCAAGACGCGGACAAATTTGCCGAGCGTATCGCGCCGGGTTTGCTGCAACGCTACAAACGCATCACGACCACCGCGTTCGCGGAACGATTCGGTGGCGCGTTGCCAGATCTCATCATCGGCACTTTGCGAACTGAGCTTGAGTACTTCGGTGCCTAGCGGCACCAACTCAGGCGGCAGATTGTATTGCTCTTCCTGGTTGGTAGAAATCGGGACATCTTTCGGTACTTCCATGGCGATGCCAAGGAGCTTCCACTTCTTGTCGATTTTCTGAAAGCTGACACTGCCCAGCGTGCGCGCGTTTTCAAATTCCACGGTCATCGAGACTCGGCCAATGCGGCCTTGAGGTCCAGAGGTCACAAACGTCTCATTGATCGCTGCAATTTCGACAAACTTGCCGAGCGTTTTGTTCATGTCGTTGATGGTTGCGACAAAGCGCTCTTCGCGAATGGTTTCTTGCATACGCGGCGAACAATCAGCGTAGATCGTCGCTGCTTTGCCATCGCGAAGATCGACGAGGATTTTCTCAGCCATCGGTCGGAAGTCAGGCTGCATGCCGCCGCGCAATTGAAACCAGACAATGAAAGATATCCACGCAAACACCAACAGAAAGCCAACCAACATCGACGCAATCAACGCGCGGCCGCTCGGAGTTTTGGCGACGCTGGGCAAATCGTGCAGGCTTTCGCCGATATCGGCCAAGCCACCACCAAGGTCTTTCACCCCTTGCCCGATCAACGGCACCTTTTCAACCCGCTCACCGAGCTGGCCAATGCCTTCGCCAAGCGATTCTAAGCCGCCGCCAAGCCGGCTTACACCTCCACCAACGACATCCTCGATCTTCGATGTTGCGCGTTTGGCGCTGCGTGCCATGCGCATGCGCGCCGACTGGCCAGCCCCGCCCGTGTGTTGATCCGAAACCGGTTCGGGCACGCCATCGTCGGACTTCGCGCTTGGTTCGCTTGGCGCACGCAGCGACGAGCCGCGCTTGCGACGCCCGCCAGGGTCGCCTGGCGGTGGAGTTTGCGAATCGTTGGCCACCTGGCATCATTATGGCCCATCGGTGGCGCCAAGGCACTGGGGGCAGGCAAAAACGCCGCGATATTGCTGTCTACACATCGCGCCGCCGACGCAATTCAACGGAACCACAGAACGCGCCGGTGGCGGTAGCCGTGATCGTCCGTGGCCGAGCCAGTCCGCGCCCTGCCCTCACCGTCCCGCTACACCGCAAAAAAGCGCGCGACCAGATTCGCCGCAACAGCTCGGCGATAATCCGACGTCGAACGAATGTCGGAAATCGGCGCAATCGCCGCAGGCACTGCCGCGCGCGCAGCCTCGGCAGCCTGCAACAGCGACAGGCCAACCACCGCTTGCTCAACCGCAGTCAAGCGAATCGGCCGATCGGCAACCGCGCCCATGCCGATGCGCGCTGATACTACCGTGCCGCCATCAAGCACCATGGTTGCCGCGCCCATGACTTTGGAAATCGACTGAGCTTTGCGGGTGCCGACTTTGCGCCACACCATGCGGGTCGAGGCCACCGGCGTCGGCAGGTGCACAGCAATGATCAACTCGTCAGCCGCGAGGGCAGTTTTACGATAGCCGACGCAGTAGTCACGATAAGGCACGCGCCGGCTGCCTCGCACCGATGCAACTTCGATCTCAGCGTCGAGCGCAAGCAACACCGGCAAACTATCGCCAACCGGCGACGATGTGCCGATGTTGCCACCAATGGTGCCACGCGCTTGAATCTGCCGAGCGCCAATTTCCCGCGCCGCTTCAGCCAACGGCAGAAAACCTACACGCACCAACGGATGCCGTTCAATTTCTAGCCACGTCGTACCTGCGCCAATTTCGATCGCAGCGTCGCGTTGGCGAATGCCACCAAGGGCAGCTAAGCGCCAAAGGTCCAACATGCCGACCGGTACCTTGCGATGATTCGAATCAACCAGCAAATCGGTGCCGCCCGCCAGCAACATCCAATCGGGATGCGCTGCACGCAGTTCCAATGCTTCGGCGACCGAGGTCGGCCGTGCGTATAGTGGTTCGCTCACGGCGTCCTCCGGCTGGCACGCTCGCGCCGCTGCAACCCAACTTCGCTGGCCGCTTCGATCACGGCGTCGACGATCAGTTGATAGCCCGTGCAGCGACAGATGTTGCCTGCCAGCAGTTCGCGCACCATCACGCGCGCTTGTTGTAAATCCTGATCGTGTAGCAGCTCACGCTCGACAATATCAGCTGCACACATCGCGATGCCTGGCGTGCAGATGCCGCACTGCGCACCACCGCAACGGACCAGCGCAGTTTGCACTGCATGCAAAATCTCTTTATCGCCTTGCTGCGCGGCCAAACCTTCCACCGTTTTCACGGTTCGGCCGTGGCATTGCGCAACGGCAACTAAACACGAATTGACGGTTTCGCCGTCGAGCGAGACCGTACAAGCACCGCATTCGCCTTCGCCACAGCCTTCTTTGGTGCCGGTGAGGCGCAGATCTTCGCGCAATACATCTAACAAGCGGCGATATGGCGACGCTTCGACGACGCGTGCAGCACCGTTAACGTTCATTTCTATCTTCACGAAAAACTCCAACGCGAGCGGCTCGCAAATACCGCTTCTGGTGAAATCGGCAAACTATCAAAACTACAACCCAACGCATCTTCGACGGCGTTGGCCACCGCAACCGCAGGGCCATCCATTGGAATTTCGCCAACCCCTTTGGCCCCCGACGGGCCATACGGATACGGCACTTCAACCAAAATCGTTTCCAAATCTGGAGCATCGGCAAACGTCGGCACGATGCAGTTGGTCATGTTGGCGTTAGCAACTTTGCCATCTTTGTAGATGACGTTTTCAAGCACAGCCCAACCCAACGATTGCAGCGTGCCACCTTCGATTTGGCCTTTGACGATGATCGGATTGATCGCTTTGCCAACGTCGATCGCTTGCACACAGCGATCGATCGAGACTTCATAGGTGTCGAGATCGACCGAAACGTCGACGAGACATGCAGCCCACCCGTAGACTGGATAGGCCGAGCCCGAATACGTCGCATCGTCCCATGCAATGCCTGGCGGTGGCTGGTACTGCACAAGTTCAGCGATGTCAGCCCCAGCGTGATCGGCTCCATAATGGGCCCGCGCCATCGCAGCGCCACATAACGCCACGGTTTGATTCGCCATGCCGTGGCTTGCGCCCCACTCCAGAATGCGAGCTTTGAGTTTGCGCGATGCTGTTTCGACCACGCTGCCAACCACCATGCACGTGCGGCTCGCCACCGTCGGGCCGGAATCAGGCACGTTGGCCGTCGACGGATCGATCACGCGCACCAACGCAGGATCCACCTCAAGGGATGCCGCGCAGATCTGCGTGAACATAGTGATCGCGCCCTGCCCGATATCAGTCGAGCTCGCGCGCACTTCAAACGTACCGTCACGCAACAATGCGATCTCTGCGCGGCCGGCCAAGCGCGCTTCGCCGGAGCCGGTAAAGCCCGCGCCGTGGAAGTAGAAACATACGCCGCGGCCACGGCGCACCGTTGAGCCCTTGGCACTCACACCGCTACGCACGGGCGCGGCCCCTGCGACGTTGGCGATCGCATTCAACACCGCGTCGGTGCCAACCGAGAACGTTAAAACTTGGCCGGTCGATGTTGTATCGCCGGAGCGCAAGGCCAACCGCTTGCGCGTGGTCAATCCATCTTCGCCGAGGTAACGCGCCAATTTTTGAATCTGGCGCTCGTACGCAAACGTCGTTTGTGGTGCGCCGAAGCCGCGAAACGCGCCGTGCGGCGGATAGTTGGTGGCAACCACGCGGCCCGCAACCCGCACCGTCGCGCACTTGTACGGCCCAGCCGCGTGCAACACACCGCGCGACAGCACCACCGGCGACAACGTGAGATACGCACCGCCATCCATCACAACGTCGACGTCGATCGCGACGATGTCGCCTTCGGCCGAAACGCCCAAGCGTGATCTAATCTGCGCTGGGTGGCGTTTGGTCGTCGCTGCGATGTCTTCAGCGCGGTCATAGATCATCTTGACTGGATGCGTGGCTTTGCGCGCCAGCAACGCAGCATGCGCTGCCAACATCGACGGATATTCTTCTTTGCCACCAAAGCCACCGCCAGTCACGGCTTGGCTGATGACAACCTCGTCGTCGCCACATTGCAGCAACGTTTTGATCGCTTTGTGCACGTAGTATGGGCACTGCAGCGATCCGATAATGAAGCATTTGCCGTCGCGCCACTCGGCCAGCATGCCTTGCGGTTCGATGTACATCTGCTCTTGCGGTGACGTGTCGTATTCGCCTTCGATGATGTGGGCAGCGCTGGCCATCACGGCATCAAACGTGGCGTCGTCGCTGTGACCTTTGCGGATGAGAAACTTTTTGAAAATGTTGTCGTCGCCGTAGAGTTTTTCGTTGGCTGTCAAGGCGTCGGCCATCGACAGCACGGCTGGCAACGGCACAACCCGCGCAACGACGAGCTTGGCCGCTGCAAGTGCGGCTGCGCGGGTCGGCGCAGCAACTAGCGCCAACGCTTCATCAACATGCATTACTGGCGCGCCAACGGCAACCAGCGCTGGTTGGTCATGTTCAATCAATGCAATTTCGTTGCTACCGCCGTGCGCTGCGATATCCGCAGCGGTGACCAGGACCGCGCCGGTTGCAGCAAATCCGTCGAGGGTTTCGATGGCTTCCAAACGGCCATGGGCAATCGTGGAGCGCACCGTAATGCCGTGCCATGCGCCAGGTGCATCGAGGTCATCGACGTACCTTGCGCGACCAGTAACTTTTGCGACGCCGTCGACGCGCGGCATGGACGCGCCAACATGGGTAGTCGAAGGTTGCGACATGCGCGCCATCGTACGTTGAAAACCCGCGCCAACGGGTGGCACTCGGAGCATTTTTTTGGCTGCGCCAGCGTCGAATCACGCAACCCAAGGTTGTCAATAGCGTATTGGTTCCGACGAGTTGACGGCGAATGTAGGCCGAATCGATTTTGCCGCTCATCCTGTGAAAGTCGCCGCTGCCTACGTTACAGTCCGGTTATGAAATTCATTGTTGCACTATTGTTCACCTGTGTCGCGGTCGTTGCACTGACCCCATCGCAAGCCGAAGCCAAAGGCATCTTGATCTACAACACGGGCGAAAAAGCGTTTGAATGCGGCCCGCTGCCGGCCCCCTTCGATAAAGAGCCAGAATTGACCGGTCATCAAGCTGGATATATTTGCAATGTTACCGGCATCTTTTGGTCGTACTTCTCGGTGCGCAACTGCCGGCCCGTCGCTGTACTGGGGAACTCGTACATCGAAGATCCCGAATTGGGCGCAGCGATCAAAGCCAAATATCCAGAATCGTCGATGAAGCGTGGCATCTGGGGCAAATACGGCTGGATGTTGCTAGCAGCGATCGTCTTGGGCGGCATCGTCATGGCCATCAAGTCGAAGTTTAGCGGCGACGACGAGTGAAACGACAGTTCGGTACCACGGCGTGGCAAGTCGCGCCGTTGGGCCTGGCCCTTCGAGCGGCACGCACGGCACTGATCTGCGGCGAGTTTGGCTCGACGATTGAGCGCATGCTGGGTGAAGCGTTAGCCACCGGCTGCGAGTTGCTGTGGCTCGATATTCCGCCGGCACGCGACGACATCGCATTCGGCAACGCAGCGGCGCCGTTTGATTCGGCGACGGCGGATCTGTGGAAATGGCTAGGTGCTGCAGTCCGGACCGCCCGCGCCAGCGACCATGTCATCACCGCAGCAGCGCTAGCACCGATTACGGCTGGCCCACTTGAGGTTGCCTTTCCCGTTGAGTTTGTGCAACGCCGCGTCGAACAAGTGCTGACCGCAAGCGGGCTCGACGTTGTGCCCTTGGTGCAACTACAGGTGGCCGCGAACCATGCGCGTAGTGACCGCTATTGGGGTGAGCTACACGCTGCCTTGCAACGACTTTCGCGCGAAGGCAAAGTGATGCATTGGGGGGTAGCCGTGGCGCCGCCGCCGCGGCAACCTGTGCGACGGCCGGAACGCGAACGCCAAAGCGACCACGACGAGTTCATCGACGATTTTCCTGACTTGCTGCGCGACGATATCTTTGTCGCGTTAGCGGTGCCGTTCCATCTATTCGGCCAATCAGCAGCGCGGTGGTTGGCGACGACGACGGAGCTAAAGCGCGCGGTGCTCGCGCAAGAACCGTTGTGCCGCGGTGCGCTCGCTGGCGAAATTGGCGCAACAACGAAGTTTCATCGCTTGGACCCACGCGCACAACGCTGGACCAGCGACGACCTACATCGCATGGCGATTGCAGTTGCGCGGCTAGCGCAAAGTGCCAAGCAACTGCCACCAGCGGTCAACTCGTGCGACGAAGCGCGAGCGGTTGTCGGCCAATGGCAACAAGCACGCAGCCGCAATGAAGGCATCGAGCCAGCGACGACGAGCGTGCTTGAACTAGCTCTGCGGTTTGTGCTTTCGGCAGCACCGTTGCACGCCGTGGTCGGTGCACGCACCGCTGAACAATGGCGTGCTGCGCTCATGGCTGCAGACCCGCGGCTATTACCGGCAAACTTGCAGCAGGCGCTCGCACAGGCTTGATTTGGCTTAGTTTTCTGCGCATACTGAACACATGCGCAGCATCAAAGCAACAAGGCCGCAAGGCGAGATAGCGTTGCTCGTCGACGGCGATTACGCGCACGACCCAAGCGCTGCGCAAATTCACGATCGGCTAACGCCAACCCACGGCCGCGGCGCAGTAAGCAATCCGTCGGGCCGCTTCGAAAAAATTCACCGGCACGGCTTTGACGATGCTTGGGCCGGCGACGCAACACCGGCCACCGCGCTGAATACCGCCGAAGATTTCGCCGCCGAACCGCTGCCACGTTGCGACACCGTGATCGCAACCGAACGCATTCGGTCGATAATTTCGCGCAACGATTCGCCCGACATTCCGTTTACCCAATCGGTCAACGCGTATCGCGGGTGTGAACACGGCTGCGTGTATTGTTTCGCGCGGCCATCGCACAATTATTTGGGCCTATCGGCGGGGCTCGATTTTGAAACGAAGATCACCGCCAAACCGAACGCAGCCAATGTGCTGCGTACCGAACTTGCGAAACCTAAGTACCGCTGTGCCGTGATCGCGATGGGCACTAATACCGATCCGTATCAACCGACCGAACGCAAGATGGGCATCACACGCAGCATGCTCGAAGTGCTTTCGCAGTGTAACCACCCAGTGTCGATCGTAACGAAAAATGCAGGCGTGCTAGCCGACATCGAAATCTTGCGCAGCTTGGCCGCGCGTAATTTGGTCTGCGTGTTTCTCTCGGTAACCACGCTGGATGCAAATTTGGCTGGCACCCTGGAGCCACGTGCATCGCGCCCAGCACGGCGCTTGCGGGCGATTGAAACGTTAGCCCAAGCCGGCGTACCAGTTGGCGTGCTCACATCGCCGATGATCCCGGGCCTCAACGATCATGAACTCGAACAGCTGCTCGCGGCAGCGCACAAAGCTGGTGCGCGTTACGCTGGCTACAACTTGTTGCGCCTGCCCTACGAAGTCAAAGACTTGTTCGAACAGTGGTTACACACCCACGCGCCGGCCCGAGCCGAACGCGTGTTGAACTTGATGCGCGAAACCCAAGACGGCAAATTGTACGACGCGCGATTTGGCGTGCGCGGCCGCGGCACCGGCCCTTACGCCGATCTAATCGCTGAGCGGTTTACGGTTGCTCGGCGAAAATTAGGCATGAGCCTTGAACGCTTGAAGTTGGATACCACTCAGTTCACGCCGCCGATCAGCGCCCGCGAACCAACGCGGCAACTGACGTTGTTGTAACCATGATCACGACATCGCGACAGGTGTTGCGGTTATAGCCATGACAAGCAACCAAACGATGGCCGCGATCGCAAGCAGACAAACGCCAACCGCAACCGGAAACAACCAAGGTGCGTCAGCTGTGCCTATTGTTGCCGATTCGAGTTCGGGTACGGTCGCAGCAACCGGCACGGTGGCGACGGGTGCCACAGCCTGCGGTGGCGCGGGCGGCGTTTCGTCATTAACTAACTTGGCGGCAGGATCGTCGTAGCGCAGGGTGACGCCGCCCATCGTGATCACCGCACCCGACACCAGCATCACGCCCTCCGGTGGCACCGCGCGGCCATCTACCATGGTGCCGTTTTTTGAATCGAGGTCCGTGATCCGAACGCCATCCCACAAGCGCTCGATCGCAACATGCACGCGCGACAAATCGCCATCGGCAATTTGCCAATCAGCATCTTCGCCTCGGCCCAACGTGATGCGCACTTCAGGCGGTGGCAGTTCGCGTCGAGTGCCGACGCCGGCGCCGCTTTCGATGGTTAACGCTGGTGCGCTGCTGCCGCCCAGCAAACTGCGCGCAAGTTCCCGCGCCAAACTCCCCGTACGCATCGGCGCCGCCGCCGGCATCGAACCGTCAGCAGCTTCGGCCAGTTGCAGTTCCCACCGATCAATAGTGATCATGCAAGGCAGAGGCAATGTGCCTTGGTCACCAGCGCAAACTGGCAAAACCCGGCTGGGCGTAGTGATCGTCGCATCGCCAAGGGCAACGAAAAACCAGCCATGGCCAGTCAACGATATGCGCAGATGCGCCGCAGCTACCGCACCAATGGGCAGGCGAACTGCTGCACCAGCTTGCGCACCGACGACGATTGAGCCATCCGCCGGCATCACAATCGGCAACGGCGGCAGCGCAGTGCGGCCGGTTTCGGCGATGGTTACGTGTAACAACACATCGCTACGGTAACGCAGTTTGTAGCCAGGCGGGAACTCTGCGCGCGTTGGTTACGGCGCAACGGGCGCAGCCGCAGCTTCTTTGGCTTTGTACTGCTGATAACGCTCCAGCACCATCTTGATATACTGCTGCGTATATGGGTACGGCGGCACCGTGTTGCCGAACTTCGCCAGCGAGCCCGGGCCGGCGTGATACCCAGCAATCGTGAGCGTTAGATCGCCGTTGTAACGATTGGCTAACGTCCGCAGCAAACGCGTGCCACCCATAATATTTTCGCGTGGGTCGAACACGAGATCCGGGCGCACGCCCATGTCCTCGATCACCGAAGGCATCAACTGCATCAAACCTTTGGCATCCATCGCCGAGACCACAGCAACGTCATAGTCGCTTTCGACATGAATTACGGCGCGGATCAACGCCACTGGAATCTTGTACAACTCGGCCGCTTCGAAGATGTACGCATCGTATCGATTGAAACGATCAGGCGAGTTGTCATTCGAGCGAACTTTATCGCAGCGAGGGCAACCGCCGCGCTGCGCCGAAGCCTTGCTGCCCGGCTCAGGCGTTGAGCTCATCACTTTTTTCCACTTGCCACCGCCGTTGCCGCTCTTACCTGGGCGCAGATTGGTGTAGTGCACTACGCCGTCGGCATCGGTCCAGGAATAAACATCGGAGCGGACCGCGGCTGCAGGCAATACAATTGCGAGTAGCAACGCGAATTGGAGCGCACGGCGAGCAAACACCTAGGCAGTCTAGCGCGTTTCGTCGTGCCAGGCCAATACCGTCGAAGCCAGCCCGGCATCGGCCAAGCGATCGACCACTTGGGCGCACACCACGCACGGGTTTACGCCTGCATTTTCAGCATGCAAGGGCGTCGCCAATTGGGCCGCCAAGGCGATCGAGCCTGCGCCGAGGTTCGCTAGCGCCTCACGCAGCTGCCCGCTGGTTAGTTCGCCAGGCTCAACGTTGTGACGTTGCTCCCACACGGCAAGGTAGCCAGCCAGCGCATTGGGCAAGGCGCAAACATCAAGCGGTACGTAGCCCAGCGGCAGCATGTCATGGCTGCTGCGATGTAATCCGTCGAGGACAAAGGCAGTAAACGTCGGTGTTATCGGCGCAATCAGCCCCACGGCACGTGCATCAAGCCAAACTTGTCCGGTTGCCGGACCGTTGAGCACGAGCAGCGCTGTGTAACCACAACCGAGCTTGGCAATCGGCAAACTGCCAGGCCACGGGTCAAGGTTCGCGCCGGCCACGGCTTGCGCTGCGGCTTCGTCGTTGCCGTCGGGTAGCAGGCTTGGCAGCGCAGCCACCTGCCAGACCCGTTCTGGCAAGGTAGTGGGCGCCAACAGCCCGTAATACGGCCCAAAGCCACCCGCCGATATCTCGCGGATGAACGCCGCAAAGTCCGCCGGCACAGGCAACGGCAGCGCGGCGTCGCTTGGCGGCAACGCAACATAGCCGTGAGCCCGCGCACCAAATCGCAAGCGTTTAGCGTCGCGTTTAGCCAATTGCGGCACCAATTGGGCGTATTCCGCCGCAAATTCGCGGTTAAACCGGGTTGAACTCATAGCAAATACCATACGCCGCGCAGTGCGCGACCACAAACGTGACAGCGCCCCCGGTGCAGGGTAACAATGGCGGCATGCGGTACGTCGACGAGCTTACTTCGGCTGTGAAACAGCAGCTCGCGCTCGCCTATCGCACCAAAGACTTGCTGAGTTGGGGCCTGCGCCAGCGGCTGCGCGAAGGTTACAAGCTGCAAGATTTTCGCGCCGACGCGCGCGCCAGTATTGCGATATTCATGGTGGCCTTGCCGTTGGCGTTGGCGCTTGGTGTCGCCGTCGACCTACCGCCGCAATATGGCCTGTACAGTGCCATCGTTGCAGGCATCATTACGCCGCTGCTTGGTGGCAGCCGTTTTGTAGTGACCGGACCAACCGCGGGCTTGGTCGTGGTGCTGTTGCCAATCGTGCACAAGTTCGGATTCATTGGCCTGCTGATCACGGGCTTTCTCGCGGGCATTATTCTGACGCTGCTCGCGACCGCGCGCTTTGGCCGCTTGCTGCAGTTCATTCCACATCCGGTTGCGACGGGCCTCACCACTGGCCTGGCACTATCGCTTGCAGTGTTGCAATTGCGCGACTCGCTAGGCTTGCGCATGCCACGGCCCGACGGTGCGATCGAAGGTCTTAGCGATACGATGCGCAATCTAGGGTCCGCCAACTATGGCGATATTGGCGTTGCGTTGTTCACGTTGGTTGCCTTGATCGTGATCAGCAAATATGTGCGACGCGCGCCGGCCGCACTGCTGGCGGTGGCGTTGGCATCCGTTGGCGCATTATTGCTGCACAAGTTGTGGCCAGGCTTTCACGCAGCCACCATTGAGCAAAGCTTCGACTTTGCGTTTGGCAATGAAACCATTCGCGGCATTCCGCCGCTGCCGCCGTTGCCAGCGCTGCCGTGGCACCGTGGCGGCATTCACGTCGATATCGATTTTGCCTTGATCAAAGCGCTGTTGCCGTCGGCTTTTGCGATTGCGATCCTGGCGGGCATCTCGGGCCTCAATGCGGCCGTGGTCGCAGACGGCTTGGCCAATACCGAGCACGAACCGAACTCTGAGCTGCTTGCGTTGGGCATCGCCAACCTGGTTTGTCCGTTCTTCGGCGGGCTGGCTGCAGCTGGCGCAGTGGCCCGGACCGCCACCAACATTCGTGCTGGCGCGCGTTCGCCGCTAGCAGCCGCCATGCACGGCGCCTTGTTGATGGCTGCGGTTGCGGTGTTCGCACCGCTGTTACGGCACGTGCCACTCGCAGCGCTCAGTGCCATTTTGTTGGTAGTTGCATGGAACATGGCCGAAGGCCGCCACGTGTTGCGCTTGTTACGCATTGCGCCACGCGCTGATGTGATGACGATGTTGACGTGCTTAGGCCTCACCGTTGCGTTCGACATCACCACCGCCGTGGCGGTCAGCGTCGTGTTAGCAGCACTGCTTTTCATGCGACGGATGGCAGTATTTACATCGGTCACCCTCGAAACCCGCGTTACGCCTTCCATCGAATTGCCGCCCGGAGTGCGGTATTACGAAGTGGCCGGCCCGTTATTTTTCGGTGCCGCCAAAACCGCATTCGAAAATCTTCGCCGCTCGCACCAAGCGGGCCAAACCGTCATCATCTCGATGCGTGCAGTCCCGATCATGGATGCCACTGGTTTGGTTGCGTTGGAAAGTGCGATTGATCGCCTGCATCGCGACAATCAACAAGTGATCTTGGTAGGCCTGCGACCCGAACTGGTCGTATTGCTCGAACAAGCTGGCATTCGCCGCATTCCCGGGCGGTTGGCGTTCGCGCCTGATGCGGAGACGGCAGCGAGCATGGCGCAACATGGCCCCGATGAGCGAAGGCTCAGCGGCAGCTGGCCTGCCGCTAAATCGGTGTAGCTAGGTCAATCACCGCAGCGGCGGCTTCGCGCTAACCACGGTGGCTCCGCATTGCTCGTCGACAACCAGGATCGAAAATTCCTGGGTGCGATCAAGGTCGTCGGTTGACAGCGATGCGTAATCGAACCAACCACGCAGATCGGTGTAGCCATCTTTGTAGAACGCGACGCCATTGTTGCCACGGCCGTAGGCTTTGACGTACGCCGCTGGACGCGGTGCTTGATCGGTGCCGCGAACAACGCGCAAGCGCCCTGCGTTGTGCGTCACCGTGACGGCCAGGTCATTAGCGTAGTGATTGCGCACGACGCTGATGCCGGGGCCGCGCGCTTCAACCACCACGTTGCGGCCTGCAACCGCGGTTGGCCACGCCACAAGTTCACGGGCCGACGGTAGCGGCACCAGCATGGTCTGGGTTGGTTCGACAAACGCAAAGCGCGCCACATCGGCCTGTGCAAACGGCGCTTTCGAAAACAACAGTTCGGCGTCGACTGCGAAGAAACGCAATTCGATTTGCACGAGGTTCTGCGATGTCACGACGATGCCATCGCGCTGCGGCTCGATCGCGCAGGTGGGCTGTTGTTGCGCTACCCGCGCCAACTGCGCAGCACGGTCCGGCGCAGCCTCCGGGCCAGCCGCTGGGCGTGGCACGCTTGGTCCGCCGAGCAATTCGTCACATAGCTCGGTAATCGCGGCAAACCGCCGCGCCCACCGCGGCACCTGACAATCGGTCCACGCTGCAATGTGTTGCCGCGCTGCTGCAACATCAGCAACACAGATCGCAAGATACGCCGCCATGTAGTCGTACTGCATCGGGCTGGCACACGCCGCGCGAGCGATCGTGGCAAACATGCGCGCACCATCGTCGATGCGATCGGCGGCCAGCAAATAATGCGTTGCCGCGAGCCGATCGTTGGCGCTTGGCTCGGCGCGATGAGCCACCAGTTCGAGGAACTTGCGATACTGCTGCGCCAAGCCCTGATTCAGAATGTGGTTACGGCCACGCAACGCATGGGCGCGGGCCGACACCAGCGGTGCAAATTCCAAGTGTTCGTAGACGTTGCAATCTTCATCATCGAGCAAGCCGACATCGTCGAAAGCTGGCCCAACATCAGGCGCACTACTTCGTTGCAACCGCTTGTACCGCAGCAATTGCAAGCAGCGCGCTTCGTCGCCGTGGGCAAGCGCGTAGCCCCACAACGTTTCATCAAAACGGCAACGTTGTTCAAGCACCGTAACAATCGCGTTGTACCCGGCGCCCTCGCGCAGGCGCCAGGCCAGGGCATCGAGTTGCTGATTGGGGCCGAGCGGCCGGGTGCGCAGATATTCCAACAACACCGGCAGCGCGACCCGGTTGGCGAGGTCGTCCCAGTTTTCACTGCTGACCACATCGTTGCGTGGCACGACCCGCAACGTGCGAGCTTCGGCGGCACCCAGCACGCCGCCATTGGCCGTTGCGTGCGCTGGAAAGTGGGTCCACTCGCCGACGGCAGGAAAATAGAAAACGCCTTCGAACGTTGTGGTGGTGTACGGCGGCAAGTCTAATTGCGGCCGCAGCGTCGCGCCGCCAGCCGTCAGCGTGATCGCGCCGCGCGGTATTTGCATCAACACTTCGCCGCGCACTGCTTGCGCGCTGGCGTTGGAAACCACCACTTGCATGACGTACGGCACACCAACCGTGAGGTCGCCAACAACATACACCTCGCGCGATTCGCCATCGACCCACTCGGTGCGCTGCGCCGCCTGTAGATAATTTTGCACTAACACCACGGCGGCCGGATCGGCCACGCTGCTATCGAGCAGCTGCGCTGATGCCAACAATGCTGGCGCGGTTGTCGTCACTGCGATATCGCCTTGTTGCTCGGTATAGCTTGGCGCTGCGGCGGTAAATGGCAGATCGGTAAGCGCCAGTGCGCATAACACTGCGGCCAACGAGTCAGTACACAAGCCAACGTCGGTGCTGATAAATTGCCGCAAAGCGTCGCTTGGGCAGCTCGCCACCGCACGCCAAAACGCATTCGGCGCGATCAGCGTCGAATTCTGCGCCGGCCGCGCGTGCCACCAGTTGGACTCGGCCCATTCTTGCGTTTTATCGAGCACGGCAAACACTGGCTCAGCCGGCTGCGCACGGCGAGCGCGATCCAAATCCCGTGGCGCTCCCGGGCCCATGCTGCGCGCAGGTGCCGACTTGGCAGCACGCTTTTTGGGCGCCGAACGCTCGTCGTCGGCTTCGTCGGCGAGGTCGAAGCTAGCGTGTTCACCGGTCGCTTCTTCTTCGTACAATTCAGCTTTCATTTCGCTGCGCGAGGCGCCCAACGCGGCGCCACCAAATGGTCCACGCGCGGCTTCTCGTTGCGCAATGGCATTCTGCTGCAGCGAAGCCAGTGCATCATCGTCGTCCATCGCTGCGCCCAACAACATCGCGGCAACCCGACGTGGTTCAGAGGCATCTTTGCCGCCTGCCAAGATGTCGTCACCGAGCGCACTCACGATACCGTCGCGATTTGGCACCCGATGCGCCAGCAGCGCGCGTTCGCATGCATTGAGCTGTGCAAACATCGACGGTGCTGCGTAGTCAGCCAATGGCAGATGCAACAACCAAGCGTCGATAAATGTCTTGCGGCGTTTGGTTCGCAACAACGGCATTACGACGCTTGCGAAGAACGCTGCATCTTTAAAATACAAAAACAGATGCAACTCATGGCATGCGAACCGATGGTAGAGATCCAATTTCGCGGCTTGGCTTTGGCTATGCCACGTTGTCATAAACGCGAATTCGGCCAACCCGCTATCGGAGCGCAACGCTGACAAATAGCCAAACAATTTCTCAACGGTCTCGACGACACGCACTTTCGCCGTTGCAGCATCGCGCACTACCAGCGGTTGCCCAACCGCGGTTACATCGATCTTGCGGCGCTCAGCAACATGGCGCTCAGGTGCGATGGCCAACGACAACCGCAAATCGCGGATTTGCAGCGGCTGGGCCGCCAGATACACGTCATGCTCAACCGCACCGCGCCGATCGCTAACCACGATGCGCACGGCAGCGCCCGGCGCTTCGGCAAGGTCCACCTCGGCCCATGCCAGGCCAGCGTCGGCACCGGTGGCTTGCAACGTTACATTGGCGAACACGCTACCCATCGATGATGTGACAAAGCCATAGTTCGTGAGGCTATCAGCGTCGCCGCCATACGCTTCTTTGGCCATTTTCCGCATGGCGTACATGGCTGGTGCGGGTGCCTCGCGCGGCATCGGCATGCCCGGTGCCGCCGCCATGGTCGTTGTGACCGTAGCTTGGCGTGCCCATGGATTAGCCAACAGCGATGGCTTGTCGAGCAGCGGACTCGGCCGCCGCGGCGCATGCTTGCGATCAAACACGTAACGCACTTCGTCGCCGACGTCGCGTCCGTTAATTACGTAGCTTTGCAGCGGCGCCACACGCTCGGTTAACACCTGCGCCAAAGGCGTAGCTGCGCTTGCCGTGGTGGCAACCGCAAACTGAGTGACGATCACATGCAACGCCGTCGATGGATCAACATCACAGAGATCGATCCGCAGCCGTCGGCCTTGCCAGGCAACCGACGCAATACGCGGTGGCAACTCAGGTTGTTGCAGCGTGGTATCCAAGGCACCAATGAACTCGCCGTACACCAACGCGTTGGCTGGCAGGACGGTGAGCTCCACCGTCGCGATACCAGGCAGCACGAACTGGTAGTCACCAGCCGCCAGTGCCGGCAGCACGATTGCGCCATCGCGCCAGGTCGCTGGCTCGGTAATATGCCGCACCACTGCGCCACCGCGCCGCTCAACTAGGGCTGCGTACGGCAACTGCGCTGCAAAGGTCGCAGCGTCGAAGGCACTGGTTAACACGGGCAGCACGATCGAGGTCCCTGCAATCCCTGCGCGACTTGCCACGGCGAGTTGCGGTTGCGGCAACGTCCAGACGCGCGCGACCTCACCAACTGTCGCGCTGATCCCCACCAACTCACCGATCTCACCTAGCTCGACTCGCCCTTGCGCATCGGTTTGCAGCGTTACATCGACAGTTTCGGAGCTATAGCGATGCTGCAACACCAGTTCAACCGGCCGGTTGGCGGCAGGTTCACCATTGCGGCCGAGGCACGCAATCGCCAAGCCACGCACATGCCGCAGCAAGAACAGTTCGTGCACCGGGTCGCTGTCGGGTGCGTTGCCATGTGGCGGCAGCGCCATCGCGATCGTCGATGTGGTGCGCAAATGCATCGCGCTGCGATCGGTTTGGCGATCGCAAGTTGCCGTGATGGCGATGTCGATCGCAGTAATATCGTCGGGCAGTTTCCATTCCAGCACAGCGCTGTTGCCATCGATCAGCGTCAGGGGTTCGGCTTTGGTTGTCACCGTTCCGTCGACAGCGCGCAGCGTTAACTCCCAACGCGCATTACGCAACAACGCCAACGACGCCGACACGCCTGCAATCTGCAACGTCACATCGGCCACCGCACGAACTCGCTTGCCCGCTGCAAGATGCTCTTGCGCGGCCACGATCGCCGCTTGCAGTTCGATGTTCTCAGCGAAACGTGGCAATTCCAATACCGTTGCAACATCACCAGCCACAACCAAAGCGGTTTGGGTTTGATTCGCAACGCTCAACGGCACCACGATTTCGTGGGTTGCGTCGGCAACCAATTCAAGGCCCGCGAGCCACAGCTTGGCGCCGGCAAGCGGCCGAATATCAGCGCCGGCTGCTTCACTATCAAACACCGCCACCACTGTGCCAGCCGCGCTTGGCCGCGCTAAACAGCGCAAGCGGCCCTTGTTGAGCAGCGTCCGACTGGCGATACCACCGCCGATAACTTCGACAATATAGGTCCCAGGCCGCGCACACGACGGCAACGTAAACGTATGTCGCGTGCGTTGAATTTGCGGCACGGCCAGCGTCATTGAGTCTTCGTAGCTCGCCGTGATGCCGTCGAGGTCTAACTCGATGCCAACGGCTCGCCCGGTTGCCGCAAAATACGCAATTGGATCGATGCGATACACTTTGACTGTGACGCGATCGATGTTCTTGATGTCAACATCCAAGGCGACCGGCGCAGTTGCTGCGAAACTGGTTGGATTGTGCGCGCACAGTTCGAGCTCAGTACGTGCAGCCAACGCGGCAACCGCGCTTGCGCCCAACACCCGTGCATCGTTGTCGTTGGTGCTTTTGCCCAGCAACAGCCGCTGCTCGGCAACATAGCGCGCTAGCCACGTTTGTTCGATCCGTGCAGCCACGGCGGGTGGCACTGCACCCGTTGCGCGGACGTACGCTTGCAGGTAAAGATCAACGATGTCCACGTCGGCTTGCACTGGTAGGCCGAGCGCTTCGGCGGCTTGGTTGATCATCGAACGGCGCGTGCCGTCGTCGCTGCGTTGTTGGTCCAGCCGCAATTCCGCATTGCGTTGATCCATAAATTCCAAAAACAGCTGCTCGTGGCGGCGATTGTGCCGCAGCTCTTCAACCAAGAGGTGGCTCAATAGCCAGAGCTTCACCGAGGCAAACACCGACGGCAACGTCGCAGTGTCGGCATACAACGCCGCCAAATACGCTGCACGCGCGTCGCTGCGCACCGGCCATTGCACAAAAGATGGCGGCCGCATGCGGGTCCATCGCGCACACCACCACGGCAGGGTCGCCAACAATGCCGGCACGCGTTGCCCCAACTGCGTCAACTGGCTCTGATCGAGTGCGTTGTAAATGTTGCGTCGCCCAAAGTACGTAA
>JAKQOD010000177.1 GCA_029565465.1 Deltaproteobacteria bacterium
CGCCAGCGGTGTATTCCTTGGGAAACGCCGAGTAGGTCGGCAAGCTTGGCACCGAATGCAGCACGTATTCCAAACTGCGGTACTGCGCATCGAAGCGTAAGCGAATGCGGTCCATCATCACGCGGACGTTCACGTCGCCAGCCGTCGCCCATTGAATCTTGGTCGAGCCGGTCTTTTCAGGATCCTTCAAGGTTTGGCCGAGCAGCGTGGCTTCGGTCATGAGCAACCACGACAGGCCGCCGTTATACTTGGTCTTTTGGAAAAACTGGATCGCGCGGTCGGCGTCGAACTTGTAGAGCCGGTAGTCGATCGAGCTTTGGACCGCCATGCCTTTGTGCAACGACAACTGCACCGAACCGCCGAACAGCTGCACTGGCTCAGTGGTCACGTCTTGCAGTTCGTTGTTGCCGCGGCGGAAGAAACCACCGTTGAATTCAAGGCGCGCTAGGCTCGACAAGTCGACGCCGGCGCCAGCAAGTACTGCAGACGTAGCCAATTCTTCTTTGGTATCCGGATCGAGGTACAGCGAGGTCTTGGCACCGGCAAACGCGTACATCTTGTCGTCGTCGAATTGGACTTTAAAGCCCGGCGGCTTGGTGCGGCCACGTTGGAAATCTTCGTTGCCGCCCCACGACAAGCGGTAGCTGTAACCTAAGCGGAACCGATCCGAGCTATTTGGAAAGCCGGTAAAGCGCACGCGCTTGCCGCCTTTGCGCTTGGCATCTTGCCACCAAGCCACCGACAGATATGAACCACCGTCGTCAAAGTACTGTTGGTCTTGGCCATTGAGCGTCCGCAACACCAACGCGCCTTCGGCATCGAGGTGGCCGTGCTCGACGTGCTTGTACATAACTTGGTGATCGAGGTTTTCGAACCCGTTGAAACGCGTGTCGTAGTTGTCGAAGAACAAAATTGCAGGGGTCTTCGGCACACCACAACGGAAGCCTGGCACGCTTGGAATCGACTCGCCCGGTTGCACCAAGATGTTTTCGTGACCGCAGGTGAAGTTCAAGCGAATATCAACGAAGCCGTTGCCGCCTGCTTCGCCATTAACCTTACCGTCGGCGGGCTTGCTATCTTTTTCAGCTGCCGATTTGGCGGCCGCTTCCGCAGCATCTTTGGCGGCTCGCTCTTCGAGGATCTTCGCCACACGGCGATCGACCAACTCGTTAACTTTTGCTTCATCAAGACCCGCTGCTTGCGGGTCTGCAGCGGGCACTGGCGCTTCCGGCGCTGGCGCTGGTTGCGCAAGCGCAACACCAGCAAAGGCCAAAGGCATGGCAAAGGCCGAAGCAACAACAGTTTTGCGGATAACAGACTTCTCAGAGCGGTTCACAAATCCTCCACTAATGGCAGTCGTAGGAGCGGGACGCGAAATAGACGAGCGTTTCAATTGAGCACCACGATGTCGGCTTCATCACGCGGGAAGATGATCCAAACATTGAAGGTGCCGATGCTAACGGGACGAAGCACGCCGGTGACTTTCATCTTCTTGCCAACCTTGGCAACTGGGTCAAACGCAAAGCCAGCGCTGATGACATTGAGGATCGTGTTCCGGTTGCTGCACGATGGTTGTTGCCCAACCGTGGTTACAATCGCGACTTTCCATTGTTTGAACTTGTCGTAGTCCGCATCGGTTGGGCACAACAACGCGTCGGTCGTGGTGATCGGCGCAGCTTCGTTGCGTTCAAACTTAAACTTCTCGGTGGTGAACCAGCTTGGTTCCACCGTGACGGGTGCGGGCAACCGCCCAACATTCACATCCGGCGTGCCGTCGACCAGCGTTTGCGGGAATGACAATTCGGTCAAGCCGTTAAACTCGGTGACGCCGCCCGTAAAGCCAGAAATGATTTGGCCAACGTTCACCTCGCGACCGTTGGTATCTTTCGGACGCGAGAATGAAAAGATCAATGCGTGGTCGTAGTCGCCAGCAGTGCACGGTGGCGCGCCTGTCGAGTTCGAACAAAGCACATCGGACACGGTATAGCCTTGCGCAAAGACGCTGGTTACCACCAGTTTGCCGTTGACACCGTTACGGCTGCCGGCGATGCGAATTTGTTTATCTTGCAGCGGCGAAACCGTGAGTGCGCCAACGTTGCTTTCATCGGCCGGCTTTTGGAAGTCGACGATGAATGGGTCACGGAACCACAGCGAA
>JAKQOD010000210.1 GCA_029565465.1 Deltaproteobacteria bacterium
CGCCACGTCTGCAACCGGAACGCGCGGCCCACTGGCATCGGTGGCATCGGTGGCATCGGTGGCAGCCGGGCCGATGGGCGGCGTGGTCGTTGTGGGCGGTGCTGTAGCTGCCGGCACAACCGGTTCGGCTTGCGCTGGTTCGGCTTGCGCCCATGCCGCGTTGCTCGTCAACACACCAAGTAGGCATGTGACAATCCAGCAACGCAGTGCAGTGATGATAAAGCGCATGATTAGGGAATGTAAAAGCGATAGACCAGTTTGGCTTCGTACTCTTCGATGTCGCGTTCCGCGGGGTCGTTGTAATCCTTGTTCAGATACGCACCCTGCAACGTGAAACCGGTCGGTGTGCGGAATTCGATATGATAGTTCTGGCTATTACCGCGAAACGTTTGTTCCAAGTCGCCAATGGCACGCACATTTTCCAAAAGTTTCTTTTCGGCATGCAAACCGACGGAGTTGAACGTGAATACCGGCTTGAGCACGTCGAGCGCCAAGATCTTTTCCAGCGGCGAGCTGAACAGTGACGATACCCAATCGCCAACCAAGTCTTTCACCACTTGGTCGCCGATGCCTTGGCCGTTGTTGGTTGAAGGATCAACCCGCAGCGGATCGAGGCCGATCGATTGATCGCCAAGACTGCGGCCAATTTGTTCAGGCGTGCGGCCCACCACCAGCAGGGCTAACGTTTGAGCTTTGTTGTAACCCGTTGAGGTGCGCAGATCCCATTGTGGTTGGCTTAAGGTGCCACGCAGGTCCAAGGTGACGACGTGATCTTGCCCTTGTTGATCGCGGAAGTTGCCCGAACTGGTGATGTCCATCGTTGGTGTCGACGCAGGGAACCGCCGATTCGGCGCAAAGTCGACGGCGCCCTTGGTGTCGGTGAACTTGACCCGTGTGCCCGTGATTCGAAACTGTCCGCGTGAAACCTGAATCTGGCCTGACAGGCGTGGGTCCCGAGGTGAGCCGGTGAGTTCAAGATTGCCGTCCATATCGATGTCGGCCATGTTGTTGGCCACGCTGAAGCGGCGCACCGATACGCGTAAATCCAACACTGCGTTGCCGAGGTCAGGGTAGGTTTCCCACAAGGGCTTATTCGAACCTTGCGGCGGCGCTTTGGGTTTGAGCAACTCGTTGAACTGGATATCACGGCGGTAGGTGCCGTTAACCACAGCGACGTTGCCGGCAAACTGCCATGGGTCTTCGGCGCTTGATTTGATGGCGCGCAAATTGTCGCCCGATAAAGACAGTTCGATTTCGCCTGGTACGCGGAATGGCAAGGTCTCTGCAACCACGGCAATATCGGCGCCGACAATCACGCCTTCAGCAAAATCGATCTCACCGTTGATATGTCGGAGTCGCCCTTCATTGTCGATCGTGCTGGCAATTTCATCGAGGGTAAGCTCGTAACTGCGATTGCCTGCCGTCGATGTTGAGGTGTCGATGGTTACGCTGCCCCCCACCATGGCAATTTCGCGATGCACGCCGCGGGGATTTAGCGTGAGCGCGTTTTTTTCTTCGAACATGATGGTGCCAGTGACCTGCGGCAGCGCGCCTTTGCCGGTCAGCAGCAAACTGCCATCAATCGTCGCAACGCCGCCGGCTTGCGAAACTGCTTTGGGCAACGTGGCCATCAATAGTTTGCCAGCAACTTGGCCTTCGACGATCACACCCCAGGATACCGGCCGGAAGCCTTCGAGCTTCAAGTTACCTTTCACCACCAATTCGGTTGCTTCGCTGAGGTAAGGGTCGTCGACTTTGACGCGGACGTCGGTAAAGCCCAGTGAGTTGTTGTTAAGCTTGATCAGGCCCGATGGCACTTGCACAATGGTTTCTTGCCCTGCTGGCCGAACTCGGACCTTATCGAGGCGCACCGACGCTGTATAGGTTGGTGCGAGCAGGGTGCCACCAATGGCACCATCGAGCTCGGCGGTGCCAGCGATCGAATCCACGTAACCGCCCAACAAGATCGCGAGATTTGCGAGATCGAGTTTACCATCGGCATGCAGGTCAAGCTGTTTGGCATCGGCGGAGCCGTGCACTTCGATTGGGCCCGCGGGAGTCTGGAACGTCGAGTTGCAAGCGGTTACGACTGCGCCATCACGACAAACAAATTCCAAACTTACCGGTGTTACGCGCAACGACACAGCCGGTCGCACCCGGCCGTCTGCCATCGCGACCGCGGTTGCCGAAAGCGCCAAAGGTAAGGTGCGGCCGCGTGGATCGATTTTTTCCGTGCTGGCTTCAAGTTCCGATAATTCGATCCACGCTTCTGGCAACGGCGCGTTCGGCCCACCCGCTAAGGTTGCACGAAGCGAGATGGTTCCTGATAACCAACCATGCAACGCATCGGTTATGCCAAAACGCTTCGTGATATCGGCAATGCTGTCGATTTCAAGCCTGCGCGCATCAATCTGGGCTTCAACCACATACGGTGCTTCGGTGCCAACTTTGGCCACCACCCCCACATGGCCATCTAGGCCCACGCCCGACAAGACAACCGCTGGTGCGCCACTTTGCAACACGCCAGGCGCTGCCCGTAGCGCAACATCGCCTAGGAATTGGTCGAGCAACCAGGTGCGCTCCAATGCCAAAAAGCCATTGACCACCGGCGCGTCGAGCGTTCCGTCGATCCGGAATGACGAAGACAACAGACCGCCCAACGTTGGCGTGGTGCCAAGTGCCTGCAGCGTGGCGACGGGCAACGCGCCTAACGTAATGTCTGCTTCGAACGTGGTCTTGTCATTTTTGCCTCGGCCTTTCGGTTGTTTGGTTGTGATGTCGGCTTCGAGTGTCCCGCCCAGCACTCGATCGGCGTGGGCGAGGGCGCACGACTGGCCGCGGCCGTTCGCTGCAATACAATCCGCTTTCGCATCAGCGCTTGGCAGCACACAGATTTTGGCGGCTTTGGCCGTTGCACCCGGATTTACACAAACTTCGAGATTCGTTAGTTGTTCGCCAGCGACCGTCATTTGCCACGACGTCATATGCGCCGTCACCATATCGAGGTAGTCAAGTGGGTCGCGCTTTGGCGCCAGACTGCCGCGAATACGCGCATCAAACGTGTCGATTTTGCCGACGGCGTTTTTGCCTATGCCAGGCACTTTCGACGCATCAAGTTTGCGCCCACTGAGCGTCATATTTTCGATAAATGCGCCATTTTTGAGGGCAATGAGACCACTGCCACGCAAATTGCCGCCCAGCGCGCTCGAGTTGAGTTCGTTAAGCCTGAACTTGCCATCATGCCACGTCCCATTAACGGCCACGTTGCCAAAACCTTTGACGTTGACGAGCTCGCCGCTCACCGCCACGGTCGGATTGGTGAGGTCGCCCGTGACCTTGACGGTGCCGTTGTTCACGCCACCAACGCTCGGTTCCATACCGATCCGTCGCATCCAATCACCTAGATCGGTTGAGTCGATGTTTCGCACGGTCAGATTGGCTGAGCGCGGCATCGGTTCGGGCGGCTTGGTGCCATCGACCAAACATCGCGTCAGGGCAAAGCCCTCGGCCGGATCGTTGGCCTTAACGTCTAGCAAGCCTTTGTACAAACCTGTGCACATCGTACCGTCGACAATGGCATGGGTGCCGAGCGCGTCGATGCGCAGATTGTTTACGCCAAGCTCAGCTAGCCCACCAACCGTGATCACCGAGCCGTCATGAACGTGGATGCTGCGATCATTGCGGGTGCGTCCTAGATATACGTCGATATCGTTTAGCTTGAAGGTGTCGCCGGTATCACCCATGCCGGAAAAGCGCCCACTAAAGTAGTGCCCCAGGATGCCGACGTAGTTTGGCGGCATAAAACGCGCTACGTCGATCGGCTTGATAATTTCGATGTTCACATTCGAAAGGGCGTACGGATCCAAGCCGTACTTTGCCGACAAAATCAACTCGCCTGGTGCAACCGGATCTTTGACCGTGGCATGAGTCTCATCGATGTGGCCTTCGTCGTTAACCAGGTCGATTGAGCCCTTGAGGGTATCGAGCGCCAATTGTAAGGGAGCCGGCGCTGGCTGACCGTCTGCGCCATCGCCCATCGGAATCGTGGCCTCAAGGCCCTCGATGGCCCAATCCATTTTCGGTGGTGCAATGAAAGGCCCGGACATGGTTAATGTCGCCGAGACATTGTCGCCACCGAGCATCTCTTTGATTTCGGCGTGCAGTGTCGGGCCGAGATTTTTGCCTTCGACGCGCAAATCCCACGCGCCGCCAAAGGGCCGATCGAAATAGTCAGCAAGCCGGCCCTTCACCGTGACCTCGGCGCCTTGTTTGGTGTGGGCGATAACGTCAACGTACAAGGTGCTTGCGACGTAGTTGTCTTCGCTCCATAGCTCGGGGACTTGCGCCAACCGGTTGACCGTAAAATCGCTAAAGTCGATTTTGTAACTCACTGGCCCGCGCGTCTTTTCGGGATCGAGCCCGATCGCAAATTGCTCGGGCTTGCCAACATCCAACATGCGTAGCGTGCCGCCTTTGGAGGTCATCGGCGCGGATACATAAAATTTGGCGCTGAGCGGGTCGCGGCCGTCCATGTATAAAAAGCCAGCATTGCTCGTCGCTTCGACGTTGAGCGAAACGCCATGCAATCGCAGCGTGGTGCCATAGCCGCCTTTGGGCAACACGCCAAAGTGGCCGTACACCTCGATGTCGCTGATGTGGATATCGCGCAGATCGAAGATCGCAGGCGGCTTATCGGCGTAGATGCCCGCGCGAAACACCGGCCGCTCGCGTGGGTAAAACGCGGTCAGCAAGCTCATTACGGTCTTGTCGTATGGATACAGTGGGTACGGTTCGGCCGTTTGTTCAAGCAAAACTTCGCCGCCTTTTACGGTGACGTGGCGCAGCACAAAATCATGATTGCCAAAAATGAGTGCGTGAAGATCGATATCGGCCGTGATTAAGTCAGTGGTCAGGACCAGCTTGCGGGGCTCGTGCCCCGGCAGCGGTTTGTCATCAGGACCACAAGGTAGGGGCGCGGCGCGATTGCTGCGGTTTTGTGCACAGTCGTCCCAAATTCGAACGCCGCGTATGGTTACTGGCACCCAACCGCCCGTGACGACTTGCTTGAAAGCAGAAGATGGCCATTCGATCGAACCAATTTCGATGCGGCCACGCATCTTTTCGTTGAGCAAGTCGGCAATGTCCTCGGCTAACGGCCCGCCGTAAAAACGTTTGCGCGCCACGATGACGGCTGTGATCAACACAGCAATCAACAGCGCGCCGCCGGTGATGAACCAGCGGCGCCAATGGCGCGGGCGAGAAACACTCACAAGTGTGGGCTAAGGTAGCACGCCGCCGACGACGGCGACCGCGCGATCGATCACACAAAAAAACAAGACAAGTTGTGTATTGCCGTGGTGCGGGAATATGCTTGTGCCGTATACTGGTAGAAGCGACACAAAAACAACCGGAGCTTCCATGTCGAATGAGCCAGGATCCAGTGATGATGTTGCAATGCCAGCGGCTGCGGATGTCGTGGCACTGCCAACGGTGTTACGCCGCGAAGCGCTCTTGCCTGCCGAACGGCGTGGGGGAACGGGGCATGTAACGGTAGCGTGCACGCTCGCCGGTCTAGCGTCGGGGCTCGCGCTCGCGACCACGTTGATGGCGATGCAAGTAGCCGAGAATATCAACCACCATCGTGCAACCCACGTTGAGCAGCTGGTACCCGATGGTCAAGGCGCGCTTGGCGTACGCTATTCCAACAGCGAACGAGGCGCACTCATTCAACAAGTGCTGCGAAATACGCCGGCCGATGTCATGGGGCTGCGGCCCGGCGACATTATTGAATCGGCAAATGGCATCAGCCTTGCGAATCGCGGGCTAGATCAGCTTCGCCGAATTGTGCGTTCGCAGGCGCCTGGTTCGGAGCTGCAACTGGTCATGTTACGTGATGGCGTCCGTTTTGTTAGCCATCCACTGCTCGCCGAGTGGGCGGGTGATGGTTCGCAACAAATCATTTACGGTCGCTAGTCACCGCTTCGTAGGTTTATTCACATGCGTCGGTGGCTGACTGGGCGCCGTTACGCAAGCGAATGCAGGTTGAGACCGCTTGTTGGTCGCGTTCGAAGGTAACAACGACTTGGTCTCCTAACATGGCCGCAAATGGCTCAGTAGGAGCTACTCGTCCGTCGATCTGTGAGGTGGTGATGACGCCGACCCCACGATCCCGGTTGTACACGTATACGGTAGATTCCGCATAGATTGCGGTAGGCGGGTACGCGAACCGTGCGGTGCCACCAGCGATGTCAACGTTGAACTCCATCCGCTCCGGCGATGGTGGAGGGATTGGAATCGACGGAGTGACACACCCGAAGTTGAAAACAACTGCGAGAACCAGACTCAGTGGTATGAGGTACATCCGCTTCATCGCATGCTCACTTTAGCAACGTCCCGCAGGCGGGCATAGAACAGAGCGAAGAAGAGCAAAGGGTAGGCCAAAAAAAGGCCGTCAAATGACGGCCTTTCGCAGATATACGGTCGTGACCGCCAACAAAGTTGGCAACGACCAGTATTGGTGCAACCAAGTTGCACCGATGTAGTTACGGCGTGCGCTTAACTGCTGTCGGCAACATAATCGAAACGCCCAACCCAAAGAATAGGTGGTGCAAGAAACGATTGTCGGCGTCGCTCACAAACAAGTCGGCGTTGAAGTCGGCACCCGATGGGTTGTCAACGAATGCATAGTCACGAACCGTCAGGTCGAGTGCCACAAAGTCATTGAGGAACACGTGGATACCGCCACCGAGGTACAGACCCAAGCGCGTCCCGCTATTGAGCGGCGCATCATTGTTTGGATCGAAATCAGGCGGCACATCCATCCCGTTGACGGTGGTGACTTTGCCTGGCGACTTGTCAGTGCAAATCGTGGCTGGGCAATCGGAGGTTAATGTCGCGAACGCCAGACCAGCTTGGAAGTAGAAGTCGAAGTTCAAAAACGACTTACCGAAGGCCGCGAGCTTGCCGTACCAAGGCGTGACATTGAAGTACGCTGCGCCATGCAGTGGCATCTCGTTGAGGTGCGCCAGCAATTGGTCTTGGGTTGGCGACCGTGGGTCCATGTCGTTGAGCGTTGGCAAAATACGATCAACGAGCTTGGTGTTCAGCGAGGTCGACACCACGCCAAGGGCACCGACCGAAAGCATGTCGGTGAAGTGGTATTCCAACTTCAGGCCGCCGCCGACAACGTGACGAAAGTCAGCGTTGATGGTCGACTCAAAAAGTGGGGCAAGTTCGAAGCGTTTGCGCACCAACAGCTTGCGATGGCGGACGGCTGGCTGTGCTGCCAAGCTGTTTTGATGGTCGGCATCGGCTTTTGCGGCTTGTGCTTTGCGATCGGCAGACGAAGTGACTTCGTCGTCAGTACCTTCAGCGTGAGCTAACGTCGGCGCCAACAGGGCCAA
>JAKQOD010000219.1 GCA_029565465.1 Deltaproteobacteria bacterium
CGACTGCGGCATCGAATACGATCCACCGGCGGTGAATTTTTACTACGCGTTAGCGACTTGTGACATGGACGGCGATGGCACCCGTAGCTGCTATATGATTTCGAGCGACAACGCTCAGCTCCGTCGCGTGCGCGCCGGCGAGTAAGCGCTCGTCGCTTGCCATGCCCCGCCTCGTGTGGCGAAGCTAGCCCCGCAAGCCGGCTGCGCTGCCCCGCAAGCCGGCTGCGCTACGTGGCCGTTTGTGGCACGACGTTCACCAGCGCCGCACTCCGTGCTACGCGCTTCACAGACTCCAGTTCGCACCTTTGGCTTTTAAGACTTCTGGCGACCCAGCGATGCGCATCATGACTACCCGATAGAAATTTTGCGCGTTGGTACTCGATGTTGCTTTTTCATTGACCAACAATGTGATTGGTTGGCACAAGCCGCCGGCGGTGCATTCGACTGATATCGACGTTGGTGGCGGTTGAATTGAGCCGGTGATGTTGGTGTTCAGCTCAGCAGCCATGACAACACCTGCGATTTCAACTCTTTTGGAAAAGTTCAGGTACGACACTAAGTCTTCGGTGTTTACATTGGCACCGCGCCGCCAAATGCTGATTCGATTGACGGTGCCAGCTTCGATTTGGATACGGATGGGATTTGAACCGTCAGGGACGGGGCCCCGGCTAACCGCTAACCGTGCACCCTCGCCGATCACTGAACTGATCGACCTCGCGGCGCCATCACTATCGGCACTGACTTTTAACGAAGGAATAGCCAACGCGACCAAAATGCCGATGATGGCAATGGTGACCATCAGTTCGGTTAGCGTAAAGCCGCTCTGCTTTTGCAACCGTTTCATAGTGCCCCTCCAGCGTTGCGCATTGCGACGACCGAGGTGGTGGTCTGGTAAACATATGGCAAGCCGTCGTTTTGGCCGTTGCGATCAGGATCGAGATAGTTTGGGACGTTGCGTTCGGACGTGTACCGCGAAAGACCAGTGGTTGTAAGGTCGATGCTTACGCCATCGGCCAGTGCGTTGTTGTAAAACTGCCCTGGCGCATTGGCTGCCCCAACTCGCGAAAGCAGTGGCGTTGCAGTCGTGGCAATGCCGCTGATCTTGGTCGAGCGCCGCTCCACGGTAACCCCAACCGCAATCGGAATGCCATCGGCTGGGCGCCCTGGCCCCGCCACCACCGTGCGCAAGTCGCTGAGCGTATTGTTGTTCGCTTGCTGATTAGCGCCATACCAATCGCGATGAGAATCGCCATCGACGTCGGCATCTTCGGCGTTGTCACTCACCTCGTAATACCGCACCGCGAATTGCAGGGTCGTGAAGTCGGCGCCAATGGCTTCCGTGTTGAGCCCGGTTTTGGCTTGCGCCCAGGTCGAAATGCGCTGCAAGTAACGGTCATTGGCTGGCAAGAAGTAACCCGTTACTTCAACCGGAATGACTTGTACCGCTGGCTGCGACCATGGACACACGGTGGCAGGCAACGCTAAGCCAACGTTCTCGGGTACCACCGAATTCAGACTCAAGCTGACA
>JAKQOD010000235.1 GCA_029565465.1 Deltaproteobacteria bacterium
CCGCGCACGCCGCCGCGCGACGGCGCTGGCTCGCCGGCGCCGTTGCACCGAATTTTCCCGTCGGCACCGTCTTCATGCGGCACCTCGTCGGGCCCGAGCCGCCGGCGGCGCGACCGCCGCCGCGCGTGCGCGTGAACTAGCGCGCGCTCGACGACGTTTTGCCTAGAATCTGACCTGGAAATTTCAGCATCGCGCGACAAGGCGGCCCTGTTAAGGGCGGCCTGGTCGTGTTGTGTTTGCGCGTGCGCCGTCAATCGCCAGACCGCCCCACTGCCTGCCAAAATTATCGCGATTGGCAAATTTGGCCTGCCCGCACCGCCCACGAATGCGAGGTGCCAGTCAGGACCCCCGGTCCGGGTCCGCCGGTCCGGGTCCGCCAGTCCGGGTCCGCCAATGCGAGGTGCCGGTCAGGACCCCCGTTCCGGGTCCGCCGGGTCAGGACCCCCGTTCCGGGTCCGCCGTCCGGGTCCGCCACAGCAATTGCGCGCCGAGGCGGCCACCTTCGTTGCGTTTCGAAGCCTTCTTGCTTGGCTCGTAGAGCATCAGAACACTCACGCACTGCTATCGGCGGCCTCTAAAAACGTGCCGGAGAGCTGCAATACACCGTAGCATCCTCGGCCGCAGCACCTGCAATGCAGACGTTGTGGGCGCCGGTGCCGGCGAGGTCGGCGAGCCAAACACGAGACATGCGCGCCAGTGGCGTGGCCACCGCGAAGCTGGGGCCAAGTCCATAACGATTGCCAAAGGTACAACGCACGCTATCGCCAGCAACGCAGGCGTCGAGAACGGCATCACCGTCGAGGTCGGCCCAGACGATGCCTGCGTTTGCCGCAGGCGTCGCAAGCGATTCCCACGCGCCGCGATTGGCGTACGCCCACACGATGCTGGCATCGCGCCATGCAACGTCGGCTGCAATTGCACATTGTAGTTGCCCACCGGCGATGCCGCAGCGATCGAGCAGGCCGTCGTGATCAATGTCGAGCAACTGCAAGGCGCTGTTGCCGTCGCGGCTAAACACAACCTCGCCGCGCTGATCAAAACATTGCAACGCACTATGCTGCACGCAGACATCGAGCGCGCCGTCGCCGTTTACATCAACCAAGGCCAAACTCGACGGCACGGCCGGCGCTGCAAGCGTGCGTACAAACGATGCTCGCGCACCTGATAAAAGCGGCGCACAACGCAATTCAGAATCATACGCAGTGCACGCAAATGCGCCTTTACCACTGGTACCAACATCGCGACCGACGACGAAATCGGACCCTTGCCACGGTGTGCCGTCGGCGTCAGCTTGTTGCAGCCGAGCGAAGCTGCCTGCGCCGTTGCCTTTACCGCAGAACACGCCACCGCTGCGTAGCTCACAAAGATCAGCGAGGCTGTCGCCAGTCACATCGGCAAAACTCAACCCCAACGAACCGGTGGCCGAAACGTTGGTGGCTTGCCACACCGGCAACGTTGCCCACTTCGGTGCAACCTCGGCACCACAAGTTAACCCTTGCACTGCAGCGCCTGCGGCATCTGCCGCACTGCCCAAACATAGCGTATGGCGCTGCTTCATATCGTCGACGCGCAGCGGCGCAATGCCACCGACAAACTCACCTTCATCGCGTTGCCGCCACCATTGTGCAGCGCTGCCGTCGCACGTCGCCATGCGCACGCCACCGTCGAGCTGCGCCGTCAAACACGCACCGGCCAACATGATGCGATCGCCACGCAACTGCCACGCGGGTGCGGCTGCACAATCGCCAAGCAGAACGGCACTGCCCGCAGTAGTCAAACAATAGCCCCCCAGTTGCAAACGCATGGTTTCGTTACGCGTGCGAAACGACGTCGCATAACGACGGCTCAACAGCTTTTGGTGATACTCCGAAATCGACGAGCAAACCTGTTCGCCACAGCGTCCGCACGTCTCGGTGCACGCGCCATAACCGCGCATCATAATGGATACAGCGTCATACATGACGAGCGGCTTATTTTCCGGTTCAACCAACACGTTGTAGCCGCGAAACGAAACAATCGGCGCCAGCGATTGCGCCGCAGCCACCGCGCGTGCAGTTGCTGCACCGACGAGGGTGTGATCAGAATGATCGGCAATGTCGAGTTCGTGCGTTGCTAACACATCTAGCGTGTACACCTGCGCTGGCTTGCTTTGCCGCAACACGTCCGCCAGCACAGCAACGACATCGTCTTCGGTGTAGCGCTGCGACCGGCGCGCCACGGTTCTTACATAGTCAACTTTGCCGGACCACAAGCTCAACAAGCTGCCAGGAAAATTGCCAGGCGGGCCACCGTCGGGCAGGCCAAGGAACACCAACGACACCGGCCCATGCGCGCCAATCGCTGCGCAGTGCTCGGCCAAATGATCAGCCAATGAAATCGTGCCGCAGTCCCAGCCTGTGGCACCGCTGGCAACCTGATACGCGTACAACACGGCGCGTTCGCGGTCATCAGCGTAGGCGAGATCCTTTTTGGCTTGGCCAGCCGTCACATACACCGTGATGATGGCATCGCCGCGCGTCACCGCAGTGAACGAGTCAGGCTGCATGAAGATCAAATCGTCGTCGGGATGCGCGACGATATTGACGCGGCTAACAACGGGCAGCGGGACGCCGTCGGGATACACATTGTCGCCGCAACTGGTCATCGCCAGCGCGGCAGCACTGCACCACAACGCAGCAACCGCACGCATCATGGCTTGGCCACCGTCACGTCACCGATGCGAAAGTATTCCTTGATCGCCGTGCGCAAATTGCCGTCGCGAAAGTCTTCGCCCATCGTCCATTGCCGAACCCCTTTAGGCACCGCCGGCACAACCACTGGTGTCGACGAATTCGGCTGCGCTGCCAACAAAATTTCCATTCGCCGTTCGAACACCGGCCGCTCGCGCGCTGCGGTGTAGACCAACCCAATCGACGAGCCAACGATCACAATGCTGTTTACCACTACCAGCGCCAGCCGGCGCCGACCGCTGACGCTTGCCACTACCCATGGTGCGGCAGCGCACACTAAAACCGCCGCCGTTGCGTAGTACAAGCGCGGCCCGTTGAGTGGCGCAGCTAGCAAGGTGCCACCGACGACGGTGGTAAACATCAATGCAAGGCCGAACGTTTTCGCTGGCAAGCTTTGTAAAGCGCTGCGCCAATGCGCAACGGCACCAGCAGCGATGGCAAACCATGGCAACAACCACAAAGCTGTAAACGGCGCGCGCCCAATGATGGTTAGTGATGCACCGACCGAGCGCGACATCAACGTGGTCATCACCCCAACTTTGCCAGCGCCCGCGTACCGCTCCATTTGCCCTGGCGCGAAGAACAAACCTAAAAAGCCGAGGCCTAACCCGACGACGCCGGCCAGCATCCACAAAGGAACCCGAGGCCGACCTGCAACACTAGGCGCGCGGCTTTGGCGCCACGTCAAATACACCGCAACGGAGCCAGCGACGACAAATGCTGGCCCGGTGTGTTCATTGCCCATGCCGCCGAGCGCACCAAGCAATAACACCGGCACCACCAGCCACGCACTACGCCATGCGATGGTGCCGCGCAGATACGCATGGCACATCGCCAGAAAGGCAAATGCAGGCACGGCACCGACGACGTAGTTGCCAAAAAATGGCCGATAAAACAACATTGGCCCAACCCGCGGAATCGCGACTAAATACATCGCGAGCAGTGTGGTGAGGAACAAGGCGTCGGTGCGACGTGGTCGCCGGCCCAACGCTAGTGCTGCGAGCACCCAAAACGACAACGTCATCAACAGCGCATGCACCACCACGTGCCACCAGCCCGGCGCATACAACAGGTTGGTGATGTTCTCACCATACCGCGGATTGCCATGCAGGTAATTGAACTTGATGACATCGACCCACCCGGCCAACGACAACGGCCGCCCCCGATACTGAAACCAGATATACCAACCGTCGAGCCGAATCGGCTCCCACGCAATGCACACCACCGCGATCGCAGCGAACACTGCGCACAAGCCCCAGCACCACGTATTCAGCCGACCGCTCGTCGGCCACATCGCTGGTTGCTGCTCATTCGACGCACGCGTCACGCCACGGTGCTAACACGCTTGCAGCGTTTGCGAAAGGCGCCAGCGCTTGCCAGACGCAACGGCGTGACAAGCGTTGCGCTAGCGTTCTTGCGTCACGCCGACGCGGGCCGCACATGCGGCCACCCGCCAAATGTCGCGTTCACCGCGGTATTCTTCCAAGATGCGAAAATTCCATGCAGCTCCAGCAAAGCGCAGCTGCGGCGGACTCACGCTACGCGGGGCGCGCCAAACCTCGTCGGCATATTGTTTTGCCAGCGCATTTTCGGTCGGCAGAAAATCAAACGGACAAGGATCGCCGTTTTGTTCAGTGATCGAACAGCGGTTCGGCGACAGTTTGGTAGGCAACGCTGGAAACTCGGCGGGCCACGTTACGTCGCGACTGTTTTTCCACGCTTCAAAAAATTCGATCGTATACCGCGCCGGTTCAAATGCACGCGCATCGACGGGCTGCAGTGCAATGAGCTTGCGATACACCGCTGCAAACTTGGCGGGCGGCGGCTGACGCGGCGCTAGGCATTCGGACGGACCCTCAAAGTTGAATTCAAAATTGCCTTTGCACAACGTTTGCAACGAGGGCTTCTTCGCTTCGAACTTTTGATACTCAGTTTCGAGCGACTCAGGATGTTCTAACTCGGCGGGCCACCAGCCATACACCGACCAAACTCGCCATTTACCGTCGACAAAAACGAATAGCCGATCCATCGGTGCGTCGGACAACGAAACGTGCGGCTCGATAAATGCTGGTTCACCGGCGAGTTGTTGTGCAACGTCTGCCACAAGTGCGAACGCTGCTTGTGGTTCGATGTGGCCAACCTGAGTTTGGTAACCGCGCGCTTTGTCCACGAAACGCGCAACCAGCACATCGCCGTTACGCCACACCACCAACGTCGGCTGCGCCGATATCGACGCAAAGCCGGCATACGGCGTGCGTAGCACCAACAACGGAGCGTCGTCGCTTGGCTTGCCGATATCGACGGCATTCGCGTCACTACCGGTGCCAGCACTACAACGTGCGAGCGAAGGTTCCGGCGTTGGCTGCAGCACGCGCCGGCTCGACGAAGCACAGCCAGTTGCCGCACCAAACGCTGCAACCAGCCACCACCGCCTAACGCATCCAACGCTCACACGCATACAACGTTGATATCACAACGCGTCAGTCGCCTTGCACCTTTTCCGTCGAGCACACGACCCGGCGCCCGATCCGAAACGTCCCTACCCGCGCTTGGCGCGCGCGCGCCGCGTTGCACGGACGGTGCGTGGCTTGGCCGCGGCAACCACTGCTGCACGAGCTTTGGCCCGCGCCGCTTTGAGGCGAGCTTTGACGCGTACGGCGGCTGGGCCGCGACCGGCGCGCACAACACGCGCAGCGCGAGTGCGCGTGCGTACTTTAACTTTGGCCTTCGCTTTAGCTTTAGGCTTCGCCTTCGCTTTGCCTGCACCCGGCTTCGCCGCACGTGCCGCCGCGCGGCGCACCACCCGTTGCCGGCTGGCCTTTTTCTCTTCGCGTTCGGCCCGCTGCACATCGCGTGCAATCGAGCCACCCAGCCCGTACATCTCGTCGACACCGCGTGCAGCGCATGCATACAACGTAACGATAATTGCCAAATCGGTAAGCGCGCGCCGCGTCGCTGCGGCTGGCACCACCAAGCCGTATGTCTCAGACACAAAGCGCAAGTTGCGTAGCACCCGCACAATGTCATCGCGAGCGATGTCGCCGTGCCAATACTGCACGCGCGTTACCAACAACTCTTGGTGCCGACGCAAAAACTCAGCCATCGACAGCGCTTCGACGATGCGCACGGATGGCTTGCAGATCGCCATCAAGTCTTCGACGTACTCGTTCCAATGCAGCGCCAGCGCTTGATTCTCCGGCCGCCGCAGATACTTCACCCGCTCGACCGAAAAGTCGGCTTTGATCGCAGCCGAACGCGAGCGCGGAATCACCGCCATCAAGTCGTACAGCACTGGCGGCTGCACCTTGTCGTATTCAAAATCGTGATAGCGCCACTTGTTGCGAATCTGTGGCCAGGTCGCCACCGACATCACGGGCTCGTCGGTGGAATCGATCATGACGAAGCGCCGATCTTGATAACCAACGATCGTGATCCAATGCGTCCATTCTTCGACGCACAGCAATACGGGTACTTGCTCGCGCAAAAAACGCACGAGCAATTTGCGCGCTTCTTCTGGGTCACGGCGCCGCTCCAACACCAAATCGCACTCGTGTTCACGGGCAGCGCGCGCCAAGCGAATCTCGTCGGTGCCCGACCACCAATGGGTTTTGGCGGCCGATGCCAACTCGGTTGCATCGACGAATTTGCCAAGCGCGATCAACGCATGCTTCAACGCAAACGGACCGCATGTCCACTCATTGGGCTGCGGGTAAAAACCGGGCGCGTCGGTCAGGCTCATGCGGACCAGCACCATACAGCGTCGGTCGGACAGGCCCCAGCGCCCAAGCGATCATTACGAGGGTTTTTAGCACGCCTGAGAACGAAATCGTCGGCCCTAGGAAAGCGCTTGCACATCGAAGGCCGGACCATTGCAAGTGCATGATTTTACGAAGCTATTCAAATTGACAAGGTGCGTAAAATACTCGCAGTTGTAGCCCACCCCACGGTTGTTTTATCAATCTGCGCTGATGCCGGAAAAACTGCCCAATACCAAGGCCGCCGCGCCGGTCCACGCTGGCGCTGTTATCACGTCTACTGCCGTTGCCGCGCCCCGCAAGCGACTCGCCACTGGCACGCTTGCATCAAGTCCACCTCACACACCCGACCCGCGCCCACTCAAAGCCGTCGACGTGCGCCCGCACCTGCGTAACGACCCGTGGCCAAGCAAAGTGTTGCGCCGTTTGATCACGGTGCCCGCGCTGTTGTTGGTGACGGCGCTGTGGCTCGCTGCTGGCGTCGTGGTGTTGCCGGTATTTTTCGTCATCGATGTCGCCACCCGCAAACCGCTGCTGTGGTGCCGGTTCTACATTTCGCTCGCGTTCATTATCGCTGGGCAAATTTACGGCATTGGCGGCATGTTTGTGATTTGGCTCATCAGCGGCTTTGGCCGCAACTACCAGCGCTGCAATGATCTGAGCGCACGCTGGACTGGCTACTGGGGCAAATGGAACGTCGACGTGTTGCGCCGCGTGTACAACATGACATTCACCGTCGAAGGCAGCGAAGTGTTGCGCGACGGCCCAACGATCTTATTGTCGCGCCACGCCAGCATCATCGACACCATTATGCCGATCGGCCTGGTGCAACAACCACACGGCGTGCGCTTACGCATCGTGCTCAAACACGAATTGTTGTACTCCGCCACCGTCGACACCATCGGCCATCGAGTGCCAACTGCATTCGTCAAGCGCTCATCGGGCAATCAAGAACGCGAACTGGCCGCCGTGCGTAAAATGACCGGCGATATGCATGCGCAAGAAACCGTGTTGCTGTTCCCCGAAGGCACGCGCTTTTCGCCAAGCAAACATGCTGAGATCATCAACAAGCTGCGCAGCAAAGATGCGGCCGCCGCTGCACGCGCCGAAGAGCTCACCCATGTGCTGCCGATTCGCCCGGGCGGCGCCCTCACCCTGCTCGACGAGTTGCCGCACGCAGACGTGGTGTTTTGCGCCCACACCGGGTTTGAACAAGCCAACCGCCTCGAAAACTTTTTCGCTGGCGGCCTCTATCGCGCCGACGTGCACGTCAAATACTGGCGCGTGCCAGCGAGCGCGATTCCAACCGAGCAAGCCGCGCGCATGGCGTTTTTGCACAACGAGTGGCGCAAGGTGAATGCGTTCGTCGCCGAGCACGTTGCACAGGCAAAGCACGCGTAGCTACGGCATTACGCTTTGCAAAACTGTGCGCCACCGTTGCCCACGGCTTCGTACTTTTTCAAGTTGCGCCACATTTCGTACGCTTGCACATTGCCCCAATCCACAATCCACGCGGGCGTATTGATCGCGTCAAGCGGCAATTCGATCCACGCCATATTGGTATGCCAACGTTTCGCGACGGTCACCAACCGTAGCGTTGGGCCCTCGGGTGCGCAGTCCACATGAACTTCTGTGGCTAACGCCATTTCACCGACGTGCCGTTTCAGCGAGTGCGACGAACCGCTTGTGGGGACTTTCGGGTTGCTGCCGTCTTCGCGGAAATACTTGTAAGGAGTCCGATACCAGCCGTCGACGGTGTGAAATTCCTCCGCGCCAGTCGTCGCATTTGAAACCTGCAACGCATAGTCGAGCAAGATCTCAGGCGTTAGCGCGTAGTGTGCAGTTCGCGCGTGGGTAATTTCGTGCGCGTTCGGACCACAGGCGCTCAACGCCATAGCACTGCCAACAAAAACGCCTCGCACCAACAATGGCAACACCCAATTCCGCATGCCGCTGGGTATCACAACCTTGTCGCGCGTGCCTACAAGCTACAAAGGGTCAAAGCCGAGCCTGAAATGCGAACTATTCCTACGAGCACCGCGGCACAACGAGGCGCAAGGTGAACGCATTCGTCGCCGAGCACGTTGCGCGAGCCAAGCGCACGTAGCTACGGTTGCTGCTGCGCGCACAATGTGCATCGTTAACACTTGCTGTAGTCGCGCGCTTGCGGCAGGTACGCCTCGGCGCCATTGGGCACAATACGGTGATCTGTCGATACTAACGTTGGCAGCGTTTGGGCGTCGGACGCTTCCGCCACCGTCGGCAAATCGTTAATTTGACCGCGCGGCACCAAGCGCGGCTCACGTACTTCATAGACCATGTAGATCGTTGGCCATGCTTCATCGCAACCGTGACTAAAACCGTGTTTGCCGACAACAACCAGCGCGCGCTTGCTGCTGCGAAACATCGCGACCTCAGGGGTTGCGTAACAATCGGCGCCGCTTTCGTCGGCGCATTCAGTTGCTGCGGCCGCCACTACTGCTTCACTGCTAAATGCCTGTACTGCGCGTTGGGTCAGCTCGGCGTCGACAAACTGTTGCCATGCAGCGCCGCTTGCGGCCGACGACGCGGGCCCCGGCGTTGCAGTTGAGCGTGACGGCCCGCTGCAACCGGCAATCGCAGCCAGCACCAAGCACCTTTGCATCATTTGTTTGCTCATGCGTTAACAACGCACCACGCGGGCGGTTCATTTCGACGCTCAAGAAGAATCGTTTAAGCAAGAACCGCCTTGCCCAAATCAGTTGCTCAAGCGGACTCGCTTGGCGCGGCTGCGCCTGTCGTTGGCGCTGACTGTTGATGTTCTAACCACCTCACGCACTAACACGGGCAGTCTTGGTAGCCCCAGTCGATCGTGCGGGTGTATTCGTAACTGCCGCTGGCATCGGGTGAGCTAAGGCTGGTGTCGATGACGAGCACGGGCAAACGCTTCGCATCGGTAGCGACGGCTAACGAAGGCAAGCCAACGGTTTCGCCACGTGGCAGCAGGCGGGTGCCAACAACTTCGTACACCAAATAGATCGTTGCTGAAAAATCGCCGCAGCCGCCGCTTTGCCATGCTGCGCCAACCACCACGAGCTTGCGCCGGCCATCGCTAAAGATCACCGCGTTAACATCGCCGGTGTTCTGCTCATACCAGGTGCCGGTTTTGCCTTCTGCTGCAAATTTTTCTTGAGCATCCTTCACGCTAGCGTCAGCCGCGAATGCACGCACGGCACGCTTTTCTAACCCGGCATCGACGACAGTGGTCCACTCAACGCCAGGCGAGACCAACGCAAGTTCGCCAGCGCAGGTTTTATCAACGGTCCCCGCCAGCATGTGCGCATTGACACCTTGTTCGTTTTGTTCAGCCTCGGCGAGCGGCTTTTCGTCAGCAACACCATCGCCATCGGTATCGCCGGTGCGCCACGCCTGCGACGTCATAAAATGCGGTGTGCCGAATGCTATGTCGTAAACGTCCGACACCTTGCAACGAGCGCCGCCGGGATACATAAAAAACTCTTGGCCACGTCGGCCGGTTGGATCGGCTGCCGTCAACGAGACTTTGCGTCGACCAGAATAATCATAACCTTGGCCACCGCCCAAACTTTCGAATGCGCCCGCTGGCGCATCCGGAGCCGTGTCGCTCAGCGCAATGTAATATTCACCTGCAACTTTCAACACCGGCATCACATCGTCGACGGCAACCGCCGGCGCTGATGCCATCATTTCTTCCCGCGTGATCTTGAGCCCGTCGGGCGTGGCAAGCACGACTAACTGCTTGGTGCCGACATCGCGAAACGATTTCTGCGCATAGGTTTGGGTAAACGTCACCGTTGCACTTTGGCTGCTCGTGGTGATTTCCAGATTGGCTGCGGTTACTTGCATCGGCGCTGTAAACATGCGGCCGCGGTCAGCGAGCCATCCCTTGCGATCATACGTGCGCGCAACCCGGCCAACCCGTTTAGTGCCGTTAAAGCGCTCGGCGTAGAGACTGCTGTAGACATCGAACGTGCCAGCATTTTGCGCGGCCAGCCAGCGGTCGAACAGTGCACGCACGGCAGCAGCATCGACCGTGGCGACGACCGGCCTAGCAGGCGAGTTGACAGGCGAGTTGACAGGCGGACTTACAGACGGCGACGTTGCGTTCGGCGCTGGTGGGGCCGTGACTGGCGTCACAATGCTCGGCGCCAACGCTGGCGTCGACGGCGCACCACATGCAGCGCTTGCCGCAACGCCGAAGCCAAACGCAAACATTAATGGCCACGCAGGAATTCGATTGTCCATGTCTGAGGCTAACGCATTCCCCGACCATTTCATTCGCCAGCGAAAGAGAAAGTCGCCCCGCCGAGCCACCTCCGTTGCCTTCCGTTCTACGGGGGGTTATCGTGGATCTATGCGCATCAACTTCGTCGCAGCGCTCGGTTACGGGCTGCTGTTTTCAGCCTGCTACGATGGCGCCCCCGTGGTGCTCGATGCCGCCCAAAGCGACGGACCAACCCCTGTTGTTGACGCCGCAAGTCCTGATGCCTCGGCCGCTGTTGTACCTGCCAACATCAACGCGCTCAAACTAGGCGATGCGTGGCTCGCGCTCATCGGTGACACCGTTGGGCGGCGGTTGGCGTTTGTGCTTACCGCAAACGAAGCAACAGCCTACGATGAAAGCATCGCGCTTAGCGGCGGCACCAACGCACGCTGGCGCAGCACGATTATCGCCGATGCAGGCGTTGTGCCGATGAACGACCACAACGGCGACGGCTATCCCGACGTGTTAGCCATCGGCGCGGTGCCTTCGGGGCTGGTTTGCGACGACAACGGGCGACGGATGGCGCGCACCTTGCGTATCTATTCCGGTGCCGATGGCGCCTTGCTGCACACGCATCTGCCGTTTGTTGATGAGTGCATTCCGATCAACAGTGGCGCAACGGTTGCCTATACCGGGCTCTTTGTTGGTGCTGTGCAGGGTGGCGAACCAGTAGGCGCGTTTGCCATGGCGCCGCAGTATCATGCGACTGGCGTGCTGCACACGCCAACACTTGATGCGTCGTTCTACACCGCCGAAACAGCGAGCTACGCAGCATACACAGCCGCGCGCCCCATGTTGCAACCCGCGGCGCAAGGCCGCAGCTACGCAGCCTTACAACAGCCCCTCAACGGCCTCATCGTCAACGTCGCCGGCACGACGCGTTACATCGCAACTACAAGTGGCCGCTTCCTGCAATATGCGCTCGCCCCGTATAGCGCCATGCAGCTCACGCGCGATACGCCTTTTCTGGCGCGGCCCGACTTAGTTGGGCGCGGCTACGGCTTGCTCAGCCACGACACGCTTGGCAATGACGCGCGCCTCACCCTCGTCGCCGGTACAAGTGCGGCTGACCTTTACCAAGACGTGCGCGCGGGACACCTCAGCAACGTGGTCACCGGCCATGACCTTTACGCTGCCATCGAACGCCACGTCTCAGTCTACGACGCGACCACCGGGCAAGTTCAACAAATTTTCTACAGCTACGCCCACGACAACAACGACGGCAATACCTATCGCAACCGCCTATCGTTTCCCGCATTTGGAACGTTGCCGCGGAGCGATTCGAGCGGTTCGTCGACGCTATTTAATCTTTTCGACGGCAACACCTGGAATGTCTACGCAACCAATGCCGCCGGCACCGGGGTCACGCTCATCGTTGCCAATGCCCATGTCTGGGACGCACGGCAAGTCGACAATGACACCGTCGACGTATTGCTTTCGCCCATCGACACCGCCCGCAATGTACTGATCCCTGATTTCTTAACAGCTGCATCAGAGACGGCGCCATCCGTGGTCGGGAGCTGGCGCAACGCCAAGTATTTTCCGCAAGCCATCACACGCGTAATGCGCTGGCGACGAGCCGGTGACACCTTTGAGCAGCTCGCCGAGCTGCCAGGTATTCCTTACCTTGATGTCGCCTTTCCGAACGGTCGCAGTCAGGCCACCAGCACCGGCTTCATGTTCCGCGCGCTATGGGGCTACACAGCCAGCCACGCCGTGCTGGTAACCGTCGACTTCGACGGCACAAAACACGAAAACCGCGTCACTTGGTAGACCGCGAGTGGTACGCGCCGCAGTCGTGCGGTATCGTAAGCGCGATGCGAAACTCTCCCCGTGCAACCGCCGCAGCGTTGCTGTGCTTAGGCTTTCTCGCTGGGGGCTGTGGTGCTGCCGGTGCCCGCGCTTCAGCGCCCGCAGCCGATGGGGTACGCACGCTGATGGCAGCGCTTGCACAAGATGATGCAGCGGCAGGTTACGCACTGTTATCGGCCAACACGCGCAAACAAATCAGCTTTGCTGAATTTTCGATCCGGTGGAAACAAACCAAGGCCGAGCGGACCGCGCACGCGAAGCAACTTGCCGAGGCTATCACCGTCGACGGCACTGCTGGCGAACGCGCCGTGGTGCGGCTCAGCAACGGTCGGGTTGCGACGCTCGTGCGCACTGGCAAAACCTGGAGCCTCGAAACGCCACTGGTTGCAACCGCAGTCGCAACCAAGCCACGCGATGCAGTGCAGCTTTTTGCGCGCGCCGTTACCGACCGCGATATCGGTGCAATCTTGGCAACGTTAACCAAACGCCGCCGCGATGGCTTGGCCGAACAAATCGATGGCTTTATCAAAGGCATCGGCAAACACGCCGACGACGCGCTGTCCGACGACGGCCCCGACCGCCGCACGTTGCGCTGGGACGACGGAACTACACGCTATGAAATCATCTTGCGCCTTGAAGATGACGAGTGGCGCGTCGACGACATTGTGGTGCGCGAAACGCCCAAGATTGACGAACCGAAATCCAGCCGTGGCGACGTCGACATCGATTTTTAGCCGTGCCGACCAAGCCGAGTGGCCGGCTACCAAGCTTGCCAGCACAAAGAATCGTCTACATATCGGCTACTTAGCTGGGGCGAAAACGGCACACAACTTGCTCCTAGTCACACCATGTGGCGTTATTCCTTAGCTTTGCGGTGTGCAGTCGCGACGATTGGCACGGCGGCCTGTGCCAGCGAAACACCAGTCGACGAGGATATTGACGCCGTCGATGGCAAAGCTGATGGTGCAACGACGTTCAAAGAAGTCAACAGCACGCATTCAAGTGCAACGTTCCGCCGCTATATCGAACGCGCCTTGGTGTATTTGGAGCGCAGCACCGATCCCATTGGCCCACTAACCGCCAAGTCGATTCGTACGGGCCGCGTGAAGGTTGACGAACTAGCCGACCTCACCTGCTGGGATTTTGAGCGCGTGCGCACGGACCTGCCGGACGAAGGCTTGGATTCAAGCGACTACTTCAAACTCCAAGTCGCCGGCAACGCCCCACTGATTGCGATCTCCAACGCTATCGAAGGCTACATGTGGAGCAATCGTGTCTACGTCGCACGCAACCTGCCAGTAGCACGGTTGGCCGCCGTGCTCGCGCACGAAGTGAATCATGTGATCAATCGCTCGGAGGTTGGCTACTACGACAACCTGCCAACCTCGGCGTTTGTGCACGAATACCGCGCATTTCATGTCGAAGCGCTGATCGATCCAGCAACCTACGCCGGCGTTAACCTCAGCGACTACGTGGTCGATACGTATGAGCTTAAACGCTCGGCGATTGCACCAGAACTCTTGCACCAGCCGTTAACCGAGCGCTTGCTGCCGGATACCGCAGCGTGGAATGCACGTCGAGTGTCGGCGGATCCCAAAGATATCGACGCCGATTGTCCTT
>JAKQOD010000282.1 GCA_029565465.1 Deltaproteobacteria bacterium
AGACTCTTGCCCGGCAGGGCGTCCGCGGCTGCGCTGCGGTACTTTGCTTCTTGGCAGAGCGCGCGTACGAAGCGTCACCTTGCGCCCTCGTTAGCTGCTGGGAGGCGCCCGTTCATCAACAGCCCGGCGCGCTGCGGCGGCATCCGCCGTGCTCGTGCCCATGCGTTGCGGCCGTTCCAGCGCGCGTCGCGCCATGTGCAAGCAAGGCCATGCCCGCATCCCTTGCGCCATGGCGTGTGACGTCCGCAACCAACCCGCCATTGCGACACGCTTTTTGTCGTAGCCCGCGAGATTGCTCCGGAACTTGTGATGAATCGTCAGACGGTCACGGTCACGGTCACGGGCGGTCACGGGCGGTCACGGCCACGGGTCACGGTCCACGGGGCAAGCGCAATTAATGAGCCCCAAAATAGTGCGCGAGTAAACACCTTGATCAAAGCGAGGCTGGTTAGCGGCGCACAATCATCAAAGTGCGAGTCGCGCTGTCTGGATCGTTGTCCGAGAAGTTGGCGTTGTCGAGCACTGCAAAACTGTTGGTCGACGACGCAACCGCAGGAATCCGCCCCAAAGCCGCATTCGGCACAAAATAGTAATCGAACGACTGTGCATGCATGTAGCGGTCGACAACCCGAACTTGCCGTTGATTTGGTCGGTCACCTGCGTTGTCGATCACTTCAACCATGCGACGACCTTTGGCATCAATGTCGGTGGCCACGACGGAGCCACGCAAGTGAGTAAAATCCTCGAACGCTGATTGCGCCGCCCCGGTCGGCGAGTAAAACGCAATGCGGCGATTGCTTGCCAGCGCGTAGCCAGAAGCGGTTTGGGCTACAGCGCCGTCATTATTGCAGACCACCGCATCACGACTTACCAAATATTCGAACCGCCCTGCGCAGGGCGTCGACCACACGGGTTCTTGTGATTCTTTGTCGAACAGCGAAATCACGTTGCCTTTTTTGGCGACAACTTCACCGGCTGGCGTCCAATAAACAAATGCAAGCCCAAGTGGCAGATTGCCCAACCACGTCGCCGCCCCGGTCGCCGGATCTAAGCGATAAACTTTGCCGCCCAGTTCGAACTGGATTTCCGTCGGAGAAATCACACGAGGGCCGGTCTTGGCAAGCGAAAAGCCGTTGGCCAAGACACGAGCGTAAACCACGTGGCCGGCATCATCGATTCGCGCCACAAACACGCCGCTGTCGGTGATCGTCTGGTCGCCAAGCTGTACGGGCTGAGCCGCGCTTGCATTGGTTTGGCCCATCAGCAAGTAGCCACTGTCCACCAGCGAACGCAGATACAAATCAGCGAAGATCGTCGATGGAATCTCGATTCGCGCAGCGTACATGGAGGTGTCAAAGTCGTCGGCGCTGCGGCACTGCACCGTACAGTTGCTACCGCCGTCGCACTCTTCATGGGCATCGGCTTGAAGCACGCCATCGCCGCAACGACCAATCAAACCTGCAGCTTTGACGTGTTCGTACAAACGCGAAAAATAGACGGTGCCGGTGTACTTCACCGCATCGAGCGCCAACAAATCGGCAAACGGCCGCTGGGCCGCCACCGTCGCCGCGGCGGCGCGACTACTGATGCCAATCGCGCGCAAATCATCAAGCGTGGCAGCGTTGACGAACCGCAGCTCCGCAGCCGCAACATAGGGCGCATCAGCAGCACCGTCCGTCTTGCCGTCTGCAACATTTACGTCGTCAGCGCCATCTTCGTCTTCCGCGGCATCGACACAACCTGATGCCATCACCGCGAGCGCCATCCACGTTGCAAGTGTCGTCTTCATACTGGCGGAAACAGCAAACGTCGTGCCACCGACGATCGGCATCAACCCGAACCAGGTTACCGAGGGTTAGGCCGTTTCCATTTGCATGAAACGCCAGCTGGCAGACCATGCGTATGGACAACGATCCGCTGGGGTCTCGCGACCCGGCTTTTCGCGTTAACCGTTACTTGGCGTGCGGCAGCTTTTGCATCAACTCCGCAACCGCTGGATCTTTTTCGCACGCTTTGATCGCCGGCGTCACTGTCGCTTCCATCTTGTCCATCTTTGGGGCGTACTTGCTTTTGAGTTCTTCAAGATCACTTTGCGCCGCCTGCCGCAACAGCGGCGTAAGCTTGGCCACCAACGCAGGTGATATGTCGGTGAAGGCTTTGAGTTGCGTTGCAACCTTGGCGCAATCGCCCGCAGCGCTCGTGATGCCAGTGGCCAACGAATCGGTGGCAGTCGCCCATTCGTCCATCGCTGAGATCAAGGCGGCCCGCACCACGGGGTCGGAGACCGTCGGCGCCGCAGGAGGTGCAGGCTGGCCAGCAGTAGACGAGGCGCCACTGAAGCCACCGTTCTTGGCAACTTGCGTCATGGCTTTGATCAGATCAGGATCTTGGGTGCAGCCAGCAAGCGGTTTGGTCAAGCGCGCGCCAATCGCGGTGACATCGGTGCGAAACTTTTCTTCGATCGCTTTGCGCTGCGGCACCGTGAGCTTTGGCTCCAATGCTTGCATCTCGCGAAACAAATCTTGTTTGCTGTTTGAAAACTCGGTGACCACCGCAGCCATCTTTTTGCAATCGCCGTTGCTTGCGTTAATGGCATCGGCTAGTTCGTTGAGCGCGTCCTTGGCGCGGCCGGCAATTTTTTCAGCATCGGCGGTCGCTACGGTTTCTTTATCGGGCGCTGGCACCGGTGGCCGAGCGCGTGCCTCCGCTTCGGCTTTCTGGCGCAAGAACTCAGCCGCAGCCGCCGAATCCCCCATGCCGACTTGTTCATTTGAACCAGCATTCGATCCGGCGCCGTCTGCGCTGATCGGTTCGCCACCTTCAGCAGTTCCGGCGCCGGCACTGCCTTGTTCGGCTACTGCCGGTTCCGCGCTAGGCGGCACGAACTTCGATTCACGCTTGGTGCAACCAACGGCAACCACGAACACTGTGAGCGCTATCAACAAGCCACGTTTCATGGCCGCGAAACTACACCGCCGTCGATCGCGCGCCAAAGCCAATTCGCAGCGAAGTGATGCAGCAAATGCTGGCGCCGAAAACGGCGAAGGCGCCACATGGCCAAGCCACGGACGCCTTTGCAGTTGGGGAGCTTCGCTTCCCGTGTGGTTGAAGATCAGGCCAAGCCGGCTTGCTTCGCAACTTCCGTTGCAAAGTCGTCGCCCTTGGTCTTTTCCAAACCTTCACCAAGTTCGAACCGCGTAAAGCGGCGGATCTTGATGTTTTCACCGATCTTGGAGATCAGTTCTTGCAGCACGCTGTCGATCGACTTGTCTGGATCTTTGACGAAGCCTTGATCGAGCAAGCAGATTTCTTTCATCCACTTGCTGATTTGACCATCGACCATCTTGGCGACAACCGCTTCTGGCTTGCCGCTTTCTTTGGCCTTGGCCAACAGCACATCGCGTTCACGAGCGATCAACGCTTGATCAACTTCTTCTTTGCGCACGAACAGTGGGTTCATCGCTGCGATTTGCAGCGCCACGTCGCGCGTAAAGCTTTGGAAGTCTTCGTTGCGAGCAACGAAGTCGGTTTCGCAGTTAATTTCGACGAGCACACCGATGCGACCACCAGCGTGGATGTACGAAACAACCGCGCCTTCCGTCGCTTCGCGGCCAGCTTTTTTGGCTGCCTTCGACAAGCCTTTGGCGCGCAACCAATCGATTGCTTTGTCGATGTCGCCGGAAACTTCAACCAGCGCTTTTTTGCAGTCGGCCATGCCAGCGCCAGTGCGCTCGCGGAGATCTTTAATGAGAGTGGCAGTAACTTCCATGACTAACTCCTAGCTGAGTGATGTGGTCATTTATTGAGCAGCTGTTGAGCAACTACTATTGAGCGTCTGGCGAAGCCGAAGCTTCTGGCGAGAACAAACCGCCAACCGACATTTCAACGCGTGGGCCATCGCCGCCCGACGAAACATGAATGACGCGTTCTTGTTGGTTGTCGTCTTCACGCTTACCGCGATCACGTGCGGTTTCTTTGTACACCTTGGTGCCGATGATGGCGGCGTCGGCGATGCGAGCTGCAAACAGCTTGATCGCGCGGATCGCGTCGTCGTTACCAGGAATAACGTGGTCGATCACGTCTGGGTTGCAGTTGGTGTCGGTGATGGCGACAACTGGGATTTCCAGTTTGCGCGCTTCGTCGACAGCGATGTGTTCTTTGTGTGGGTCGATCACGAACACCATGCCAGGGAGCTTGCTCATGGTCTTGATGCCGCCGAGCGACTTCATCAGCTTGGCGCGATCGCGAGCGATCATCACTTGCTCACGCTTGGTCAGCGCGAACAGCGTGCCGTCTTCTTCCATCTTTTCCATGCCGCGCAAGCGTTCGAGCGAGCCTTTGACCGTTTTGAAGTTGGTCAAGGTGCCGCCGAGCCAGCGTTGGGTGACGTAGTGTTGGCCCGAGCGACCGGCTTCTTCGACGATGACGTCTTGAGCTTGCTTCTTGGTGCCAACGAACAGAATGGTTTCGCCGCGTGCAGTGGTGTCGATGACCGCTTGGAATGCCTTGCGGAACAACTTAACGGTGTGTTGCAGGTCGATAATGTGAATGCCGTTGCGAGCACCGAAGATGAATTGCTTCATCTTTGGGTTCCAGCGACCGGTGTTGTGACCGAAGTGAACGCCAGCTTCGAGCAGCGCACGCATGCTGATCGGGGTTTGGCCTGAAGCCTCTTGCATCGTTTCCATGTTCAATTGTCCTTTCCGTTGGTTCCTCCAGTGCCATCGTCGATTTGCGAAAGCTTGTCGCCAAGCCACGGACGCATTTCTCCGACACTGTGAGAGTTGTTAGGGGCGAGGATCTAGCACAGCGCCAATAGCTGGGGCAAGTGTTGGGTGCAGGTGGTTTGAGGTCTACGAATGCAACGCAAGCACCTGTAAACAATGAACTTATCAACGCGACGCGAAGCACTGCGGAGCTTGCTGCTTTACAGCGGCGGCGCGGTGTATGTCCCATTGCCATTCGCGACGGGCGCAGGAATCACGATATTGGTGCGGGTGACGACCTCTTCAGCATGGGCGCTTTTGCCCGAAATCGCGTAGTCACGCTTGATGCGCAACTTGGGTTGGCAGCCAAACACGGTGTAGCGAAACGACGGCTGGGTGGTAGTGCTAAAACCGAGGAAGGCGCCGTTGCTGGCGGCCTCGCTACCGTCGGTGTTGATGTGTTTGACATTGATCGCCACCGCCGTAAACGCAGGCGGAAACCCATTCGCAGGGGCAAGTGTAATGGTGTAGTCGATCGAGCTGAAAAACGGACAGCCGCATTGGTGCGCGGTGTTGCATTCGAAACCATCGGAGCACGTGCCGCAGCTGCCGCCACAACCGTCGCTGCCACAGGTGCGATCGGTGCAAGTTGGGACACATTGGGTTGTGCATTGGCCATTGGCGTTGCACATGCCGTCGGCGCAGGTGCCGCACTGACCACCACAGCCGTCGTCGCCACATTGTTTGCCAGTGCAGTCGGGCACGCACAGCGCTTCGCAACGGCCGGCCGCCGTGCAGGTCGCGCCAAAATCGCATTGGCCACATTCACCGCCGCAACCGTTGTCGCCACAGGTGCGGCCGTTGCAGTTTGGCGTGCATTGCGCGCAATCGGGGTCGGCGCTGCAGGCCAGCCCCGGGCAAATACCGTCGGCAACATTGTTGCATTCGCAGCCAATGCCAAACGGCCCCTGTGGCCTTGCGACGCATTCGTAACCAACACCGCAATCGGTAAGGCCGCCCAAGCCGACAGCGCAGGTTACACCATAGCGCCCGTCGAGGCATTGGCCGTCGCCTTCGGTCAAGTTGCCACACGTGCACCAGTTGAAGGCTTGCCCCGAATTGCTGTCGGTAAACGCGCCGCACGTCGCGCCAATGGTGGCGCAATCGAGGGTTTGCGGATTGCGATCGCAAGTCCTAGCGAAATCGCCGCTGCAGTCTGCCAAATCACAGCGATACGGCGGCGGGTCGACCGGCGGCGGCCCATCGAGTTGGATCGCAGCGTCGACGGTGCGTTGATTGTTACCACTGCATGCGGCCAGCCCGAAAGCGGCGACAACCGTGACGAAAAAAGTCAGCCGTAGCGAATGAGATTCCCAAAAAGAGCTTTGCATACTGGAACACACGCCAACCCACGCCGCAGGTTGCATGGTGGCTTGCACTTTTTATCGGGGCGCAACGAGGTTGGTAAACTACGCAAACGCGCGCTGCAAAATCTCAACGATCCGAGGCGCAGTTTGACCGTCCCACAACGGCGGCGCAGCGACGGCCGGCCGAGGCGCAGCTAGCGTCGTGCGGATCACGTCGACGATATGCGGCATCGATGTGCCAGCAAGCCGATTGGTGCCGTGCGTAATCGTGATGGGCCGCTCGGTGCTGTCACGCAACGTTACACACGGCGTGGCTAACACGGTGGTTTCTTCCTGCACGCCACCCGAGTCGGTGCAGACCAGCGCAGCATTGCCCAGGAGACCAACGAATTCGCTGTAACCTAGTGGTTCGATGATGCGCCAGCGCGCCAACGCTGGCGACGCTGCGACAATCGCGTCGAGCCGTGCCCGGGTGCGCGGATGCGCAGGAAACACGACTGGCAAATCACCCACCGCTGACGCGATCGCATGCAACAGCGCGGTAAGGTGCACTGGTTCGTCGACGTTGCTGGGCCGATGCAACGTCACCAACACGTAGCCGCGCGCTGAGACGCCGAGATCTGCCGGCGCCCGCCGCGCAGCGTCGCTTGAGGCAACGGACAGCAGCGAGTCGATCATCACATTGCCAACAAAGTGCACCCGCTCGGCTGCCACGCCTTCGCGTGCCAAATGGTCGTTGGCAGCTACCTCCGTGGTAAACAGCAGATCCGAGATCGCGTCGGTGGCCCGGCGATTGATCTCCTCCGGCATCGCATTGTCACCGCTACGTAGCCCGGCTTCGACATGCACCACAACGGGCCGGGTGCGAGGCGCGGCTTCAAGCCGCCAGCCAAACGGCACGCGCAATTGAAACTTGGCGGCCGTCAACGCACACGCCAGCGTCGAATTCACATCGCCAACCACGATCACCACGTGTGGTTGAATTTGTTCGAGCACCGGCTCAAACCGCTGCATCAACGCCGCCGTTTGTTCGGCATGGGTACCTGAACCGACGCCCAGCATCGCCGCAGGAACCGGCAATCCAAGCTGATCCAGAAAGACCTGCGACATCTTGTCATCGTAATGCTGCCCGGTGTGGACAAAGTACGGGTCCACTCCGGATGCCGCGGACAAAGCGCGCCACAATGGCCCAACCTTCACGAAGTTTGGCCGTGCGCCGGCGACGCAAATGACTCGCACAAGGCTGTCTAGGCGGCCCCGCCTAGTGAAGTCAAGTACGCATCTTGTAAATGCCATCACACGTGCGCAACCGCATAGCGGATCCGCCTTGTCCCTGGAAAATACTTGCGATAGGGTGGTGGCCCTAACGATACTGTAGTAGTCACCGCTTCTAACTATTTCTTAATTCTTATCTTTATCCTAGGCGAGTTCGCATGCTCATTTTCGAAGCTTCACGCGTTCAGAGCGTTCATGGTGCGACCCATAGCAGGAGCGCCAAATGACCCACATGATATTCCTCGCTGCATGCGCGTTGGGTGCGGTGGTCGTTTGTGTTCCTTTGTTCGTCCTGCTTGGCGCCAGCCGCCGCGGTTCGGGCATTCGTTATGACGACAAGTTTCAACCCAAGGTTGCGATCATTACGCCAATGTTCAACGAAGGCGCGATGATTCGGCGAACGATCGCTAGCCTGCTCAAGCAGGACTATCCGGTACACCTCCGCGAAATCATCATTGTGGACGATTGCTCCACCGACGACAGCTACGACCATGCAGTTGACGCACTGCGTGGGGTGCCAAATGCTCGCGTAGTTCGCAACGTCACCAACCTCGGCAAACGCCGCTCGATCAACCGCGCACTCGGCATGACCGATGCTGAAATCGTGGTCTCGGTCGACTCCGATGTAGTTGTTGAACCGGCAGCTGTGTCGCGCATGATTCGCTGCTTCTCGAGCGAAAAAGTCGCTGCCGTTGGCGGCCGCGTCGCGATTCTCAACGAACGCGACAACTGGCTGACCCGCATGCAAGCGGTGAAGTACTACTACAGCTACTTCTTGATCAAACGCGTCGAACTGCGGTTCCGCTCAGTGTTGTGCTTGTCGGGCTGCCTCACGGCGTATCGCCGCACGGTGTTGCAAGAACTGCTGCCGGTGCTCGAAAACCGCAGCGTGTGCGGCGTTGAAATCAAGTACGGCGAAGACCGCTACTTGACCCGCATGATTGTCAAAGCTGGTTACGAAACCATCATGAATCCACACGCGGTGTGCCGCACGGTGGCGCCAACGTCAGTCTCGATCTACCTGTCGCAACAACTGCGCTGGCGCCGGTCGAACATGGTCGACTACTTAGGTGGCTTGTCACACGTTTGGAAGGGTCACCCACTGGTCGCCTTCTACTTCTTCTCGCTGTTCGTTGCGATCTTGCTCTACCCTGCACTGCTGGTGTCAGCGCTGGTGACTGGCAAGTTCTGGATCATGATGACGTACCAACTCGTCATTGCGTTTTTGCTTGGCGCTGCATATCGCTTGCACGCGTACAAAGACCCAGACGCCTCGGCGTGGAACGCCATTCCATTGGCTTTCATCTTCCCGTTGACCTACGGCATTTTGACGCCAGTTGCCTTGTTAACGCTCGATGCTGGCACCTGGGAAACCCGCTCGCACGTGGCAACGATTGACGCGCTACCTCTTCCAGCCAAAGCCTTGGCTGTGGTACCGCCCGCCCCTGTGGCAGTTAAAGTTAAACGTGCTGATTTGATCGCTGTGGCCTCGGGCCTTGGATTTCAAACGACGGATCGCGATCTCGGTTTTCTTGAACGTACGAACGATCAATGAGTGCGTCGACGACCGAAGGTAACCCACCAGCTAACAAGCTAGTGGCTGATGCGCACGCCCTGAAACTGGCGGCGCCGAACCCCTTGCAGGGCTTTTGGCGTGGTTTGCCGACGCTGTGCCACAATCTCTACACCCATCGCCAGCTGGTTTGGGCGATGTGCATGCGCGACATTCGGCTCAAATACCGTGGCTCAGCCTTCGGCTACTTCTGGTCGTTGCTCGAACCGCTGCTGATGGCGTTTACGTACGTTGCTTTTTTCTGGTTGGTCAAAGGCAGCCAAGACAAAGCGTTTGCATTGCTGGTCGTTAACGGCGTGATCACCTGGGGCCACTTCGCCTCGGTGGCGCAGCGTTGCCAAAGCAGCCTCACTGGCAACAGCGGTATGATCGAATCGATCTATGTACCGCGCGAGATCTATGGGCTGTCGGCGGTGCTGTCGCAGCTCATCATGACGACGCTCAGCTTGTTCGTCTCAGTGCCGTTTATGATCTATCTCGGGATTCCGCCGAGCTGGGAGTTGTTGGCGTATGTGCCTGCTGGTTTGCTGTTGGCCACCGCGTTTGGCATCGGCATTGGTATGGGCAGCGCACCTTGGAACGTACTAAATCGTGATGTTGAGTATTTCTTCAACTTCATCACGCGCGCAGGCATGTTCTTGTCGCCAGTCATGTGGGACTTTGACTCGCTCAACAAGAGCATGCGGCATATCGTGGCGTGGAACCCGCTGTTGGTGCCGATGGAAATGGTCAAAAAAGGCATCACGGGGCGTTCGCTCAACATTGACGCGAATCACATTGTTTTCTCGGTCGTAGTTTGTCTTGGCATGATGATTCTTGGCCTGGGCACGTTCCGCCGCATGGAAGGCACCGTGGTGAAAAAACTATGAGCGCACTTGTTGAACCTGCGCCACTCACCGTTGATGTGCAAAACGTGGTGCTGCACTTCCCTCGTGGCCGCGTCTACGTTGGCCCGGTGCTGCAATCGTTACGCAATATGTTTCGCTCGGTGAATCACGCCGACAACACGTACACGGCGTTGCGCAATGTTTCGTTTCAAGCGCGCAGTGGCGAGATTGTCGGCATGATGGGCCGCAACGGTGCAGGCAAAAGCACGTTGCTGCGTTTGATCGCAGGCATCTATCGCCCTGACGAAGGCACCGTGCGCACAGTGCCCAAAGTGCTGTTGCTGGCCGGCCTTGGCGTTGGCTTTAGCGTGCATCTCACCGGGCGTGAAAACGTTTATCTGTACGGCAGCCTGTTGTCGATGCCGAAGCAAAAGATCGACGAATTGTTTGAAGCCATCGTCGATTTTTCGGGGCTCAAAGATTTTATCGACCAGCCGCTCAAGACCTACTCGTCGGGGATGCGCAGCCGCTTGGGCTTTTCGGTTGCCTGCGAAACCAATCCAGATGTGCTGTTGATCGACGAAACGTTGTCGGCTGGCGACGCGGAATTCGTCGAAAAATCAGCGGCGCGGATCAAGAGCATGGTCAACGGTGCGCACACTGTGCTGATCGCCTCGCACGCCTACGACTTGATGAGCGAGTTGTGCACGCGCGCGGTGTTCATCGAAAAAGGTGAGATTTTGGCCAATGGCCCCGTGCGCGATGTGATCAACTTTCACTTGCACGGCACGCCGATGCCAGACCAACCACCGACCACCTAGTGGCGATGAAATCCTGGTCGGAATTGGTCAAAGGCGTGGTGCGCGATGCGCCGCGCTGGGCCAGCCACGCGCGCGATGCATTGCACCGCACAGCGGCAAGGACTGAACCGCTGATCGAAGCAGCGGAGCACATGGTGCGCGCAAGCCAAGCACCGCTTGCTGCACGGGTCGCGGCATTTCGCTCGGTATTAACGCTGGAAGCTGCACAAGATCTCAATCTGACGTTGGTCGCAGGCGAAGAACTGCTGCCGTTCGTCGAACAATCGGCCGCAGCGAACGCTGCCTTGGCTGGTTGGTATCGGCGCAATCACGCCATCACGCGTGCGTACGAGTTACAAGCGCGCGCACACGAGCTCGCAGGCACTGCATTTGCCGACGACGATCGACTCGCACAACAACAGCGTTGGTTGACCCAAGGTTTGCCGTTAACCGAGCCGCAACCGCCAGCGTACGCCGCCGAGCCGCGACGCATCGTGTACGTTGGCGCCAGCACCCTGCCCTATCACCCGGCTGGCTACGGTGCACGCACCCATGCGTTGGTGCGCGCACTCAAGACGCTTGGGTGGGACATGCACGTAGTGGCGCGGCCAGGCTATCCCAATGATCGTTGGGACCATCCACATTGGGCACTCGCACCAGAGCAACTCATCATCGACGACGTGCCGTATTGGTTTGCACCAACGCGCAGCAAATTGCGTTATGCGCGTGACATCGAAGGCTACCATCGCGACGCGGCAGATGCGCTCGAAGCCCGTGTACGGCAACTGCGCCCTGCCCTCATTCATGCTGCGTCAAATTACAACTGTGGTTTGATGGCGGCCGAAGTTGGCCGCCGCCTCGGCGTTCCGGTGATCTACGAAGTGCGCGGCTTCTGGCATATTTCCAAAGCGTCGGCCGAGCGCAACTATGAATATTCCGATCATTATCAGATGATCGAAGGCTTCGAAGTGCAGGCCGCTAGCGCTGCTGCGCATGTGTTTGCGATTACCTCGGGCGTTGCGCAGGTGCTGAGCGAGGCCGGCGTTGCCGACGACAATATCTCGCTGTTGCCCAATGCCGCCGAAGTTGCCAAGTTTGAACCGTTGGCGCCGGATACGGCCTTGCGCGAGCAGCTCGGGCTGCACGAAGCCACCGTCGTTGGTTACATCGGCTCGCTCAATGCCTACGAAGGCCTCGATGATTTGTTCACGGCGGTTGCGCAACTGCAACGTGCGACGCCGCGCCAACTCAAGGTGTTGATCGTTGGCGATGGCGCAGCGCGCACTGCACTCGAAGCGCACGCAGCCCACCTGGGCCTCGACGACATCGTGCATTTTGTCGGTCGCGTGCCGCCCACCGACGTGCGGCGCTATTTCTCGGTGATCGATATTTTTGCGCTGCCACGCAAACCCACGCGCGTGTGCGAATTAGTGTCGCCGCTCAAGCCGTTCGAAGCGATGGCGATGCAACGTTGCGTATTGGCATCCAATGTTGCGGCCCAAGCCGACATCGTCGATGACAAGATGACGGGGCGCTTGTTCGCTAAAGGCGACAACCACGATCTCGCACGCGTCCTGCTTGAACTCATCGACGATCCAGCACAACGGCAACGCCTCGGCGAAGCCGCTGGCACCTGGGTCCGCACGCAACGCACGTGGGACACCATCGCGGCTACCGTCGACGATGTGTATCGCCGGCTACTGGCGTGAAGCGCGTTGCGTTTGCTCACGATGCAGCAACTACATTT
>JAKQOD010000289.1 GCA_029565465.1 Deltaproteobacteria bacterium
TCTCCTCCACCAGCAGCCGCTCGGACCAGGTCAAACGGCCCGTGGAGAGCCCCGGAAGCGCTGACAGCAATCGGAACTCTCGTCCGTTGGTCACCAGCCCCAAAGGCACGCCGGTCCCGCTTGCTGGCTCAGCCAGCAGCAGCGCCGCGCCAGCGGTGGCACCCGCGCCAGCGGTGGCACCCGCCGCCAGCTCTGGTGGCTCAGGCAGTTCAGGTGGTGGCAGCAGCGGCGGTTCGGCCGCATGACCGCAATGGTGCTGGATGGCGCTGCGCTCGCTGCCGAGGTGCGCGCCACCGTGCACGGCCGAGCGACGCAACTCGCAAGCCATGGTGTGGTGCCAACTCTCGCCGTCGTGTTGGTTGGCGACGATCCTGCGTCGGCGGTTTATGTCAAAGCGAAAACCAAAGCAGCACAAGACGCCGGCGTGACGCCACGCGATCATCGTCTGCCTCATGCCACTACGGAACGCGAGTTATTGACGCTGGTCGATAGCCTCAACCGCGATCCGCACGTCGACGGCATTCTGATTCAGATGCCATTGCCTGCACATATCAATGCCGATCTGGTGCTGGGCGCCATCGACCCAACCAAAGACGTTGATGGGTTGCATCCGATTTCGTTGGGCCTGTTGGCTCAAGGGCGGCCGCGGTTCGTGCCTTGCACCCCGCGTGGTGTGATGCATTTGTTAGATCATGCGGGGGTCGCGCTGGAAGGTGCACGTGCCGTCGTGCTGGGGCGCTCCGTGCTGGTCGGCAAACCGATGGCGTTGCTGTTGAGCAATGCCAATGCAACGGTAGTGTTGTGCCATTCGCGGACGCGTGATTTACCTGACGAAGTGCGTCGGGCGGATATCGTTGTTGCTGCGGTGGGCCGGCCAGGAATGGTGCGTGGCGATTGGATTCGCGACGGCGCCGTTGTCATCGACGTTGGTATCAATCGCGGCACCGACGGTAAATTGTGTGGCGATGTTGCGTATGCCGAAGCTGCCCAACACGCGCGCGCGATTACGCCGGTGCCCAAGGGGGTCGGTCCGATGACAATCGCTTGTTTGTTGGAAAACACCGTCGACGCAGCCCAGCGCCGACGCGGTGCAGGTGCATAGGTCCAGCGCGGACGGTTGCGTTAGTTGCCGGACGTCGTTTTGGTCGACATCGGGCGCCCCATGGCACGGACCAACGCCACTTGCAGCTCGGCCATCGGCGGTGGATTGGACACCAGCTCGTCGGCACCGGCGGCACGGGCGTGTTCGCGTAGCTTTTTGGTTGACGCCAGTGCCACGGTCGGAATTGCCGGCACGCTTGCCTTGGCCGTGCGTAGCGATGCCAAGCCGCCGTCCACATCAAAGTCGACATCGATGATTGCGAGGTCGACATCTGCGGTCATCAATGTTGCTGCTACTTTCGAATCCGCAACTTGCATCACTTCCGCCGTGGTGAAAATCGATTTCACCAAACGCGTAAGCGAGGTGCGATCTTGGCGATCGCCGCACAACAACAATACTGACAAGCCGGTGTAGTTTGCGACGAGCTTATCGATAATTGGCCCAAGGTCCGGGGCTTCGTCGGTCAGCTCGATGCCAACGCCAGGTGGCCCTTCGCTGGATTCGCGCCCACGCACCCAGACTGCATGGCCGACCAAATCGATCTCGCCAACCTTGGGGACCACCAGCGCTAACTCGATCCGCGCACCCAATTCAATTGCCGCGTCAGTTTCGAGAAACAAGCCACCACGTGAAATGTTGACGGAATAGGCCACCAAAAACGACGATGCCGTACGGAATTCAACACGCACGCAATACGGCACGCGGCTATGCTGTCGCTCTGACACGGCTGCCGCGCAGTATCCAACACAACCGAGGTGGAGGCTACCGGGATTGCCCGGTTACAGCAGGCGATCGAGCAGGCGGTCGAGGTGGTCGAGATCTTGATATCGGATTTCGATGCGGCCGGCCTTGCCAGGGGCGTCTTCGGTGATGTTCACCGGCCCACCCAACGCACTGGTGAGGCGCTGTTCTAAGTCGCGAATCGCTGGCGTCTTGCCGCTTGGCTTGGTCGCAGGAGTCGGCGCGCCTTTACTAGCGGCGGGCTTGGCCAGCGCTTCGGTGGCGCGGACCGACAACCCTTTCGCGATGACCGTGCGAGCGGCACGCTCGATGGCCGCATCATCGTCGAGCGCAAGCAAGGCGCGCGCATGGCCCATCGATAGCTTTTTGTCTTCAACCCACTGCCGGACGGTTGCAGGCAAACGCAGCAGGCGAATCGCGTTGGCCACCGTGCTGCGATCTTTGCCCACCCGTTGCGCAACGGCATCTTGGGTGAGACTAAATTCATCCATCAAGCGCTGGTAGGCTGCGGCTTCTTCGAGCGGCCCCAAGTCAGCGCGTTGCAGGTTTTCAACCAAGGCGCGTTCGAACGCCGCTTGGGGCGCGACGTTTTGCACAACCACGGGGACTTCATGCAGGCCGGCGCGCTGGGCGGCGCGCCAACGTCGCTCGCCTGCGATGAGGAAATAGCCACCACCTTCGCTTGGGCGCGGCCGCACCACCAGCGGCATGATGACGCCGTGGATGCGAATGGACGCAGCGAGTTCTTCAAGTTCGGTTTCGCCGAAGATCCGGCGCGGCTGTTCCGGGCTTGGGAACAGCAACTCAATGCCCGCGAAAAAATACGTGCGTGGCGCCGCTGGCGTCGCCGTGGTGACCATTGGCGGTACGATGCCAGCGAGCGTGCCAGGTGCTGCTTGCGGCGCACTTGGCGTGACACCTTGGCGTGGGGCAGCTGGGCCAGTTGGCAACAAGGCGGAAAGGCCGCGGCCAAGGCCCTTCTTCTTCGGATCAATGCTCATGTTGGATGCCGTTCTCCATGTGTGCTGGCTTGCACCGGGGTACGGTTGATGAACTCTTCCGCAAGTGCCAGGTAACTTTTGGTGCCAGGGCAACGCAAATCGTAGAGCAACACGGGTTTGCCGTGGCTCGGCGCTTCGGACAACCGGATATTGCGTGGCACCGTCGTTTCGAACAATTTGTCGCCGAAGAACTGCGCAACTTCGTCACGCACCTGGGTCGAAAGATTGGTACGAACATCGAACATTGTAAACACGACACCAACGATCGCCAGCGTCGGATTGTAGGCGGCGCGGACCTTGTCGATCGTTGAGACCAGGGCCGATAGCCCTTCGAGGGCAAAGTACTCTGCTTGCATCGGCACGATGACGCCTTGGGCAGCAACCATCGCGTTAAGCGTTAGAATGCCCAACGAAGGCGGGCAATCGATCACAATGTAGTCGTAGCTGTCGACGACGGCGGCCAAGCTGTTGGCCAAAAAGCGCTCACGCGAATCGGCGCCAATCAATTCAATTTCCGCCCCAACCAAATCGGTATTGGCCGGTGCCAAGAACAACGATGTGATTTCCGTTGGGCGAATCACATCTTGTAATGCAACGTCGCCAACCAACGCATCGTAGATCGACAGTTCGATCTTGTCGCGGGTGTACCCAACGGACGATGAGGCGTTGCCTTGTGGATCAAAATCGACCAACAACACGCGAAATCCACGCGAAGCAACCGACGCGGCGAGGTTTACTGCCGTCGTGGTTTTGCCAACGCCGCCTTTTTGATTGGCGACCGCGATGATCCTCGACATGGGCGAGTCCTAGCACGTCGCCATGACGATCGCGCTTGCCACAGCGCTTAAGACGGAAAATACAGCAAGTGCTTAACCTTTCGGAATTACATGTGAAAACGGAATTTCGAAGGCAAATACGAAAGTAAAATTCGCAAATGCAAGCCAAAAACTTGGCGTTCTGTCAGATAAAGCATACCTTGTGTACAGATGTAGGACATGTAGGGCCGTGTCCTTGGAGGAAACTATGTCGTCAGGATTTCCGCGCGTTTACACCTCTTTTGCTGAATTTGAACGTGACGAGCTTCGCCGTCTCGACTCACTCCACACGTCGGTTGACGACTTGGTGGAAGAGCGATTCTCGGTTGATCTCGAATTTGGCGGTGGCAATGAAGCGCCACGCAAGCGTGGTCGGCCACGCAAAAATCCGAAGTGACGGTTAATCACCGCCGGTTAATTCAGGTCGCCGTGTTGAGCATTCACGTGGGCGAGCAAGTCGTGCAGCGCGGCTTCGGCCATCGTAAGCCGGGTTAACACGGAGGTGGTTTCAAGCATGCGCTGGCGTTCGTTGGGATCCATCGTGATTGCGGCGGTGACCGCGTCTGCTGCAAAGCCAGGGCAGGGCGTGCGTGCTAGTTCGGCAAGTTGTTGCCCGGCTTCAGCTAGATGCGGCGCAATTTGATCACACAATTGAATGAGCTGTTGATGGCGCTCGCGTTCACGTGCCGTTGGCTGGGCTGGCTCATTAACGATGGGTCGGCACCGAAACTGTCGATAGCCAGTGCAGCATAGCGGCAGCTCGCGTTCAACTTCGACGCGTGCGATGCCACGCAGCAGCAACATAAAGCGACCATCTGGCAATTCTTCGGAACAGACGATTTGCCCGACACCCAGGGTTGGAAAAATGGCTGGTTCGGTTGCGGCATTGCCATAGCCTGGTTGCAATCGGGCGATACCCATCACTCCACTGCCTTGCAGGCAGTCTTTGGTTAAGGCACGGTACCGCGGCTCAAACACGTGCAGCGGCAGCAACCCGCCTGGCAACAATACACAGTTGGGAAGTGGGAACACCGGTAAACTATCGAGCGATGCTGCGAGCAGCGTTTCGATCGTCGCGAAATCGTGGGTTGGCGCTCGACTCATGGCTTAACCAAACACATCCATGCAACTGCCGGTCAGCGCCGTCGGCGCGTCGGCTGCTAAAAATAGTGCGGTGTTAGCGATGTCGGCGGGTGTCATGTCAGGGACTGCGCCAGGCAAGCCCTCTTGCAACATCTGGGTGTCGACACTGCCTGGGCAAATCGCATTGACGGTTGCGACGCCGCGCAGCTCAATGGCTAGCGCACGGGTGAAGCCGACGACCGCATGTTTGGCTGCACAGTAGGCCGCGAGGCCGGCGGTACCTTGGCGACCAGCAATGGAAGCGATGTTAATAATGCGGCCGTGTTGGCTGCGTACGTCGGGCGCGAACGCGCGACAGACAAAAAAGGTGCCGTCGGTGTTGGTGGCAAACATGCTGCGCCACTGTGCATCAGTAAGGTCAAGCGCTGGGCCCCGCACGACGCTGCCGGCGTTGTTCACCAGGATATCCGCTGGGCCGTGCACGGCCCGGGCTCGTGTGGCGGCGGCATTGACGGCCGCCGAATCGGTGACATCGACGCTGGCCCAATGTGCGGCGTTGCCAAGCTCTGCCGCGACGGCTTCGAGCTGGGCACCCGAACGTGCCCATAGGGTGACCTTGGCTCCATGTTGCGCGAACAACAGAGCGATTGCCTTACCGATGCCACGGCCTGCACCTGTGATGACTGCATGCTTGCCGGCTAAGCGTGGTTGGATTTGCATATCGAAACGTGGTTGAGGTGTACCACTATATCGACGACAGCCAAGCCCAAAGCAGGATCGGCCGTCGCTAAATAGTTAGCGCTGGCTACGCGCGCGGGCGTGCTCAAGTGACCCGGTTGTGCTAGTCGACCCACACCGCAAATGGGTCCTGCGGCGTGGGCTGAATCAAAACCTGGGCCATGGTCGGCGCTTGCTGGCCGATTCGCAAACTGGTGCCGCCTAACCGCGTTGCGCAGGCAAGTGCGACCCACCCAAACGAGAGCCTTGCGTTAATTTCGCAAAGGGGTGCAAGCCGGCGCTGGTGCCCGGCTTGATAGAAAAAACCATCGATCGTAAACGGACCGCGATAGCCTATGCCACGCAGCGTGATACCCGCGGCTTCGACGGTTGCGACGATGGTGTCGCGTTCCCCCGTGGTCATAACGACTGGCGCGTGCGATGCCCCACCGATGTCGATGCCCGCAAAGCCGCCATGGGCATTGCAAAGCAGGCGATGCGGTGCGCGTTGGGTGACATGCTCGGCATCAACGGTTGCGAGTACGCCAAAGTCATCGAGGCGGTCGAGCCACGGTTCGAAGATCAATGCGCCACACGATCGCAACAGGGTTTCGGCGCGTTGCACGGCGCCAGCGTCGGTGCCTTGGCCCCATACGCGATCACGGCCGGCCGCTGTCCAGGGCGCTTTGCAGACCCAGCCGCCCGGCCCAAGCAGCGGCGCGACTTTTTGCAAGTGAGCATGCAACGCTGCTGCGCTATCAATGCACGCGGCCAATGGCAACGACACGCCAGCTTGTGCACGAACGTGTAACGTCAACCGGCGGTCGTTTGCGGCTTTGGCAATCGCGTCGGCCACGGCAGGCTGCACAATGGCGTTGCGCCATGGCACATCACCTGGGTCGTAGCTCAGGCGGCGCGCCGCAGTGCAGCTCGCCCACGCAAAGCCCGCCGCAGCTGGCCAGGTTGTGCCATTGCGTGGATCGACGGCCCACTGCAACGGTGGCAGCTTCGGCGTTGCTGTGATGGCGTTGGTAACCGGGGCGGCCACGGTGTGAAGCACCACATCGTGGTCCGTTGCCAACGCTCGCAGCAGCGTCGACATGGTCGCGAGCCGTTGTTTGATCTTGACCGGCAGCGGCCGCGCCGCCCAGGTTGCCTCACAATCGAGGTTGGCAAGAATCTGCATGACGCACGTTAGCGAGGCTGGCCGCTCGGGCGTTTGGCTTCGACGTGCGCTAGCCGATCGATAAAATCGGCAGGCAGCCCGGCGCGGCGCCGTGCATCACGATCAAATGTTTTGCCACGTGCGCGGTGGGGCCCAAGCGGATGGTCCAGATGTGCAATATAGGTTTCCCAGGCCGGCTCATCCGGCGCAAACTTCTGTAGCCACACCCACGCGAAATGCACATGCGCAATCTCTTCATCGTGGACGCGCTGCAGAACTGCTGCGGTTTCAAGATCGCCAACCTCGGTAGCCGCGTTGGCATATTCTTGGGCGAAATCAAGATTGGCATTTTCGAACGTCAGGCCCATGGCGCAGCTGAAATGCAGGGGCGACCGATAGTCGTCGAGCTTGTTCCAGAAATGGCCGGTGACGGCGAAGTCACCAAATTGATGACCATGCGCAGCTAGCCGGTCAAGGTAGAGCTGGCAATGGCGTTGCTCATCGGCCAAAATCGCCAGCAAGCCGCGGCGATACGGTACGGGCACATCGCGAAACTGCAAGAGTCCCCATGCAAACAGTTCGATGGCCTGCAGCTCGTGATTCGCAAGCGCGTGAATGATCCGCGCACGTTGTTGCGGGTCGCGCATGCCGGCGATCGGCGGCACCTTGGCAAACTTGCCGTGCACGATCTGCAAGTTGTTAGGCCGACCCGGCCATGTCGGCGGCGGCGCGGTGTCGTCATCGTCGGCCGGCGTTAGATCAATGGCCGCAGGCGGCGGTGCTAACTTCCCTGCGAGGTCCGTGGCCGCGATAACTGCTCGAGCGTAGGTCCGGTAGTTCATGCTTTGACGTTATCGCTGGCCCGACGACGTCCAAAAATCGCCACGCCGAACAAGAAGCAAAACGCAACGGGCACCAACACGCCGTTATCGCTCGCAGCACAACCACCGGAAGGATCTTTGCTTTCGCCATTTGGCCAGCACAACCCTTTGCCACCAGCGTCAAGGCAGCCGAACCCAGCCGGGCACTCCGACGAGCCGAGCGTGCAGGATTCAACACAATACTTGGTGCCGGCGCCGTCATCACCACATGAGTTAGATGCACAGTCGGGGTTGCCGGTGCAGGTTTCGCCGATGCCACCAGGATTGCCCGGCCCGACGACGCAGCGCCCGCCCACGCAGGTTTGCGTCGAACCACAATCCGAAAATGATTTGCAGGGGCCAGCAAGCGTGATCTGGATGGAGGCTTTGCCTGGCAAGTCAAAGATGTCATAGACAACAACTTCGATGGTATGCGCACCTTCGGCGAGGTC
>JAKQOD010000319.1 GCA_029565465.1 Deltaproteobacteria bacterium
GAACGAAACCGATCGTCGCTGCGCATGTCGTTGAAGTCCGGATCAAGCGTCGCATTGCCACGGCCGAGCAGGCGGTCGAGGCTTTTTTCTACCTCGGCTTTGCGCGATGCGTGCTTGCGCATTTGAATCATCCGCGTCAACAAGTTCACCGCGCACTGGCGCCGGCCAATGCGTGCGTAGGCGGCGGCCAAATTGTACGTTGCGCGTACGTTGTACGGGTCGGCTTGCAGGGCGTTGATAAATTTGTACACCGCTTCGGTGACCAAGCCTTCGCGTCGACTCTGCAGCATTTCGCCGCTTTCGGCTTCGCGCAATTTGCTTACGCCTTCGTCGGCCATGTCTTGCGCTTCGTCGGGCGAACGCTCGTCGTACGCAAGGGCGGCCGGCTCGCGCTCTGGCTCGGCCGGCTCACAGTCGGTGCGCGTATTCCGTGAGGACGTGTCGCGATCGGGTTCAGCCTCGGGCCGCAACGGTGGCGGCGGCACTGGCGCGTTATCTTTGTTATGGCATGCCATCAACCCAGCGGTGCCAACAACCGCAACAGCAGGGACGCTCAACAGCGTGCTCGACGCCAACAGCGCAACAATTGAACTGCGAATTCGCATGATGTTAACGACCAATCGCCTTCATCGCATCGTTGCGATAGCCTTTGAACATGGTTTCGCGGCTGACAATCTCGTCGAGTTTGACCCGTGCGACATCAGCACTGCTTTGGTAAGTCTGTAGCGCTGCCAAACGCTTGAGCAGTTCAAGCGCGCAGCCTTTTTTCAATACGGAATCGTAGGCCAACGCGAGCTGCAAGGTTGCATCAGCGCTGAAAGGGTCCTTCGACAGTGCCGCTTTGTACTTATTAATCGCTTCAAGAATCGAAGAGACCTTGGCTTCCGGCTCGGCCGCTCGCCGCGACGCATCCATCGCTGCATTGCCAAGCTGCACTTGCTGATCCGCAAGCGATGGCATCGCGGTAACTTTGAGTCCGGTGGCGAAAAAATCGGCCTTACACTCTTCGTTGTAAACGATGGTTGGGCCGGTGTCCGCCGCCTGCTTGGGGCGGTTCTTCTTCTCAGGCACTTTGAGTTTTTCAGCTTTGCCACCGTACAACGGTTGGCAACCAGCCGATGGCAACAGCAACGCAGCTGCAACAGCAACGCATGGCAAGGTCCGAAACAAGGTGCGCATAACGAAAGGGTAGCCTTACCGGGGAATCCGCGTCAAACCGTTGCGCCGTTGTCGCGTCGACCAAGCAACATTGCAGCGATCGGCGCTGCCATTGGTAGCCACGCCGACGCCAACAATGCTGTACCCGCGGCTGCAAAGCCCATCGTTGCGACGGTAGGCGACAAAACGGCAGCAGCGGCCATGGCGCCACTTGCGCCAAGCAGCGCCAGCAGGCCCCAGGTTCGCATGCGAACTAAACCAAACAAACCGACGGCGCTTGCGGCAACCGCCAGCCACAGCGCGACACTAGCATCGGCACCTTCAGGCTTCGGCGCGAGCGCGTACAACAGAATAAACGGCAAGCTAATCGATGCCCGGGTTACCGAGCGGCCGAGCCGCACCACCGCGTTGTCATCCATGTGCAAGCGCTTGCGCCACGATGGTTGGCCTTCGAACGGTTCACGCATTGACTGGCCGGCGAGCATCAGCGTTGCGGCGAGATGGGTGCCTGCAATAAACACCACGATTGGCTCGGCGCCAAGCTGCCACAGCGCAACGCCGCCTGAAATCACACCGGACAACGCAACGCCCATGGCATACCAGCGTGCCCAGAAATAGCCCGCTACCAACGCAAAGAAAGCCGAACCATAGACGGCCGCCATTGCGAAGTAAGCTTTGTCAAAACCTGGCTGCACATCCAACAGGGCAAGCACCAAGTAGAAAAACGCGTACAGCGCAAACACTGCGGATGCAATTGCTCGACGTTCGCCAATGAGCTTCATGACTCCAGTATAGCGCACAATTGTGGCAACGGGAGGGCGAACAGCGAAGTCCAAACAGCGTTGACGCTGCTACTTGGTCTTTTCAGCGGCGAACTGCTTTTGCACAATCAGGCGGAAACGCTTGTAACCGGCTTCTTTTTGCTTGGCCGAGAACATGACTTCCACCAGCAGCTTGTATGGCGTGGTGCGGTCCGCCAGCACGAGCAGTTCAGGCACCGATTCAGGGCGGCCAGATTGCTTGCGCAGCACTTCTTCTTGGCTATGCAGGTTGGCCAAAAAGCTGGTCAACTTCGGAATCTTGATGCCTTGGGCGCCGCCTTCTTTATCGGCTGCGCTTACATCACCATTGGATACCGAGACGATCGACTTGGCCTTGCCGTTCACCGAAACCACAATGCTGCGCTTGGAAATGATCAGCGTTGAAGCATCAGCCGGTAACGGCTCTTCGGATTTGGACTCGGGCAGCGTCAGGTCCGTGGTGGTCAATTCAGTTGCGCTCGATGCCGATTGAAAAATCGCAACGATCAACAGAATCGTCATCATGTCCATCATCGGCATGATGTTCAGATGGCGAATTTCTTCGCCTTCAGGCACACGGCTAACAGCCTTGCGGATTACGGCGCGCGCTTCGCGCTGCGTGAATGCCATCACTCAAATCCTGTCGAAAAGAGGATGTCGGGAAACAGCGCCATCGTATTGGCGTCGTACTTAGCCCGCGTGGTGTCGAAGAGTTTCGCTTTGAGCGCAATCGGATCAGGATTTTTCTTGAGCGCTTCGTCGTCAGTTGGCAACAAGCAGCCGTCGGAGTTTTTGCCCACTTCCGGCATTTTGCACCGCATCGCACCCATCATGGAAACGATCGTCGAATATGGAGTGCCGCCGTCGGCCATCAACGTGATTTGGTAGGTCTTAGGTGCGCGATTGCGACCCAAGTAGCGGCGATTGGCGATTTCGAACAACGCTTTGTTGATTTCACGGTAATCAAATACCGGGACATCAACCTCTTTGGATGCAATGCACTTGCTAGCGCCAATATCGCATGCGCTGCTTTCACACATGTAGCCGCCGTCGCACCGATCGCCGATGCGACCTGTCCGAGGGAACGTCGCTTTGGGTAGGGGCAGGGTGCCTTCAAGGCCCGTGATCGACCACAACAATGCGCGGTCGCGGGTTACAGAGATGACAAGCTTAAGCGGTTGATCTTCCGGCTTATCGTCCGGCTTGGTCGGGCTTGCCGCCGCCGCCGCTGCGGAGTCCGGCAGCGTCGTGTTGATTTGCGAGAAAATGATACCAGAGCTTACTGCAGACAAGAACACCAACATCAGGTTGGTCACGATGTCGAGGTAAGGGACGAGGTTGAGCTCGCCGCTTTCCATCTCATCGGATTCGATCTGATCTTCACGCCGGCGTACCGCAGTGCGCAGTTTGGAGTGAACTTTGTTGTTTGAAAGTTCCAAAGTGGCCTCAGGGTCGAGCGTTACGCGCCGATCGATTCGTCATCGGTTGGCGCGCCCGGTGCGCGTTGTGCGCCCGCTGCAGCGCCGCCTTCAGCCAGCAGGTTTTCAAACCGCAGGGTGAATGCTTCCAAATCCGACACGACCTTCTTCATTGCGCCCGACAACAGCAAGTGCGCAACCATGCAAATGAGCGCGATGCCAAGACCGAATGCGGTGTTGTACA